>JAGCTY010000122.1 GCA_017963105.1 Lentisphaeria bacterium
ACAACGCCGAGTTCCAGGAAAACATCTTCAGCTACGCGAACAACATCTGCACCGGCGAAGGCGGCACCCACATGACCGGGTTCCAGTCCGCGCTCACCCGCATGGTGAACACCTACGCGAAGAACGCCAGCCTCATCAAGGGCGACAAGCCCATGACCGGGCAGGATATGAAGGAAGGCCTGACCGCCATCATCAGCTGCAAAGTTCCGGACCCCCAGTTCGAAGGCCAGACCAAGACCAAGCTCGGCAACAGCGAAGTCAAGGGCATCGTGGACTCCATCGTCAGCGAGTGCCTCTCCACCTTCCTGGAGGAAAACCCGGATGTCGCCCGCCAGATCGTCGACAAGGCCATCGTGGCCGCCAAGGCCCGCGAGGCCGCGCGCCGCGCCCGCGAGGAAGTCCAGCGCAAGGGCGCCCTCGAAGGATTCTCCCTCCCCGGCAAGCTCGCCGACTGCGAATCCAACGACCCGGAAATCTGCGAACTCTTCATCGTCGAAGGTCAGTCAGCAGGCGGTTCCGCCAAGGGCGGCCGCGACAGCAAGTACCAGGCGATCATCCCGATCCGCGGCAAGCTGCTGAACGTGGAGAAGGCTCGCACGGACCGCATTTTCGAGAACAAGGAAATCCAGTCGCTGATCGCGGCCATCGGATGCGGCGTGGGCAACGACGAATGCCATCTGGAGAAGCTCCGCTACAACAAGATCGTGCTCATGACAGATGCCGACGTCGACGGTTCCCACATCGCCACGCTGCTCCTCACGTTCTTCTTCCGCCAGCTCCGCCCGCTCATTGAGGCCGGGCACATCTACCTCGCCAAGCCCCCGCTGTACAAGGTCACGAAGCGCAAGCAGGAACGCTACATCGACAGCGACGAGCAGCTGGACCGCTACCTGGTCGAGCTCGGCTGCGGCGACGTGCAGGTCTCCGACATGGCCGGAAACGCCCTTTCGCAGGACGACATCATGCGGATTTTCTCGTATGTGACGAGAGCCCGCGCCGTCACGCAGGGGCTCCACCGCCACGGCGTCGATCCGCAGAAATACTTCACGCTGGCGCGCGACGGCGTGTTCCCGTTCGACCTGGTGATCGTCCACGAGAACGACGGATCCGTGAGCGAGACGTTCGTGTACACGCCGGAAGAGGAGGCTGAGGTCATCGCCGAGGCGGAAAAACGTCTTCCGCCGCGCGAAATCCCGGAAGACCTCCCCGAAGGCACTCCGCTGGGTCTGCACCCCGCCATCGACGTCGTGCGCCTTTACGAGTCCAAGGAATGCGAGGAGCTGGGACGCGAGATCGCGGCGTCCGGCGGCGATCCGAAGAACATCTTCTACGGCACGGAGCCGCTTTACCGCATCCGCACCGGCGCGTCCGCCGACGATTCCAAGTCCGCCGAGACAGCCGCGTCCGCCGCGCAGAACGACTTCAAGACGGTCAACTCCATGGAACAGCTTTTCGAGGCCATCAAGCTGCAGGGACGTGAAGGACTCGCGCTTCAGCGCTACAAAGGTCTGGGCGAAATGAACCCGGAACAGCTTTGGGAGACCACCATGGACCCCGCACGCAGAAAAATGATCCGCGTCACGATGGAGGACGCGGTCGAGGCCGAACGCATCTTCACGCTCCTCATGGGCGATGCCGTCGACCCGCGCCGCGAGTACATCGAACGCCACGCCGCGGGCGTGAAGGATCTTGACATTTAACAATTTCATTTTCACCCGGAAAGGAATCCACCAGCCATGGCGGACAAAGAATCCAAAAAGACCGCAGCGGCGGCCGCAGCGCCCGACCGCGATAAGAACCTGAACGTGACCCTCGCGCAGATCGAGAAGGAGTTCGGCAAGGGCTCCATCATGCGCCTCGGCGACAACCATACCGTCGATGTCCCGGTCATCAGCACCGGCGCGCTCTCGCTCGACATTGCGCTGGGCATCATGGGCCTGCCCCGCGGCCGCATCATCGAAATCTTCGGCCCCGAATCCTCCGGCAAGACCACGCTGTGCATGCACGTGATCGCGAACGCGCAGAAGGCGGGCGGCACGGCGGCGTTCATCGACGCGGAGCACGCGGTCGACCCGGCCTACGCCAAACGCATCGGCGTGAACATCGACAACCTGCTGATCTCCCAGCCTGACTGCGGCGAGGACGCCCTGAACATCGCCGAGATGCTCGTGCGCAGCAACGCCGTCGACGTGCTGGTCATCGACTCCGTCGCCGCCCTCGTGCCGAAGAGCGAACTCGAAGGCAACATCGGCGACTCCTTCATGGGCCTCCAGGCCCGCCTGATGTCCCAGGCGCTCCGCAAGCTCACGCCCGCCATCAGCCGCAGCCGCACCTGCTGCATCTTCACCAACCAGATCCGCGAGAAGATCGGCGTGATGTTCGGCAACCCCGAGACGACCACCGGCGGCAACGCCATGAAGTTCTACTGCTCCATCCGCCTCGACATCCGCCGCATTCAGGCCATCAAGAACGCCAACGGCGAAACCATCGGCGCCCGCACGAAGGTCAAGGTCGTGAAGAACAAGCTCGCCGCGCCCTTCCGTGTCGCCGAGTTCGACATCAACTGGAACGAAGGCATCTCCCGCATCGGCTCCATCATCGACGTCGCGCTCGACATGGGCATCATCGAGAAGCGCGGCTCCTGGTTCTCCTTCGGCAGCGAACAGCTCGCCCAGGGACGCGACGCCGTGAAGGCGCTCCTCGCCGAGAAACCCGAGCTCGCCGATGCCATCTACCAGAAGATCAAGGAAAAAATCGCCGCCCAGAAGGCCGGCGTCGCGACCGAAGACGCCGCCGAAGCCCCGGCGGAAACTTCCGGCGAGGCGAATGCTTAATCGTTCTCCATACAGCCGCCGGGCCTCGGATCCGGCGGGATTTCTTCCCGGTTTCCGTACCGGGAGGGCGTTTTTTGTCTGCATGCTCGTCGGATCGCTCCTGCTGGTTTCCGGTATGACGCGGGCCGACGCACAGGATGCACCGGCCGCCGGGACGGTCAAACCGACGGCAAAATCCGAAACCGCCGCAAAACCGGAAAGCAAACCGAACACGGCCACGGCCGCACAGACGGCGGAGAACAAGTCCGACAGGACATCCGCCGCGAAACAGGACGCCGCCATCAAACCGGAAATCCTGACGGATCCGCCGTCCTACCCGGACAAGGAATCCGGCGACCAGGCGCGAACCGCCGGGGAATACGGCGCGGCGGCAAGTTTCTACCGGCAGTACCGTGCGAAAGCGGAGCAGAACGGGGACACGGAAGCGCGCCAGAACGCGTACGCGTGCGAGCTCGATGCCCTGATCCTCGCGAACCTCGCCGAGCCCGCGGCGAAACTGCTGGACGAATACCGTGCCGCATTCCCGCGGCTGGATCCGAACCTCGTCACGCTCTGGCAGGCGGAAATCGCCCTGATCCGGCGCAGCGCCGACGAGGCGGACAAGCTGCTTCAGCGGCTCCTTCCCAGCCTCAGGAAGGACGATCCGGACATTTTCACGATGCAGCTCCGGGTCTTTTCCTGCGCGGCGTTCGCCGCCGAACTGAAAGGGGACCAGGAAACGGCCGCGAAATATTACGGCGACATCGCGGGGAAAGCCGGCCTCAAGACGTCGCTGGGACGCCGCGCTCTGGAGCGCCAGGCGCTGTCCCTGGCCTCGCTCGGCAAATACGACGAGGCGTTCGACCTGCTCAAAAAAATGTCCGACACCGACACGGACGCGAAAAGCATCCTGCGGTTTTTCCTGACCCTTTCGCGGGACGGCATCGACGCCGTCGCGGAGGAATGGAACAAAATCCAGTCCATCTCCGCCCCGCGCAAGGACAATTTCTTCTTTCTGGCGGCCTGCCGCATCGGCGACGAATTCTCCAGACGCGAGGACTACAGGCGCGCCGCGGAGGCGTTCAACCTGGCCTATTCCTTCGCCGTCGTCAGGGAGGACGCGTTCGACGCCATGACGCGTCTGATCGGGGCGTTCCAGCGCCTCCAGGACCGGAAGACGGCCGCCGACCTGGTCATGAACATGCTGACCGTGTTCAAGGACAGCAAACTCTCGCCGGACTTCAAGCTTCAGATCGCGTCCATCCTGTTCCAGGCGAACCGCCCGGACGATGCCCTGGAGATATGCCTGACCTGCATATCCGATACGGACACTCCCGCCGCCGACCGCGAGGCCGTCTACCGCAAGCTCCTCGACATGATGCTGGCGGAAAAGGCGTACCCGTCCGCCCGCAAGTTCGTTGCGGCGTTCGACACGGTCCCGGCGAAGAAATCCGCCCGTGCGATGGACCTGGCGAACATCACCTGGCGCGAGGGCAAGCCGGCCGAGGCCGCGAAACTCTACCGCGCCATCGGCGAATCCTCCGGGGAATACCGCGCCGAAGCCATGCTGGACGCCATGCGCTGTTCGCTGGAGGCCGCACTCTACGCCGATCTTCTGGAAACCGCCGCCGAGCTCCGCAAAGCGGACCCGGATCACATCGATCCGGAAGCCGTGTACCTTTCCGCCATCGCGCAGGAGAAGACCGGCGACGCAGCGTCCGCCGCTAAGAGTTATCTGGACTATGAAAAAACCGCGCCGAAGACGGCCGAGACGCAGGAACGCCGCGGCTCCGCGCTCTACGCCGCCGGACGGCTGCAAATCCGCCTCGGCGAACCCGGCAGGGCGGCGGAAAGCCTCCGCAGGCTCCGTCAGGACTACGCATCGCTCCCGGTCACCGGGCCGGGCCGTTACTGGCTGATCCACGCGCTGTACGCATCCGGGGACGAAGTCGGCGCGGAACGCGAATCCTGGCGCTTCATCGAGGACGATCCCGAATCCGAATACGCCGGGGCCGCCCTGCTGCGCCTCGCCGAACACTACCGCGGCACGGGCTCCGTCCAGCACGCGGAAAGCACGGTCGACCAGCTCCTGAACCAGGAGAAATATCCGAAAATCCGCGCCCGCGCATCCTACGAAAAAGCCCTGATCGCCTATCAGCGCGACGACCTGCCGTCCGCGCTTGCCGCCCTGGATGCCGTCGACGCGCTTGCACCCGACGCCTCTTTGCAGGGGGACGCCCATTATCTCCGGGGCGACATCGCCCGCGCCTCCAACGATTTCGTGAAGGCCCGCGCGGAATACGAGGCCGCCGCGAAAGCCGTTCCCGGCACACTGCTCGAACAGGCCGCGCTCGGTTCCGCCGCCGACTGCATCTATGCGCTTGCGACGGGTCCGGCAGCCGAACCGGCAAAACCGAAGGAAACGCCGTCCGAGGCTTCCCAGGCACAGCAGAAGCCGGAACCCGCATCGCAGACCGGAACGAAGCCTTCCGCCGCCGGACAGCCCGCCGGAACGGCCAAATCCGCCGACGCCGCGGCGAAGCCCGCCGATACCGACGCCAAAACGAACGACGCGGCAGCACCCGCGGAACCGGAAGTCGTCTTCCCGTCCGCCGAAGCATGTCGTCTGGCCGCCGAAAAATACGAGGCGCTCCTGAAGATTGATAACCTGCGGCCCGAATACCGCGCCATGGCCATCTACAAGGCAGGCCAGGCCCTCTGGAAGGCCGGCAGTGAAAAGGAGGCGTTCGAACGCTTCAACGAGATGCAGTTCCTGGTTCCCGCGAAGGATGCCGCGTCCAGGCCGGTGGAAACGTTCTGGATCTTCCGCGCCGTCGACGCGCTTGAATCCCTCGCGCACAAAGACCCGTCCATCCCCAACGTGAGAGCCGCCGTCTCCGCGCTCCAGTGGCTGGAACAGACCGGCACGGCCGACCCGGCCTCGGTCCGCCAGCGGGTCCGCGCCCTCCGCAAGAAACAGTATCAGCCGGCGATCCCGGCGTCTTCCAATACAACCACCACTCCGGAGTCATCCAAATCATGAAATATCTGTCCATGCTTCAGCAGGGCGGTCCCGTGATCGTGCTCATCGGCATCTGCGCTCTGATTGCCGCTTTCATCTTCATCCAGAAATGGTTCGAATTCTACCGGGCCCAAATGAACGTCAGCGAAATCGTCACCGGCCTGATCAACGTGCTGCGCCGCGACGGCATGATCGAAGCCATCACGCTGTGCGACAATTCGCCCGGCCCGGTCCCGCGCGTCCTCTCCAGCGCGATCCGCGCCTACAAGGAAGGCGACGATATCCGCGACGCCCTGGCCACGCAGACGCTGATCGAGGTGCCGCGGCTGGAATCCCGCCTCAACATCCTCGCCACGCTCGCCTACGTGACGCCCCTGCTCGGCCTCCTCGGCACCGTGCTCGGTCTCGTGGACTCCTTCCAGACCATCACGGCCAACCCGGACGCCGCCGTGACGACCCTCCCCGAACTCTCCAAGGGCGTGTACAAGGCCCTCCTCTGCACGGCCGCCGGCCTCTCCGTCGCCGTCCCGTGCCACATCGCCTACAACTACCTGGTCTCCCGCGTGCAGGATTTCTGCACGGACATGGAGAAGGCCTCCGCCGAGATCATGTACTTCTTCCGCCACCACACGAAGGAAAGCGGGTCCGACCATGCCGAATGAAGCCCCGATCCAGGTAAAGACCAAGCTCAAGATCTTCAGCGGCCTGCCGAGTCTGGTCCTGTATTTCTGCGTCTTCTTCATCCTCCTCGTCTTCTTCATGCTCAGCTCGAACTTCGTCCCGCTCCGCGGCGTCGAGGTCGAACTCCCCAGGACCGGGGGCAGGTTCCTCTACACTTCGCGCAGCTATGTCGTGACCATCGACAAGGACAGCCGCATCTATTTCAACGACGCCGCGGTCCAGGACGCGGACGAACTGAAACGCCAGCTCTCCGAATCCCTGAACGCGCGCGGATTCCAGCCGGACAAGGAACGGATCATCATCCGCTGCGACGTCCATGCGCCGCTCACCGCCGTCGCCGCGGTCCTGTCCGTCGCCGATGAGCTGAACGTCAACGCCCTCTTCATGTCCGCCGGCCCGCAGCGCGGCAGGACGACCAGTTTCACCGAGCCTGAATCATGACGGACGCCCCAGTACAAAGCTTTCTGCTCCCGGTCGACGAATCGCCGCCGCCGGAACGCCTCCGCCGCCCCATGCTCCTGGCCGCGGGCGCGGCAGTCCTTCTGGTCCATCTGGCCCTGCTCACGGTCTTTACTCCGCTGAAGCCGGAACCGGTCGGAAACGCCGTCCCGCGCGCCGACCGGACCACCCAGTTCGTCTCGTCCCGCGTCCTGAAATCGGATCCGGATTTTCTGAAGATGGTTGACGCCTACGACCCGGTTTCGTTCCTGCATCCGCCGGAGGAGGTCGGTTTTTCCTTCTTCCGCACGGCACGGGACGAATCCGGCCCCGAAGCTCCGTACGAGCTTCCGCTTCCGGCGAAGTATCCCGCCGTGACGCCGGCGCCCCTGATTTCGCCGGCGGCGGCCAGCCGTCCGCTTCTTCCCGACGTCCCGGACGACGATCCGGACAAAATCCCGGCGGCGACGCCCGCGTACCCTTACTGGGCGTCCTCCTCTTCGGGCGTGGTCTTTCCGGCGTTCCACCTGGGCGCCGCGGAGGAACGCATCATGCGGCGGCAGCGTCCTCCGGATCAGTCCGTTTTTCTTATAAAGGCCCCCGTTCTGCGCGACCTCCCCTACGAAGCGGTGCTGGAAAGATCCTGCGGCGTCGCCGAGCTTGATCTGGCAGCGCGCGCCTGGCTCGACACGCTCCTGAACTCGTCCGACTGTCCCGCCGGGCTGAAGACCGGCGGCGGAGTCTGCCGGGTCGTGTGGTCCGCCGAAGCACTGCGGAAGGAGGCGTCCGTCCGATGATCCCGATCCCCCTCGACCGTATTTTCGTGTGGTACTTCGCCACTTGGTTTTTCGTGATCGCGCTGCTGTGGATTTGCGACGAGCTCCGCAAGCGCAAGAACAACTCGAGCGATTCCGTCGTGAAGGACCGCCTTTTCCTTTGCAGCAAATGCAACCTCACGTTCCTGGCCCGCGACGACCGCGAGCATATCGTCCGCTGTCCGCGCTGCCACGAGATGTGCTTCTTCCGTCAGAGCAAGCGCTTCTAAGCCCCCGTGTCATTCCTCGTCTGCGCCGGGCATCTGCACCAGATAGAACCGCATGTTGTGCAGGAAATCGGTGGCCATCGTGATGCCCATGTGCGCCCCGCTCACATGAATGACGCCTTTCCAGCGCACCGGCGACTCCATCCTCGGCCCCCACGCTCCCCGGCTGTCCGGATTCCGGAGATCGGCCCGTGCGCTCACGGCGGGCACCTTGCCATCGCCGGAATCGTACCGGACCACGCGCAGACCGCCCTTTTCATCGACCAGCGCAACCGAAGACGTCGGCACGGAATCGCCGATGAAAATCATCTGGAAGACGTCGGAATCCTTCGGATCCGGCGTCGACAGCATGGACGCGATGCGCTTCGCCGAAGCCAGGCATTTCTGAAGATGTTCCAGCGCCACATAGCGCCGTTCCGCAGCCGTTTTCACGTCCGGCAGGAGCCATTGCAGATCGTCGTCGCAGTCGGGATTCGCGAGCCCCCATTTATACTTGATCCACGTGTCCAAGTCGTACAGATCGACCGCCTCGCCCCGGGCGATGGACTCCTCCTCCGTCTTGCCGGGGATCGCTTTCCGCACGGCAGCGAACGGCGGGAACGGCATCATCTCGTAGTAGGAGGGGAAGGTCCCGATCACGGCGGCGGGGTAGAGCGGGGCGCCGGGCTGGAGCCGCAGGCCGTTCACCAGCTCGACCACGGTATCAAGATAACCGCTGTTCGGCGTCCCGATCTGAATGAGCTTGCCGACATTTTTCGCGCCGGCCCAGGTGATGACCGGATCCGGGGCGCCTTCTTCGGGCAGGGGCGTCTCCCCGTACCGCATGTAGTACCGCGCGACCAGCCCGCCCATGCTGTGCCCCATGAGATCGAACCTTACCGGGTCCGGCACCGCGCCGTAGCGGACCCGGTATTCTCCGCTCAGCATTGCCTGTTTGGCACGGATGAACTTTCCGAGCTCGACGGCGTTCTCGGAGATGCTCCGCCGCCAGTCGTAGAAAAACACGAAGAGCGTCGGGCAGCGTCTGTCCTCCAGGTGCTCTTTCGAGCCTTCCTGCACATAGCCCGCCTCCTTGATCGTGTTGACGAGCGGCCCGTAGGCGGCCATGGAGAATTCCAGTCCGATCAGGTTGACGGAAACGGAATCCAGCAGGAACGACGCCCGCGTGTTGTTGGAGAGTTCGCTCAGGGGCTTTCCCCAGCTCATCGGTATGGACAGGAGTTTCAGGCTGTCACGGCCCGGCAGCGTCGGCGAAAACGTCCCCCAGAACTCCTTGCCGGTCGCCGGATCCTCCAGGCGTGCGCCCAGCAGACCGTGGATCAGGATTACGGGATTCCGGCGGACGCCCTCGTAGGCCAGGGAGCGCCTGGTCGCCTGGCTGAAAATCGTCTCCGTCGGCGTCAGCGGCGACTGGTAGGAGCCGACCGCGTCCGGCTGACATGCGTTCAACGCAAACATGAGCAGCATTCCCGCCGCCGCGGTCAGGACCAGCCCGGACAAACGTTTCAGTTTCATGGTTTTTCACCTTCCATTATAAGATTCTGCTTGCCCAGCAAGCTTTCGTAATCGCCCGAAATCCGCTCCAGCGCGGCCAGGTACGCCTCGATCTGCTCCCGCGTGCCGCAGATGCTTACGCAGCCCGCCGTCCCGCCTCCTTCGCACGGCATGTCCATCCGCCCGAACGCCAGGAACCCGCGGATCTGGAGGTCGGTGACGGGCGCGATGAAGACTTCCGCATGGCGGAGCACGGAAAGCCCGAATGTGCCGACGACGTCGTGGAATTCCTTCGGCATGAGATATTTTGCGTAGTAGTAGAAGAGCGGATGGATCATCGAAAGCAGCTCGATCATCTCGTAGGTCTCGCTGCAGCGGTAGCGCGTTTTCTTCAGCCTGCGGTTGAATTCCCGCTGGAAGAGCACGAACCCGCCCATCTTTTCGAGGGGCGTCATGTAGTCGGACGGACGGATGAAAACGAGGCTCAGCTCACGTTCGAACCGCTGCGGCGGATTTCTGTCCGCGGCCTGCCCCGGCTCCACGTCGACCGGAAACAGCATCTTGGCGTCATTCAACTGGGGCGACTTCGCCAGCCCCCAGAGAATCATGCCGGCGATCGTCGCCGGGCCGCGCATCTCTGCCGCATAGGCCAGGTTGATCCGCCGCCTCAGCTCCAGCAGGCCGTCGAACCGGAAGAACGCCCTCGCGCGAAACAGCCCCTTATGCGGCGTCTCCTGGATTTCGACCGCGGCCGCAGGACTTCCCGGGGCGGGGAAGTTCATCTTTCCAGCCTCGCCCCATTCGGTTTTCAGTTCGGTCAGGACCTCCTGCATCGCCAGGCCGTCCACAGGGACATGGTGATACTGGATCCACAGGTCCGCCTCGCCGAGCCGCGGATGGATGCGGACGAAGACGTTCAGCAGACCCCAGCCCGGATGACGGTACACCGTCACGTCCGGCGTTTTCAGACGCTCCGCCTGGATTTCCGCCTCGGACCAGCCTTCCGGCAGAGGCAGGAACGTCACGCAGGAGGCGTTCATCATGCGCCGGAGCAGGCGCATGGCCTCCATGCGTTTCGCGAGGTTGGCCGCATTCAGATACAGCACGCGGCGCTTGACGGCCCGGTACAGTTTCCGGGCACGCGTCGGATCGGTCCCCCCGTTCAGACGGTTGTGCGTCCGTACAAAGAAGGAAAGGAGGGTGTCGATGTCTTTTTCTGACAGCGCCGCGGACGGCGGATACCGCGGATCAAGCACGATCCGCGCGTTTTCCAGCGTGCCGTCCGCCCGGAACTCCACCTCAAGCAGGTCGGTTTCCGTAAGGCGGCGCCGGTGCAGGCGGAACGTCTTCTGCATGATGGCCCAGTGAAGTTCCCTGTGCTCCAGCAGAAAAACGGCGAACCTCTGAAGGAAACGTTCCTTCGCCTCGCCAATGTTTTGCGGGAGTTCATCGGACGGATACGGCGTCACGCGGAAGATGCCAAGCATGAACTTGGAAATGTCGCCCTTCAGAAAGATCCCCGTGACCTTCCGCCAGCCGTTTTCGGTCGGCTTCGCGCCCAGCAGCTTGCACAGCTGGAGCAATTTCAGGAAGATCAGAAAGAAAAATGCGTTGAGCGACCACTGGTCGAACAGGCGCGTCATGTGGAACGACACCCACCGCCGGATCCTCGATCCGTTGTCTTTTCCGGTTTGCGGTGTCTTTTTCATGCTGGAGTGTTCTCCCTCGACGCTGCCTGGTTCCCCGTTTGCGTCCGCAGCCGGATAACCGGCGGTCCGCCTCCGAATATAGTTCCGACAATAATATATCATCTTTTTTTCCCAGTTCAAGCCTTTTCCATGTATTTATGGCGAACACACTCCTCTTCGCTCGGCTTTCGCCGGATGATGCCCGCGTGAATATGATCGAAAACTTTTCAAGTTTCAGTTAAAAGGAACCGGTTTTAACTGAAACTTGCATGTATGCGCGGGAAAGGGTCTCCGGCCCCTTCTCCAACTCCCGCCGGTCATTCCAAAAACACCGCCGGTCTCTTTCTCATTCTTTCCGGCCTTTTTCCCAAACACCCGCGGGCTCCTTCTCGATTTCTTCCGGCTGTGGTCCGTCTCCTCCGATTCGACCACGAACGGCAGCGGAAGATCGACTTCCGCGTCCGGCGCAAATCACGCAACGACGTCGGAACGGTCTTTCAGAAAAAAACCGGATTTCGTCTTTTTCCGTTCGCATTTTTCCCGACGTGCGTTATATTAAAATAGCCTGATATATTGGACCCCTATGTTTTCCGGTGACGCCAGTGAAACCTTCTCCGCCAGTCTCTGATGATTTGAAACCGTCTTCCCGTCCGGGCCTCTCGAAAAAGGCCAAGTTCTGGATCGGGCTTTGCCTCGCCGTCTGCATACCCCTGATCACAGTCGTGCTTCTGTGGTTCGCATTCCTCGTGCTTTTCCCGAACAATCCGCGCCTCGTCGTGAACAGCATCCGCCTCGCCGGGAATTCCGGGTACTGGAGCCCCGCCGACCCGGACGAACGGCAGGCCCGCATGGACCGCATCCTCTCGATCCTCCGGATCCGGCCGGGCGAAACTCCGATGTTTTCGGGGAAGGAGGAATATGACCTGGCGGCGATGGCGTCGAAACTCCGCACGGAGATTCCGGAACTCGAACGCGCCGACATCCGCCGCGTACTGCCCGACCAGCTGATTTTCGAGCTGCACGAACGCATTCCCGTCGCGAACCTCGGCACGGGGTTCTACATCGACGAGTCCGCGACCGTGCTGGACAAATCCGCCTACTACGACGTCTCCGGCTCGCTGCCCTCGCTCTCCTGCAAGCCGTCCGCCGTCCGCGCCTCGAAGGAAGCCGATCCGTTCCGGCGCGGCGAGGTGCTCTCCGATTCTTCCATCCGCACCGTCCTCGACTTCATCCGCCTCACGCGCCTGGAGTTTACCGACGTTCATCCGAAATTCATCTACATCTCTCCGGATTTCATCCAGTGCGACCTCCTCTACAGGAACGATCCGGGCGCATTCACCGTACTGATTCCGCTGCGCGTCCGCGAGGAACAGCTCCGCGACGACATTTTCGGGCGTCTTCTGCCCAAGCTGGAGTCCACGATCCGGAACCACGAGGACGAACGTTCCCTCGACCTCCGTTTCAAGGACCGCATCATCGCGAAGAAACGCGGTTGAGCCGGATGCCGCGGGACGCGGCGCACAGGGCGGATGAACGCGGTCTATGTTTCCGGCGGCGTTTCGGCGTGGCGTGTGACGTCCCTTCCGTCTTCCCCCCTCACCTTCAGTCCGGCCCCGGGTTCCTGAACTGGACCAGGTGGAACTCGCAGGCCAGATCGGCGGCCGGGTTCTCCGCTTTCGACGACGCCGTCCGAAGAAGCGACGCCGCCAGCTCGTCCAGCTTCAGGTCCAGATACGGAAACGCCATGATGCGTTCGTTGAACGCCGAACCGGCGTACGAACACCAGGAAGGCGGACGGAACGTGCCGCCCCGTATCTCGCCGGACAGGCAGTCGGACAAATACGGATCGTCAATCAGGACCGCGACGGGCGCGTGATCCGGCGTCGCGGGGGCGGGAACCGAATCCAGCAGGAAACCGGAAAACATCTCAAGTTCGCCGTCGAACGCAAGGGTGCTTATTTCGCATTTCGGGATGTATTCCTGAAGCAGGCCCGGCGTACAGAGATACCGGAACCACGAAAACGCCGGATGGCCGGACGTCACATGGACGACCGAAGCGACGTTGTGCCGGATCAGATGCAGGAGGCAGTCAAGCCCGGCTTTCCGCGTGAAGACGGACACCGCGTTGCATCCCGTCCGGTCGATGAGCAGTTCGATCCGTACGGCCGCCGAAGGGGCCGCCGGCTTCCTCTCATGCGCGCTGTTTCCTCCGCACAGCGGGGGAAACATGATCACGACGTCTCCGGAGGAAAGCCCGGCGGACGCCTCGTCTTCCGGCCAGCCGGGTCCGTATTCGCGCAATTGGATTTGCCGGGGCACCATGATGTTCCGCACGCAGTACGTCAGGTAGTCATATTCCGGCGTCTCCGCCATGAAGGAATCCCGGAAGAAGACCGGATGGCAGACCGGCGGCGCGCTGAAACCGGCATTGACGTCCGCAGGAACCGGCCGTTTTCCTTTCCGGCACGCGATGATACCCCGGTCCTCCAGCACGCGCAGCACGGCGCGGGCGGTTCCGGGCGAAATATGATACGCCCGTGCCAGTTCGTCCCGGCTGTAGAATTGTTCCTCTCCCGAAAAATCTCCGGCGCGCAATCTCCTGGTGATCAGTTCCGCGATCGTCATGTATTTGGCATTGGAATAACGGCACGACATGGATGCCACCCCCTCCGGCTGGTTTCTGTGGATGAAAATGTCACGCCGCACTCAAAGGAATGACGACGTGTTCGAAAAGCGCGGAACAGTTATACTATACCGTTTTTCAAGTTCAAAAACAAGGAAGGCCAGGCGGATTCCGGAAAGAAATAACGAAAGGAATCGACATTTGTAAGATAACATGAAAGTTGCTGAAAAAACAAATACTTGAGGCGCATTCTACGGTTAATTATCAGGCGCAATTCACGGCCGGTCCGAACTGTTTCCCGCGAAATACCGTCCTTTTTCGGTTCCGCGGCATCAGGACCGGCCGGCTTCGGGGCGGGAAACCGGGCGTGATGCAGAACCGGGCAAACAGAAAAAACAAATAAATCACGGGCCGTGATTGACTTCCCGGGTGATCTGTGGTAAATTTAATAGGAAACGGAAAAGCTCGCATAGCAAAGGAAGCATCCATGAAAAAAAGACGGGAAGCCATCAGACGCCGCGTCGGACACAAGTGCGGCGCGACGCCGGACAGGGAGACCTCATCATGCTGAGCACGATCAGAATGCCTCAGATGGGCGTCTCCGATGAATGCGCGATCCTGTCCAAATGGCTGGTGCGCGAGGGTGATCGCGTCAGCAGAGGCCAACCCGTCTTTTCGCTCGAAACCGACAAGGCGACGTTCCAGTACGAGGCGGAGGCGGACGGGTTTCTCGTGCGGATCCTGACCGGGGAAGGCGAGGAGGCCGCGGTCGGGAGCCCGGTCGGGATCATGTCCGATTCCGGGGACTTCCACGAATCCGAACTGGAAACGATGCTGCGCGAACTGGAAACGCCGGATGTGAAACCGCACCCCCGAACCGAAGCGAAAACAGTTATCCAGCGCGACGGTCATACGGAACTCAAAACGGAACATGGTTCTGTTCAAAACGGCATGAATGGAAAATGGAATATTTCACCTCGTGCGAGAAAAAAGGCCGACGAGCTCAACGTGGACGTGAATTCCATTGGACCGGGAAGCGGGCCGGGGGGAAGAATCATCGAACGCGACGTACTGAATACGGTTCATGCAAACCGGACCGGCAATGAATCGGAACGGAAAGTATCCGGCATCTGGCCCGGACGTCAGCTGACGGTTGACAACCGCATCGACATGAGGCCGGTTTCTGTGGAAGGGACAGGGCAGGCCGGATTTGTCGGCAGGCTGGTCGACGCCCGGAAGATCCTGGCGTTATGCACACCTCAGAACAAGCTCACGCCCGGCGCGGCAGTCTGCCATGAACTGGCGCGGCTTCTGCTCCGGACGCCCGAACTGAACGCGCGGCGCCACGGCGACCGCATCTACGAGTACAACACCGTGCATCTGCGCCTGACCGTGAAATCACCGTCCGGCACGCTGAAACCGGTCATCCGGTGCGCGGAGACATACATGCTGAATGAGCTTGCAATCCTGATGCGCAACACCTCGGAACGATGCAGGCGGTTCACCTCGAAGCCGCAGGAATTTCAGGAAGGGACGTTCACCGTGGCGGATTTGGGCGGATGCGGCGTGGACTGTTTCACGCCGGAGCTCACGCCGCCGGAACTCTGCGCGCTCGGGATCGGGGCGGTCACCATGCAGGCAGGACGGAACAAACAAGGCGGAATCGAGCTGTATCCGGCAATCCGCCTGACGCTCGCCTATGACCGAGCAGGCGTCGACATGCTCTGTGCGGCAGAATTCCTGAACGAACTCGCACTTCGGCTCGAACCGGGCGGAACGAACCTTTAAAAACCAGAAAGACAACCTCACATAAGGACAGAAAACATGACATACGATCTGCTGATCCTGGGCGGCGGGCCCGCGGGCTTCCGCGCGGCGGAACGCGCCGGACATTTCGGGCTGAGCACGGCCATCTTCGAAGGGAAAACGCTGGGCGGGGTCTGCCTCAACGAAGGATGCATCCCGACCAAAACGATGCTGTATTCGGCGAAACTGTACGACTATGCGAAGGGCGGCGCGGCGAAATACGGCGTAACGTCGAAGGAAGCGGCGCTGGACCATGCGTTCGTGGTGGCGCGCAAGGACAGGATCGTGAAAAAGCTCGTCGCGGGCGTGGAAATGCAGATGAAGAAAGCCCGTGCGGAGGTCGTGCGCACAGAGGGCGTTCTTGCCGGCAGAAACGAGGCGGGCGAATTCGTGATAGAGGGGGGCGGCTGGCGGTTCTCCGGGAAAAACGTTCTGATCGCGACCGGCTCTTCCGCGGCGGTCCCGCCGATCCCCGGATTGCAGGAAGCGCTCGCGGACGGATTCGCAGTCACGAACCGGGAAATCCTGTCGATGACGGAGATACCGTCGAAGCTCGTCGTGATGGGCGCGGGCGCGATCGGTCTGGAAATGGCTTCGTACTTCAACTCCGCCGGGTCGGACGTAACGGTCGTCGAGATGCTCGACCGCATCGGCGGACGCATCGACCGCGACGTCGCGGCGCTGCTCCAGCGGAACTACACGGCGCGCGGGGTCGAATTCCTGACCGGAAGCCGGATCCAGTCAATTGAGGCGGGGCATGTCCGCGGCGTGAAACCGAACGGAGACGCATTCGAGCTCGAAGCGGACAAGATCCTGGTCGCGGCAGGACGCAGGCCGAACGTGGAGGGGATCGGGCTGGAATCGCTCGGGATCGAGCTCGGCGCGAACGGCGGAATCCGTACGGACGAAAAAATGCGGACGAACGTGCCGGGCGTATTCGCGGCCGGGGACGTGAACGGCGTCTCCATGCTGGCGCACACGGCGTACCGCGAGACGGAAGTCGCAGTGAACGTGATCCGTGGCGTGGACGACGCAATGCGCTACGACGCGATCCCGTCGGTCATCTACACGAATCCCGAGGCGGCGTCCGTCGGCGAGACCGAGGAGACCGCGGCAGAAAAAGGCATAAACGTGAAGACGGTCAAACTGCCGCTTCTTTTCAGCGGCCGGTACCAGGCGGAAAACGAGGGCGGCAACGGCATCATGAAACTGGTGCTGGACGAGGGAAAGCACATCCTCGGCGCGTGCATGGTCGGCAATCCGGCCTCCGAAATCATTCCGGCGATGGCCGTGGCGATCTGTCAGCACATGACCGCCGCCGACCTCGCGCAGACGGTGTTCCCGCATCCGACCGTGGCGGAAGTCCTGCGCGACGCAGCACTGACGGAGCTTTAACACCGGGGCGGACGCGATGCCGAAGACACAGATCATCCATCCTGCGGATTTGAGGCGGACGGGGCAGCTGGAAATGCCGGCAATCCCGCTGAACCGGTATGACAAATCCTTCGAGGAGGAACTCAAAGAGTTTTCGCCGGAGGAACTGAAGGGGATCTACCTCGACATGCGGTACATCCGCGAGGTCGAGACCATGATCTACGGCGTCCGCACGGTCAAAAACTACAACGGGATCGAATACTGCTACACAGGACCGGCACACCTCTCCACCGGACAGGAGGCCGCGGCCGTCGGCATGGCGTTCACACTCAAGAACGACGACATCATCTTCGGGTCGCACCGGAGCCACGGCGAATTTCTGGCGCGCGGATTCCGCGCAATCAGGACGCTGAGCGAGGATGAACTCGACGGTATCATGAAATCAAGGTCCGACATCCTGCGCGTCGTGGAGAAGAACAGCCGCGGGAACGGCATCCGCGAGCTCGCGGCGGATTTCCTGCTCTACGGGTTCATCTGCGAGGTCTTCGGACGCGCGAACGGGTTCAACCGTGGACACGGAAACTCCATGCACGTCTTCTTCCCGCCGTTCGGCATCTACCCGAACAACGCCATCGTGGGCGGTTCGGCGGGGATCGCGGCAGGCGCGGCGCTGTACCGGAAAGTCACTCGGAGCGGCGGGCTCGTGGTGTGCAATTTCGGGGACGGCGCGCTCGGACGCGGCCCCGTGTGGGAGGCGATGAACTTCGCCGCCATGGACCAGTTCAACATGCTGTGGGAGGAAGGATACCGCGGCGGCCTGCCGGTCATCTTCAACTGCATCAACAACTGCTACGGCATGGGCGGGCAGACCTCGGGCGAGACGATGGCATACGGATACGCCGCACGGGTGGCAGCCGGGGTGAACCCGGAAGCCATGCATGCGGAGCGCATCGACGGCTACGATCCGCTGGCCGTGATCGACGCTTTCCGGCGGAAACGCGCGCTCATCGAAGCGAGCCGCGGCCCGGTCTTCCTGGAAACCATTACATACCGTTACGCAGGGCACTCCGCCACGGATGCGAATTCGTACCGTTCCCAGGAGGAAATCGAAGAATGGCGCAAGGCGGACTCGATCCCGGCGATGCGAAAGAACCTGGAAACGACGGGACTTGTTCCGTCTGCGGAATTCGAGGCAATTGAAGCCCGGATCGTCGAACATGTCACACGCCTCACGCGTCTGGCGGCGGACACGACGACCTCGCCGCGTCCCGATCCTGAACGTGAACCCGACGCGTTCCGCAAGTATAATTTCTCGAACGGGCAAAGCGAGGCGCATCCGGCGGAAATCGGGCGCGACGTCACGCAGCCGATCGAGGGGAACGCGAGGCGGAAGAAGCTCGCGGAGAAAACGAGGTTTTACCTGGACGCCGCGGGCAAGCCGGTCTCCAAACTGAAAGTGTTCACGCTGCGGGACGCGTTGTTCGAGGCCGTTTTGAGCAGGGCTTACGCCGATGACAAGCTCATTATCTACGGCGAGGACAACCGCGACTGGGGCGGCGCGTACGGCGTGTACACCGGGCTGACGGAGGCCCTGCCGTACCACCGGCTCTTCAACGCGCCGATTTCCGAGGCGGCGATCGTCGGCACGGCGGTCGGCTGCGGGATGTGCGGCGGGCACGTGCTGATCGAACTCATGTACAGCGACTTCATCGGATGCGCCGGGGACGAGGTGTTCAACCAGCTGTCGAAATGGCAGGCGATGTCGGCGGGGATGCTGAAAATGCCCGTGGTGCTGCGCGTCTCCGTGGGGGCGAAATACGGCGCCCAGCACGCGCAGGACTGGACGGCCCTCTGCACGCACATCCCCGGACTGAAGGTCGTTTATCCGGCGACTCCGTACGACGCGAAGGGGATGCTGGCGGCGGCGCTCGCGGGGACCGACCCCGTGGTGTTTTTCGAAAGCCAGCGCCTGTACGACATGCCGGAGATGTTCCATGCCGGCGGCGTGCCTGAGGAGGATTACGAGATCCCGCCCGGGACGCCCGACGTGAAGCGCGCCGGAAACGACCTCACGATCCTGACGATCGGCCCGGCGCTCTATCCGGCCATCCGGGCGGCGGAACGCCTCGAACGCGAGTTCCATCTTTCCGCCGAGGTCATCGACGCGCGGTCGCTCGTGCCGTTCGACTTCGAGCTTGTGGTGCGATCCGTGCGGAAGACCGGACGCATCCTGATCGTGTCGGACGCCTGCGAACGCGGTTCCTGGCCGCAGACGCTCGCCGCGCGTATCGCACGGTACTGCTTTGACGACCTCGACGCACCGCCCGTCGTGATCGGCGCTCCGAACGAGATTTCGCCTTGTCCCGAACTGGAAAAGAGCTACTATCCGCAACCGGACTGGATCCTGGACGCGCTCCACACACTCGTCCTGCCGCTGGAGGGTTACGCCCCGGGCACGGATTTCCGCGACGAGGAATTGATGCGGCAGGATCGTTTCGGCATCTGACGGCGGCAGCGGAATCCTTTCGTTTGTCGCCCGAGCCCCATTTTTCCGTCCTTTTTCGAGGCGGAAACCGGACTATTTGACGGATGGGGGGTGGAAACTTCGGCATTTACGGTGTATATTATATGCTCCAAAAAACTTTTGGAGCAACCGCAACCGTGCGCGAGAGTGCACAAGGAGACAAGCATGAGAAAAGTCCTCATTCCCACCAAACTCGACAAGGTCGTTGAAAAAATCCTGAGCGAACACGGTTTCACCGTGGTCCAGAACCCGGACGTGCAGCTGGCCGATCTGGCCTCCGAAAACTCCGACGCCTCCGCGATCATCGTCCGCAGCGAGAAGGTCACGCCCGAGATCATGGACGGACTGAAGGACCTGAAGCTCGTCGTCCGCGCCGGCGCCGGTTTCGACAACATCGACATCCGCCACGCCCGCAAGCTCGGCATCGACGTGATGAACACCCCGGGCGCGAACTCCAACGCGGTCGCCGAGGAAGTCATCGCCCTGATCCTGGCCGCCTACCGCAAGCTCGTCCCCGCCGACCAGTCCACCCGCGCCGGCAAATGGGAGAAGAAGAGCTTCATGGGCCGCGAACTGACCGGCAAGACCGTCGGCATCCTCGGCCTCGGCAACATCGGCCGCCTGCTCATCAAACGCCTCTCCGGCTTCGACGTGAAGATCCTCGCCTACGACCCGATCCTGTCCGCCGACCTGGCCGCCCACCTCGGCGCCCAGCTCTGCACGGTCGAGGAAGTCTTCGCCCAGTCCGACATCGTCTCCCTGCACATCCCGGAAAATGACAAGACCCGCGGCATGGTCAACGCCAAGCTGCTCGGCCTCATGAAGAAGGGCGCCATGCTCGTGAACTGCGCCCGCGCCGGCATCGTCGACGAGGAAGCCATCCGCGCCGCCAAGCAGGAAAAGGACCTCATCTTCTGCAACGACGTCTACGCGAAGGACGCCGCGGGCGACAAGTCCGTGGCCGATATCGCCGACATCATGCTCCCGCACCTCGGCGCCAGCACGAAGGAAGCCAACTTCCTCGCCGCCAAGCGCGCCGCCGACCAGACCGTCGCCTATTTCGAGGACGGCGTGACCGCCTGCGTCGTGAACAAGGGCGTGCCGGACGGCCTCGACGAAAACTACCAGAAGCTTGCCTCCGTGCTCGCCGGCCTCGGCGCCGCGTACCTGAACGGCCGCGCAATCTCCAAGATCGAGCTCAGCTGCTACGGCAAGCTCCACCAGTTCTCCAAGTGGATGATCGCCCCGGTCACCGCCGCCATCTGCCCGCAGTTCGACGCCTTCAGCGGCGCGGACGAGGCGCTGAAATACCTCGAATCCCGCGGCATCCAGTTTGTCGTCCGCGATGTCGACGAGAGCAAGCACTACGGCGAAGCCATCACGCTCGATTTCATCGCCGGCTCCGAACGCATCTCCATCCGCGGCACCATCGCCGAAGGACGCCTCATGGTCTCCCGCATCAACTCGTTCGACGGCATCTACATCCATCCCGCCGGAAACTACCTCTTCGTCGAATACGAAGACGCCCCCGGCATCATCGGCAAGATCACCGGACTCCTCGGCCAGAACAACATCAACATCACCGACGTCCGCGCCCCGCACAGCCTCGAGAATTCCCACTCGATCCTCGCCGTGAACGCCGAAAGCGCCATCCCGGCCGACCTCGTCAAGGAGATCGCCGCCGCCGTCAACGCGTTCAACGCCTTCACGTTCGACTGCTGATGCCGGAAACGCTCTGCGTCATCGCGCTCGGCGGAAATCTCGGGGACGTCCCCGATGCCTTCCGTCGGGCCCGTGAAGCCCTTTCCGACGCCGGATTCCGTATCCGGCGTTTTTCGTCTCTGATCCGCACCGCTCCCGTCGGCTGCGAGCCGGGCGCGGCGGAGTTCACGAATGCCGCGCTGTCCGGCTTCTGGGATGGCACGGCTGCAGCTTTGCTTCGTCTCTGTCAAAGAATCGAGGCTGACAACGGGCGTCCGAACGACCATGCGCATCACGTCTCGCGAACGCTCGACCTCGACATCATCCTGTTCGGACACGAAACGATCGCCCTGCCCGATTTGAAGATCCCTCACCCCGAGGCGGCAAACCGATCGTTCGTGATGGATCCGCTGCGCGAGATCGAGCCGGAATTCGCCGAATGGCTGATGGACCGGACAAAACCGGGATCCCGTACAAAATAGGGGGCCGTCAGCGCTCCCGGGCGATGCGGCGTGAATGGCGGGAATGATCCCGCCGCTCTCTTTTTCAGGCAAAAAAGGTCGTTTTTTCAGGCATTGTTCTTGCAAAAATCTATTTTCAATCTATATTATAATTTCAAGAATTTTCGAACATCAGCGAAACGGATGCCGGTCCGCCGGGCTTTTTCCGCGGAACCCCCTGTCAATCAGGAGTAATCACCATGTCTCAAACTTCAGACCAGCCGGAAGAAACGAAAACCGCCGAAACCGAGCAGGCGGCTCCCGCCGCGCCCGCCGCGGACAATGCCGTCGAGACCGGCAACCTGGCTTTCACCAATCCTGATGAATACAAGCACAAGCACGGCGAACACAAAGACGGCGAGCATCATCACCACCATCATCATCATAACCGCCACCGCCATTTCCACATTTTCAATTTCTCCATCTCCGGGATCCGCGACAACCTCAAGTTGTTGTTCAAGTCGATCTACTCGTATCCCTACATCCTGCTTTTCCTTTCGCTCATTTTCCTGTTCGTCATGAACTCCGGGCTGGTGTTCTCGCTGCTCAACGCCCGCAAGGGCAGCTTCTCCGACATCGAGACGTTCTACCGCTGGCAGGAATACCTGGTGATGAACAAAGGGGTCCTGATCCGCATCCCGTTCCAGTTCACGCTCCTGGTGGCCGTCGGCATCACGCTCTTCCTGATGCAGCAGCAGGAACGCCACTGGCAGCGCAACGTGCTGAAAGTGCTTCCCGCACTCGTCGCGGCTCTGATCTTCTCCATTCCGATGGGCGGCGGCCGCCCGGCCGAGGAGTTCGCGCGCAGCTCATGCCGCGACTGCCTCCGCAACTACCATATCATCTGCATCGAGTACGCCGAACTCAACGACGGCGCCTTCCCGGCTGAGCTTCCCGAAAAACCGGCGCCCGCGGCGAAATACACCGCCGACCACTACGTCTACCACGGCAGGGGCAAAAAGGCCTCCGACGAGCCGTTCATCCTGCTGGAGGACAAGGACGAAAGCCACATCGCGAATTACCGTTACGCGATCCGCAACGACGGCGTGCTGCTGGTTTCCAGGTACGGCAATCTGTACGAAGAATACCAGGGCAAAAAGCCTGCCGGAAATCAATGACCTGTTCGTTGTGGCTGATTGTCCCGGCGGGGATATTCATCTTCGAAAGCATTCAGGCCAACGGGCAGAACATCCCGGAGCGAGTACGGCGCTTTTCGAAAGGGCTGAACCGTCTGCTCCTGTTCGTCCCCCTGCTCGCCGTGGCGGTGTTCGCCATGCTGTTCCTGCTTGTGCTGAAGGGGCGCTTGTATGAACGCCTGTGCCATGCGGCGCTCGTGCTTGCGCTCTGGCTCTACGCGGCACGGTTTTACTGGTTCCTGATCTCCTTTTTCAAGCACAGACGGATCCTCGTACTCTCGATCATCGGCATGATCGCATCCGCAGCTCCGGCAATCTATCTGACGCCGCTTGACAGGTACGCCGAAACGGTTCATTCCTCACTGGGGACTGCTTCGATCCTGCCGGGGATCGTCCTATTGCTCATTTTCTACGCCGCCGCGTTCTTTACGGCTCGCACGAACAGGAAGAAACAGGGCTCGGATTCCTGACGGGAGCACGGGGGAAAACAATAACGGGCGGATTCATCGTTCTGCCAGTTGCCTGGTGCAGTATGGTTTCAGTTCAGCGCTCTGCCTTTTGAGCGGCGGCGCCGCGGGATTCCAGGGTCTGGCGGACGGATTTATAGCAGGGACAGCCACGGAACGCATCGTCCGCGATCTCCGTCACACCGTCCGGGATCGCGATCTCCTTCAGCGCGGAGCAATCTGCAAACGCGCCGCGCTCGATGGTCTTCAGGCTTGCAGGCAGGGAAACGCGTTCCAGCTTCCGGCAGCGGGAGAAAGCGGCCTCGCCAATGGTCTCGATGCCGTCCGGGATCGCGATCTCCTTCAGCATAGAACAATTCCAAAAAGCGAGGCGTCCGATGGTCTTCAAACTTGCGGGCAGGGAAACGCGTTCCAGCTTCAGACAGTTGGAGAATGCGCTGTCGCCAATGGTTTCGATGCCCTCCGGGATCGCGATCTCCTTCAGTTTGAGGCACAAGCCGAACGCGTTGTCCCCGATGGAGGCATCTTCCCGCGGCAACCCGCGCGCGGCTTTGCCGTCTTTGTTCAGCGTGACGCTCTCCAGGGATTGAAGATTATAGAACGCATAGGACCCAATGGCGGCGTGTACCGGAAGCACGACCGATTTCAGCTTCTGACAGCATGGAAACCCCATACCTGATCGGGGGTCGAAAGAAAAGGCATCGGCCGGAATCATATTGACCGAATTCGGGAACACGACCGATTCCAGGTTTGCGCAATCGTGGAACGCCTCACTTCCGATCTTCGTCACACCGTCCGGGATCACGACGTCGACCGCGTTCTCGGGCGCGCGGAAGTAAACGATCTTTTCCGTATCGGGCGTGGGGCTGCCGTCGTAATAGACCCGTTCCACGCATATGACGCCTTCGGACAGAAAGACGAACCCGTCCATGGGATCCAGATTGGCGGATGTGGCAGGTTCCGTCGCGGAGGTCGCCGAAGCCGCGGAGGTCGCCGAAGATGCTGAATCCGTCGCGGAAACCGCATTCTTTTCAACGGAAGCGGATGTTTCCGATGCAGCCCCTAGCTCCTCCGGGTCCCTGCCGCAGGAAACAAGGAATACGACCAGAGCGACAGACGCGACAATCAGGCAGGCAACAACCGGAAGGAACTTGTAAAAAAGACGGTTTCGCATCATGAATTCCTGTGTTTGCGGTTCGACCGGATAATGTTTCAACTAATATACAGTTCTTTTTCCATTTTGCAAGAAAGAAAAGAAAAAAAGCAGGCAAAGAACGCCTGAAAAACCGTCCGTCATATCATCCGTCATTTCTCCGTCATTCCGTCAGTTCTTTGATTGACAAAGGATTGTCATTCCGCCATTCGCCTTTTCCATGACAACAGCAAGAAACTAATAAAACGACAAAAAAAGCCCCGGAATCCTGCACACAACAGGGTTCCGGGCACCGCAAGCGGTGATGGTGCAGTGCGCGGCTTCCGCTCGCGCAAATGTGCCGTCGCGTAGCACGGCACTACCGCGGGAGGTTTCGCCTCAGAGGCCGAGGGTCTTGACGGTTTCGAGGGCGATCATCAGCTCTTCGTTGGTGGGCATGACGATTGCCTTCCAGCTGCTGTCGTCGGTGGAGATGACGCCGGCCTTGCCGAAGCAGTCCTTGTTCTTCGCGTCGTCGCACTTGATGCCGAGGCAGGCGATGCCGTCGAGGATCGCCTTGCGTTCCGGGATGGAGTGTTCGCCGATGCCGCCGGTGAAGACGATGGCGTCCGCGCCGCCGAGGAGCACGAAGTAGGAGCCGATGTACTTGACGATGCGGCGGATGAACATCTTAAGGGCGAGGGCGGCGTCCTTGTTGCCGGAGTCGGCGGCGTTCACGATGTCGCGCATGTCGCCGCTGCCGATGCCGCCGATGGCGAGCAGGCCGGACTTCTTGTTCAGGATGGTGTCGACCTCCTTGGC
>JAGCTY010000123.1 GCA_017963105.1 Lentisphaeria bacterium
CAATCGGCATCATCTTCGGCGCGAACATCGGCACGACGGTAACCGCGCAGCTGATTTCGTTCAACCTGAGCGGTATTTCATTGTCCGCCATTACTCTGGGGTTGATTCTCACCTTCTCCAAAAAACGTAATATACGCGGCTGGGGCAACGCCATCTTCGGGTTCGGCATGCTTTTCTTCGGCATGAACATGATGAGCACGCAGATGAGCATCCTCGGCACGTTCCCGTCCTTCCTCCACCTCTTCTCCCTGATCGACTGCGCGCCGAAGACGCCCGACGGTTTCATGCCGCTTCTGCCGATCCTCGGCGCGATCGGGATCGGCATGGTCGCGGTCTTTATCGTTCATGCAAGTTCGGCGGTCATCGGCATCATTCTGGCGCTGTCCGCGGCCGGGCTCGTCAACTTCTATACCGCGGTCCCGCTCCTGATCGACACGAACATCGGCACTACGGTTAATGCGTGGCTGGTTTCACTCACGGCCAACCGCGTGGCGAAACAGGCCGCGCTCGCGCACTTCCTCTTCAACTTCTTCGGCGCGGTCCTGATGGTCGTGCTGCTCTACATCCCCGTCGGCGCGCACAGGACGCCGTTCTTCCTCTACATCGTGAACTCCATCACCCCGGGCGACGCGTTTGCCGCCGTGCCGCAGAACCTGGAACGCCACATCGCCATGGCGCACACGATCTTCAACGTGCTTACGGTCCTCGCCATCATGCCCATGCTGAAGCCGTTCTCGCACCTGTGCGAAACTCTCATCCCCGGCGACAGGACCAAGCCGGTCAGCACGCGCACCCTCGAACCCCTGCTCCTCCGCACGCCCGCCATGGCTATCGAACAGTCCATCATCGAGATCCGCAGGATGGTCGAGCTCTCCTGGAGCATGATCGACCGCGCGGTCAACCACCATTTCCGCGCCGCGCACGTCGATGAAAAGGAATTCGACCAGCTGGAGGCCGACGAACAGCAGGTCGACAAGATGCAGGCCGATATCACGAACTACCTCGTCCAGATCACGCGCCAGCACCTTTCCAATCCGCAGTCCAACCTGATCCCGCTGCTCATGCACTGCACCAACGACGCGGAGCGCATCGCCGACCATACGGCCAACATCATGCGCCTCACGAAACGCCTCTCCAAGGTCGACACCAAGCTCTCCGACGTCGCGCAGGACAACCTCAATTCCCTCTGGGATCTTCTTTCCTCGCAAGCCGAAAATGTCAAACTGGCGCTTTCGCACAAGAAAGAGGAAAACGAGGCCGGTTTCCGTTCGGCGCTGGAGGGCGAGAAAAAGTTGAACAAGCTCGCGCATAAGTATGAAAAGAACATCAAGGCCATGATGGCCGAACAGGCACGCGAACAGCAGCAGGAAGCCGCGCACGTGGCCAGCGACGCCGAGGCAAACGAACGCGAGATCAACGAGCTCGCCAAGCAGTACGAACAGGTCCACGTGGAACGCCGCAACAAGGGCGAATGCGCCGTCGACGCCAGCGTGATCTTCATCGAAATGCTCTGGGAGCTCGAACGCATCGGCGACCACCTGGTGAACATCGCCCAGCGCGCCCCCGAAATGCAGAAGTTCTATATCAACATTTGATTCGACGGGGATGGTTTCGGGATGAGCACCGGGCAGTGGTTCAAAAAGAAGTGGAGGAAGATCTATCTGAAGATCGTCCGAGAAAAGGCTTCGCCGGAGTATGTCGCGCGCGGCTGGAGCATCGGCATGTTCTTCGGCTGCCTTATCCCTATCGGCGGTCAGCTTATCTGCTCCATCCCGGCGGCGTTCCTGCTGAAGGGCAGCAAGATCGGCGCCGTCCTCGGCACCTTCCTTACCAACCAGGTCACGGTGTTCTTCATCTATCCCGTGCAGTGCTACGCCGGCGCAAAGCTGCTCGGCCTCGACAGCTCCAACGTCAAGGACAAGGTCGGCGACATGATCGTGGCGCTCAAGGAATTCAGCCTGCTGCATCCGTCGCTCGATCCCATCAGGAAATTCCTGGACGTCGCCGGTGAACTTGCGGGCGCGTTCTTCCTCGGAGGCGCAATCATGGCAATTGTCCTCACCCCGATCACGTATGTCGTGGTAAAGAGGATGGTCGTGGTCTACCGCATCCGCGTGGAAAAACGCCGCCGCAAACGCCTCGCCGCGCTCCGGGCGCGCGTCCAGGCGAAGCACCACCACGACGCGGAATCGAACGGACAGGCGTGAAAAACCGGAATTTTCGGAAAAAAACGCGTTTCGCGCTTGAAAAAAACAATACTCATGCTATTTTAAATACATGCTTTTTTTTCGAGGTGCGTCCCTATCGTCTAGAGGCCTAGGACACCAGGTTTTCATCCTGGTAACACGGGTTCGAATCCCGTTGGGGATGCCATTTTTGTATCCGGATACCTTGTTCTGGAGTGTGCCGTGAAATACTTCGACGTCCATTGCCATGTGTTCCCCGACAGCGTCGCCCCGAAGGTCGTCGCTTCCCTCGAATCGTACTATCACGAACCCTGGCGCAGGACCGGCACGGTCGCCGATCTGCATGAATCCCTCGAAGACGCCCACATCGACAAGGCGGTGTTCCTGGCTTCGGCCACGCGTCCCGACCAGGTCCAAAACCTCAACAATTACCTCGCGTCGCTGCTCGGACCGAAGGTCATCTGCCTCGGTTCGCTCCACCCGGACTACCCGGACCTCAAGGGTGAACTCGCGCGCATGAAGCAGATCGGGCTTACCGGCCTGAAATTCCACCCGGATTTCCAGAAGCTCTACATCGACGAACCGCGCATGATGCGCCTGTACGAGCTGATCCCGCCGGAAATGCCCATCCTGTTCCACGTCGGCGACGTGAAGAGCGACTACTCCTCGCCGAAACGCCTCGCGAACGTGCTGGACCATTTCCCGCACCTCAGGAACATCATCGCGGCCCACATGGGCGGCTACAGCGTCTGGGACGAATCCTGGAAATACCTCGTCGGGCGCGACGTCTGGTTCGACACCTCCAGCACGTTCTTCAGGCTGCCGCCGCACGAGGTGACGCGCATGATCCTGGCGCACGGCGTCGACCGCGTGCTCTGGGCGACGGACTATCCCGCGCTGTCCCACCGCGACGGCATCGCCGAGGCGCGTACGCTGGACCTGACGGAAGACCAGTTCGAGAAGATCTTCTACAGGAACGCGGAACGCCTGTTCGGCGTGACGCTCTGAGGCGGGAAGACGGAGGCGGGGCATGGAGATTCAGACGCTGTCCAGGGCCAGACGCCTCCTGCTGCTCTACTGTTCCTTTTTCCGCATCACCGCGCTCGTGGTCGGCGGCGGCCTGGCCATGCTGCCGGTCATCGAGGAAATCTTCGTCAACAAATACAAACTTCTGACGCGCGAGGAGCTTCTGGATATGACCGCGCTCACGCAGACGGTCCCCGGGATCATCGCGATCAATTCCGCCGTGTACATCGGCATGAAGATCGGCGGGGTGCCGGGTGCGCTCGCCGCCGCCGCGGGAGCCGTCACGCCGCCCTTCACGGTCATCCTGATCATCGCGTCGCTCTTCCCGCATCTGGACCCGAAAAACCGTTATCTGCTGGGTGTTTTCGCCGGAATCCGCGCTGCGGTGACCGGCATGATCCTCGTCACCGGATGCCGGATGTTCCGCCGAACCGTGAAATCGAAGCTGGAATACGCAGTTGTTTTTATCTTTTTCGTGCTGGCGGTCATGAAGGTGAGCCCGGCCCTGCTGATTCTGGCGGCAATCCCGTTCGGCTGGGGCTATGTGTGGTGGCAGACGCGCCGCATGGCGCATGCGGAACAAACCGCGGACGGCGGGAAGACAGTTGAAACAGCCAACGGAACAGCCGGCGGAACGCCCGCCGAAACGAACGGAAACGGAGGCGACGGCAAATGAACCACTGCATCGTCCTGTTTTTCCAGTTCTGCAAGTTCTCCGTGCTGTGCTTCGGCGGCGGATACATGCTGATCCCGCTCCTGACGGCGGAGTTCGTCGACCGGGAACAGGTGCTCACGATGAGCGAATTCGGCAACCTGCTCTCCGTGGCGCAGGTCACGCCGGGCCCGGTCGGGCTGAATACCGCGACGTACGTCGGGTACGTGAACGACGGCTTCTTCGGGTCGCTGGCGGCTTCGCTGGGGTTGATCGCGCCGACGATCCTGATCGGGTGCTCCGCGGCGGCCGGCATCAACCGCTGGAAGGAAACGTTCCTCGTGAAGGGAATGCTGAAGGGGACGCGCCTGGCGGCCGTGGCGCTGATCATGTTCGCCGTGACGATCTTCCTCGGGATGTCGGTCTTCACGCGGACGATCCCGTGGGAGGCGCTGGGCGCGCTGTTCAAGCCCGAACGTCCCGTGCTGCCCGAGGGGTTCGCGATTTCTCCGGCGGGCGTCCTGATCTGCGGCGTCACGATCGTGCTGATGCTGAAGACGAAGCTGCCGACCACGGCGGTTCTGCTCGGAGCCGCCGCCGCGGGCGCGCTTCTGTCCGCATGGTTCTGACGGATAACATCCGTGCCAGCGTGGAAAATCGCAAAAAAGGCTGAAAGAAATGCGGAAATTGATTTGAAAAAAAGGGAAAGAGGCTGTATATTAATTGACTTTTATACCGCATTGAGTCACGCGCACTGCGGTAAGCGAACAACGCGTGAGCGTCGAACGACGCAGTCGAACCACTGGTAAAGACAAAGGAAAAAACCGTTATGGTAAAGATCAGACTGAAACGAACTGGCGGAAAGAACTGGATCAGCTTCCGTATCGTTGTCTGCGACATCCGTGCGCAGCGCGACGGCCGCATGCTGGAGGAACTTGGCTACTACGATCCCCGCCGCAGCGATGAGAAACTCGATGTCGCCCGCCTCGAATACTGGGTCGGCAACGGCGCGATCATGAGCGAGACCGTGAAAGACATCTACGACCGCGCGAAAGCCGGCAAGTCCAAACAGTACGGTCAGCCCGATCCCTACACGAAGAAAAAGACGTTCAAGAAGGGCGAGGAGAAGGCGTAAGTCCGACCTCGGCCCGAGCAATACGGGAGAATGGCCGTGTCTATTTTTGGCATATTCGGCAAACTGTTCGGCGGGAAGGACGAGGCGGAAGCCCCGGTCTCCTCGCCCGCAGTCAGAACGACCGCCGATCCGTCTTCTCAGCAGAATCTCGAAGAATTCGTGCTGTACATCTCGAAGAAGCTCGTGGACTATCCCGACGAAGTGAAGGTCCGCACGGCTTCCGCCGAAAACGGAAGCGTGATCCAGATCACGTGCCGTCCCGGCGACCGGGGCAAGATCATCGGAAAGAGCGGCAAAACGATCATGGCGCTTCGCGCCCTCGTCTCCGGCGCGGCCGGACGCACGAAAGGCCGCGTGAGCGTCGAGGTCCTGGACGATGAGGTCGAGGCGGCGGGAGCCTGACGTGGCGCTCCGGATCGACATCATCACACTGTTTCCCGAAATCTTCTTCGGCCCGCTGGCGAGCAGCATCACCGGCCGGGCCATCCGGGAAAACAAGGTCGAAATCCGTGCGGTCGACCTGCGCGATTTTACGCACGACCGGAGAAAGACCGTCGACGACAAACCGTTCGGCGGCGGACCCGGGATGCTGATGAAAGTTGAACCGCTTTTCGAAGCGGTGAGTTCTTTGAAACAGGACGGGACGAAGGTCATCCTGACCGGACCCGCGGGCGGACGCTTCACGCAGAAGACGGCCCACGCGCTTTCCGGCGAGCAGCACCTGATCTTCATCTGCGGACACTACGAAGGCGTCGATCAGCGCGTCCGTGACCTGCTGGTCGACATGGAGCTGTCCATCGGGGACTACATCCTCACGAACGGCAACCTGGCGGCCATGGTCATGGTCGACGCGATCGTCCGGCTCCTGCCGGGCGTGCTCGGCGACGACGAATCCGCCGTGCAGGAGTCGTTCGAGAACGGCTTGCTCGAGTATCCGCAGTACACCCAGCCCGTCGAATTTCACGGCATGAGAGTCCCGGACGTGCTTCTGTCCGGCGATCATGCCAGAATCGGACAGTGGCGCCGCGCCGAATCCACGAACACGACGCTGCTTGTCCGTCCGGACCTGATCAACGACAAAAATTAACATATGGAGGTAACAACCATGAGCATCATTGACAAGATCGAAAAGGCGCAGTGCAAGGC
>JAGCTY010000013.1 GCA_017963105.1 Lentisphaeria bacterium
CTGGCTGCCGAATCCAATCGTTTTACCATAGCACGTGTCATCCGTTTCTGCAACTCTTTCCTTTTCCTCCGACGAGCTCAACGGCCCATTCTCGGAAAAGGAGAGTTGCAGACGTGAACAACAGGATATAACATACAAAAACGGCCGTCCGTGATTGGAACCAACGGGCGGCCGGAATGTTATATCGATCGAATCCGACGGATATTCGTCAGAGCTTGAGGGAGACGGATTTGCCGGAGTATTTGACGGTCCTGCACTTCTCGACCGGGGTGCGTGTCTCCTCGACGCCGACGCCATCCTGCACCAGGACCACGCGGAACGTGCGATTCTTCAGCATGCCGGGGAAGGATCCCTGGACATCGCCGATGGTAAGCGTGCCGTCCTTGTACGTGAATTCAATGGTGCTGAATTCGCCCTTCTCGTAATTGTAGTTGTCGAACTCGTCCTCGTAGAGCGTGAAGGATCCGTTCGCGCCCGGATAGACGCGGATTTCGAGGTCGTCCCACTTCTTCTGCTCGGCGTATTCGACCGGCTCGGCGATCGGGATGATGCTGCCGGCCTTCACGAAGAGCGGCACGTAGTCAAGCGGAGCGGCGACGGTGACGGTCCGTCCGCCCTCGTAGGATTTGCCTGTGTGGAAGTCGATGAACTTGGAGCCGGCGGGCAGATAGACGTCCCAGTTCTTCGTGTTCGAGACGTCGATGCGGTTGTTCGCCAGATACATGGACTTCACGACCGGGGCGACGAGCAGGGATTTGCCGAAGAGGAACTCGGTGTCGATCCTGTGCGTCTTCCTGTCGGCGGCGAAGTCGGCGAAGAGCGGCCGCATCATGGAGCCGCGGTTGGCGGAGACGTCATACATCATGGAGTAGATGTACGGGAGGAACGCGTAGCGCGTGCGGATGGAGCGGACCATGGAGTCGTACACGGGTTCGCCTTCCTTGCCGAAATAATAGATTTCGCGCGGACCGTCGGTGCCGTGGCTGCGCATCATGGGCGTGAACGCGCCGAACTGCATCCAGCGGGCATAGAGCTCGGCGAAGGCGATGTTGCGGCTGCGGTTCGGATAGTTCCAGAGGAAGAAGCCGCCGATGTCGGCGTTCCAGTACGGGAGACCGACCAGGCCCATGTTCAGGCCGCAGGCGATCTGGTCCTTCAGGGAATCCCAGCTGGTGACGGTGTCGCCGGACCAGGTGTTCGTGCCGAACCGCTGCTGCCCGGCATAGGCGCAGCGGGTGAGGATGAAGATGCGCTTGCCGTCGGGATAGTCCGCGCGCTGGTGCTCGTAGATGCCGCCGGTGGTGTAGAACGGATAAAGGTTGCGGACGCGGCGGAACGTGCCCTGCGCGGTCATGAGGTCGAAGTCGGCGTCCTTGATGTTGTGGTGGTCCGGCTCGGTGGAGTCCATCCACCAGGCGTCCGGGCCGTAGTCCAGAAGTTTTTTCGCGTAGCTCCAGTAGAGGTCGCGGGCTTCCTTCCCGGAGGGGTCGTAGGGACGCGCGCCGCCGGAGCCTCCGACGGAGGTGCTGTTCGGCCAGGTGTCGATGTCGAGGAGGAAACCTTTCTCCTTCATGACTTCGAACTGCTCGGTCTTCTGTCCGAAGTCGGGCCAGATCACGAGCATGACGTGGCCGTTCAGCTCATGGACGCGGTCGAACATCTTCTTCGGCTCGGGGAAGCCGGGGTTCAGGAACTGCATGGCGTTCCAGTAATCGTTGTCCTCGCCCCAGTACTGCCAGTCCTGGATGATGCCGTCGAACGGGATGTGAAGCTGGCGGTATTTTTCGGCGACTTCGATGAGCTCGTTCTGCGTTTTGTAGCGTTCGCGGCTCTGCCAGAAGCCGAGGGTCCAGAGTGCCTGCATCGGACTGTCGCCGGTGAGCTTGCGCATCTGCGCGACGACGCCGTCGGTGGAGCCGCCGAACATGAAGTAATAATCGAGGTTTTCGCCGTCCTTGAACATGAAGTTCAGCACGTTGTCCTTTTCCTCGAACTCTCCGCTGGCGGGATTATCCAGAAAGACGCCGTACCCCTTGACCGTCTGGAACATCGGAACGGAGACGAAGCGGTAGCCCTGATGGATCGGGAACTTGCTGCCGCGCTGGGAGAACTTGTCGTTCTGCGGCTGGCCGAACCCGTAGATTTCCTCGTCGGCATCCACGCGGAACCGGGCGGTGACGGTGTCCGTTTTTCCGCTGGGATACTCCACGGGAGCCATTTTGAACGGCGCGTCGGCATCCTCGGCAAGGAGGCGCGTGCCGTCCGGCTTGGTGAACGAGAGCGCGCCGGTCCTGCGGTCCAGGGTCACGTTCAGCGCGGAAGACTTCGCCGTGATGTCGGCGTCGGTCTTTCTGACCTCGACCTGGACTTTTTCCGGCTTGAGGATGACAGTGGGCGTGACGAACGGCGTTTTCGTGCTGTCAGCCGGGGTCTTGGTCACGCGGACGATTTCGGGCGTGTAGAAGACGACCGAGGTGACGATGCCGTTGTCCACGGTCTGGAATCCGTTCTTTTCCGTGATTTTGCTCATGTTGATCTTCTGCGGTTCAAGCGTTGTTGTTTGGGCTTCATTCGCACAGGAACCCACGGCGGCCGCGACCGCGAGAGCCGTGCAAACGGGGAGGATGAAGTGTTTCATGCTTTTGCTCCGGACGTTTCGGGGTGGATGATAAATGAAACGGTACGCATTATTATAATGCCGGAAAGGAAGAAAGTCAACCTCATTTTTTCAAAAAAATGAAGTTTCCGAAAAAGTCCTGAAAAGTCCGCAAAAAACCGGGCTGCGGGACCTCCGGCGGAGATTGCAGCACGGGGCAACCCCATGCCGTCACAAAAGTCATGCCGTGCGGAAGAGACGGGAGCAGCGGCGGAGTGTCAGTCCGCCGTCGTTTGAGATCACGATCAGGGAAGACAGCGCAATGGAACGCGACGACGGTTCAGAACCCCCTGATCATTCTGACGACACAGGCCGCGCACGCCCGCAAGCGTGCGGCCGCATAATACCCGTCCGCGAAAACATGCCCGAATCCGCGCGCCAGCAGGATCCGCCGAACCTCGGACGCCGTGTCTTTCCGCCTCACCGTGCTCACGCCGCCCAGCGCGAAATCCGTGATCTCCCGGTCGACGAACCGGAACATCGCGCCGGATTCCTTCGCGCGCAGGAAGAAGTCGAGGTCGGCGCAGATCGGCCATTGGATGTCGAATCCGCCAAGCCGCTCCAGCAGGGAACGCCGGACCGCCGACGCCGGATGAAAGATTCTCGCGCCCCGGAAGGACGACACGCCCTGCGCCGGGCTGTATTTCCGGCCGTTCACGCGAATGCATCCGTGCAGAATGTCCGCGTCCGGGTTCGCGCGCAGTTCGCGCAGCATCTCCTCCATGGCGCCCGGCAGATACCGGTCGTCGGCGTTCAGGAACATCACATATTCCCCCCTCGTCCTCGCCCAGCCCTGGTTCATCGCGTCGTAGATCCCGCGGTCGGGCGACTGCACGACGACCGCGTCCGGCTGGACCTTCCGGACGACCTCGCAGGTTCCGTCCGACGATCCGGCGTCCTTCAGGATGTATTCGACGCCGTCGGGCAGCGGGCGACCGAGGGATTCCGCGGCGTGCGCCACGGTCCCGGCTGCATTTTTCGTAACGGTCACGATGGAGAGAAACATGTTCGCCTTTCCTGTAACGATTTGACCTGATAATATCGCACGCATCGGCAGAAAAATCAAGCCCGATTCCGCTTTTGCGTTTGAAATCGTCCGCGCGGGGTGTATTTTATTTGTATAAAAAAGTCCTGAACCACCTGCATTCCGAATTCATCATGAGCATCCGGGAAAGTTACGTCCATACGCTTCACGCCTGCAACATCAGCTACGTCACGCAGGCCATCGTCAACGATTTCGCGCCGCTGCTCTTCCTGTGGTTCATGCGCGCCTACGACCTGAAGCTGAGCCAGCTCTCGTATCTCCTCATCGGAAACTTCTGGCTCCAGATGTGTGTGGCGTTCGCCTGCGCCAAGCTCGCCGATAAAATCTCCTACCGCCTCACGCTGGTCATCGGGCAGTTCTGCTCCGCGGCCGGGCTCGTGCTCATGACCGTGTTGCCGGAGCTCATGCCGAATCCGCTCGCGGGGCTGACCTGCGCGGTCGCGCTGTACGCGGTCGGCGGCGGCGTGGTCGAGGCGGTCACCAGCCCGGTCGTCGAGGCGTGCCCGTTCAAGCGCAAGGCCGCCGCCATGAGCCTCGTGCATTCGTTCTACTGCTGGGGGCAGATGCTTGTCGTGCTCGGCTCAACGCTGTTCTTCCACTTCATCGGGCTGGACAACTGGCGCTGGCTTGCGCTCGTGTGGGCGGCAGTCCCCCTTTTCGACGGCATCTACTTCATGTTCGTCCCGATGCGCCCGCTGATCGCCGAGGGAAAACAGGGGCTCGGGATCCTCGGCCTCTTCAAACTCCCCGTCTTCTGGCTCATGGCCGTGATGATGCTCTGCGCGGGCGCGTCCGAACACTGCATGAACCAGTGGGCGTCGTCGTTCGCGGAATCCGCCCTGGGCGTGAAGAAGGAAGTCGGCGACCTCGCCGGACCGTGCCTTTTCGCGCTCCTCATGGGCCTGTCCCGTACGCTCTACGCCGCGTTCAGCACACGCCTCAATCTCATCAACTGCCTCATCGTGAGCTGCGCCCTCAGCATCGCCGCCTACCTCACCGCCGTCTTCGCCCCCTGGCCTGCCCTCGCGCTCGCCGGATGCGCCCTCTGCGGCTGGGCGGCGGGCATCCTCTGGGCGGGCGTCTTCAGCACGGCCTCGATCGCGATTCCCCTCGGCGGGACCGCCATGTTCGCCCTGCTCGCCCTGCCCGGCGACTTCGGCTGCGGCCTCGGCCCGGTGTACGTCGGGAAGATCGCGTCGTTCTGCGGCGACGACCTCAAAGCAGGGCTTCTCGCAGCCGCGTTCTTCCCCGCGCTCATGCTCGGATGCCTCCTGTACTACAAGTTCGGATACCTGCCCCGCCATGCGGAACTCGCTTCGCGCGGCGTCCCGGAAGGCTGACCGCCCCCCCTGCTCCCGCTTGAAACGCCCGTTACGATTTTTCAAGCCCCGTTTTTGCTTTTTTTCAAAAAAAATGCATTCGGGATTAACATGTCGCGTATCATGCTGATTATCATCATTCTTAAGACACGGATCCATTCCGGCGCGGCATGCAATTCGGATGCGCAGAAAAATGCAAATAAATGCCGGAATTATTTTTTGAGAAAAATTTTCCGTTTTTCCTTTGCATTTCTCAATCTGTTGATTATATTATACCGGAATACCACAAGATGTTGTGGTTTTCTTTTTGTCTACTCACCACCATTCACCTTTCCCCGCTCACATGAACGCCGACTCACGTTTTGGACTGCAGAAGCTCACGTTGCTGGATTACCCCGGCAAGGTCGCCTGCACCATTTTCCTGCACGGATGCAACTTCCGCTGCCCGTTCTGCCACAACGCCTCGCTCGTCGTGATCCCGCAGGAGGAGTCCGCCATGATCACGCTCGATGAGCTGAAAGATTTCCTGTCGAAGCGGGGGAAGATCCTGGACGGCGCGTGCATCACGGGCGGCGAACCCGTGATGCGTCCCGACCTCGCCGAGCTGCTTGAGCTGCTGCGTTCGTACAACCTCCTCATCAAGCTCGACACGAACGGCTCGTTCCCTGAACGCCTGCGGGAGATCGTGGAGCGCCGCCTCGCGGACGCCGTGGCGATGGACATCAAGAACACCTACGCCAGGTACGACGAAACGACCGGGGTGACCGGCATGGCGGAACGCGTCGCGGAGAGCGCCGCCTACCTCAAAACCGCCCCGCTCGACTATTACGAACTCCGCACGACGGTCGTCCGCCAGTTCCACACGGTCGACAGCCTGGCCGAGCTCGCCCGGGAACACGCCGGCGTCGAGCATTATTTCCTTCAGAAATTCAAGGACTCCGGCGACCTGCTCGGCGCAGGGCTGAGCGCGATGCCGGACGAAGAGATGGCGCGCGCGCTGGAAGCCGTCCGGGAGTTCATCCCGAACGCGCAGCTCCGCGGCGTCGACACGCCCGAACCGGAATCCTGACACAATTTTACTATTAAAAAACAAAAACAAAAAGCAAACAGAAGGAACCCAAAACCATGTATCAGGTCCAGAAACGCAACGGCAAAGTCATCGACTTCGACATCACGAAGATCTCCGACGCGATCAAGATGGCGTTCGAGGCGCAGGAAAAGAACTACCATCCCTCGGTCATCGACTTCCTCGCGCTGAAGGTCACCGCCGAATTCGAGCCGAAGATCAAGGAAGGTCTGATCGCCGTTGAGGACATTCAGGACAGCGTGGAGTCCGTGCTCGTGCAGGCAGGCTACGCCGACGTCGCGAAAGCCTACATCCTCTACCGCCGCCAGCGCGAGAAACTCCGCAACACCGCCAACACGATCATCGACTTCAAGACCACCATCGACGACTACCTGAAGATCAACGACTGGCGCGTGAAGGAAAACTCCACCGTCACCTACTCCGTCGGCGGCCTCATCCTCTCCAACTCCGGCGCCCTCACCGCCAACTACTGGCTCTCCGAGATCTACGACGACGAGATCGCGAACGCCCACCGCAACGCCGACCTCCACCTCCACGACCTCTCCATGCTCACCGGCTACTGCGCCGGCTGGAGCCTGCGCCAGCTGATCCAGGAGGGGCTCGGCGGCGTGCCCGGCAAGATCACCTCCGCGCCCGCGGGGCATTTGTCTACCCTTTGCAACCAGATGGTAAACTTCCTCGGCATCATGC
>JAGCTY010000124.1 GCA_017963105.1 Lentisphaeria bacterium
GATGTATATTCTTGACCAACTCGTGAACTACGAAGTCAATGTCGAATCAGTCATGGAACGGAATTCCCATTCCATGACTCGTTGACAAATGCCAGCTCCGGACAGATGGCCTTATTTCCTGTTCGGCTGTTTGAGCTTCACCAGCGCGTCGTAGCACGGTTTCGCCTTCAGCTGACGGTCGAAGAGGAGCGGATGGTTCGTGCGGCCGCGAACCGGGAATCCGTTGAGCCAGCTGGTGCCGTCGTCGAGTCCCCAGACGGTCACGGAGTACATGACCTTGCTGTGCTTGAGGAAGACCTTGAAGATATCCACATAGCGGTCGGCGAGCTTCTTCGAGACGTCGTCCGGGAGCCCCTTCGTGTACGGGTTGTTTTTCTCCTGGTATTCCTGCGTCGCGGATATGTCCGCGGTGACCCGCCCGTTGGAGCGGGGCAGGACGTCGATGTCCATTTCCGTGACCATGACCATTACGCCGGCGTCGGCGTATACCTTGATGGCGTCCTCGATCTGTTTCGAGGACGGGTAGTCCAGCAGATAGTGTCCCTGCATGCCGACGGCGTCGATGAGGCCCTTTTTCTTCAGTTCTTTCGCGAGTTTTGCAATGCCGTCGCGCTTCGCCGGGGTGTCGGCGTTGTAGTCGTTGTAGACGAGTTTTGCGGAGGGATCGGCGGCGCGCGCGAATTCGAACGCCTTCTCGATGAAGTCGTCGCCCACGATGCGCTTCCACTGCGAATTGCGGAGCGTGCCGTCCTCGTTGAACGCCTCGTTCACGACGTCCCAGGCGTCGATCTTGCCCTTGTAGTGCTTCATGACGCCCTCGATGTGATTCTTCATACGCTTCAGAACGAGTTCACGCGTGGCGGGCTGCCCGTTTTCACCCTGGAACACCCACTGCGGGGTCTGGCTGTGCCAGATGAGCGTGTGGCCGTGTATCTTGATCTTATGCTTCTGCGCGTATTTTACGAGCTCGTCGGAGGGGCCGAAATTGAATTTGCCTTCCTGCGGTTCCGTGGCGTCCCATTTCATGAGGTTTTCGGGGGTGAGGCAGTTGAACTGCGAAGCGGCGAGGTCGGCGCGGGTCTTGTCGCGTTCGCTCGTGACCTGCTGGGGCAGGGCGACGCCGATCAGGAAATCCTTTTCGTAAAGTTTGCCGAGGTTGGTCTTCGGGACGTCGGCGGCGAAAAGCGCGGATACGGAGATCGCGGCGGCGAGCATGAACAAAGCTTTTTTCATCATGGACCGGGTTCCTTTCATTTGGTGCATGTGAGGTGAAGGAAAAGCGAAAATCAACTTGTTCTTCCGATAGTATAGCCTTTTATCAAGGGAAAGTCAAGCCGCTGAACATTTATTTTTTCCGGAAATCATGATTTCGAAATTTTATCGGCGTTAATTAACCGTAAAACGAGCCGGAAAAAAACGGACTTGTCGATCCTGTAAGGGCAGCTCCATGAGCCCGCAAGCGCGGTCGGTTCCTGTTTCGGCAGAGGATTTATCCTGCTCATTCCTGTGGAAGAAGAACGGTGTATTGGCCGGGGACGGCGATCCAGAGTTTCTTCTCCGCATCGAACGTGATGCCGGGCGTTTCCGGTACGCGGTCCGCGGGGCAGGGGAAGACGACTTCCGCCGTGGTGTTGCACGGGACCGTGAACTTCCATGTCAGCCCGTCTTCCTTCCGTTCCCAGGCGGACTCGATCTTGCCGTATGACGAGAGATAGGAGGCCGAGGCGGACTTGAGTTCCTTTCCGGGCATGGGCTCCAGGCGGAACCGGTGGAATCCGCGCGCCGCCGGATCGTCCGTGATCGGGCGGATACCGCAGATTGTCTCGTAGAACCAGTCGGCGACCGCGCCGTAGGCGTAGTGGTTGAACGAGTTCATGGAGACGTCGCCGAAGCCCCGTTCCTCGTTCCAGCTGTCCCAGCGTTCCCACATGGTCGTTGCGCCCTGCGTGACCGGGTAGAGCCACGAGGGGAACGAGGTCTGAAGCAGGAGTTTGTAGGCGAGGTCGATCCGGCCGTTTTCTGTGAGCACGCGGAGCAGGAGCGGCGTGCCGAGGAATCCGGTGCTGAGGTGGAGTTTGCGCGTCTCCGTGATGTCGTTGACGAGGAAATCCAGGATGCCCTGGCGTTCCGATTCCTCGCACAGGTCGAAATCCAGCACGAAGAGCGCGGCGGTCTGCGTCTTCTCCTTCAGCTCGCCGTTTTCGTCGAGGAAACGCCCGCGGAACGCCTTTTTCGTCTTCGCGAAGATCTCCTCGCGCTTGCGGGCGTCGTCCTCGCGTCCGATCACGCGCGCGATGCGTGCGGCGAGGGTGTTCATGGCGGCGAAATACGCCGTGGAGACGAACGCGGACGACAGGTTCGCGTCCATGTTCAGCCAGTCGGCGTAGACGGTGTTGTCGATGATGTACGTGCCGCCGGAGTTGCGTTCCTGCAGGTCGAGCCATTTCAGCATGTTGTCGAAATACTGCTCCAGCACGCGCCTGTCGCCGTATTTCGTGTAGAGGACCCACGGCACGATCAGCCCCGCGTCGCTCCAGCCGGAGGCGTACCCGAAGAAATCGTTTCCCTTGGCGGCGGCGTACTGGTACTGGTCGGGCGCGAAGCTCGGATAGCCGCCCTCCGGCGACTGGCACAGGTTCAGATCGCGCAGCCATTTCGTGTAGAACGCGGCGGCGTCCATGTTGTACGTGGCGGCGTTCGCGAAGATCTGCGTGTCGGCGGTCCAGCCGAGGCGTTCGTCGCGCTGCGGACAGTCGGTCGGCACGTCGAGGAAGTTGCTGCGCTGCCCCCAGAGGATGTTCTCGAAGAGCCTGTTGAGGAGCGGTTCGGAGCAGGTGAACGTGCCGGTCTCCTTCAGGCCGGAGTACACGGCGACGGCGGAGATGTCCTCGCGCATGAAACCCGGATGACTGATGTTGTCGTAGCTCGCCGGTACGCCTTCGATGCCGAGGTAGCGGAAGCCGTAGAACGTGAAATCCGGCTCGTACGACCGGTTGCCGGTGTAGGTGGTCGTCGCCTTCGCGGAACGCAGATTGTCGGTGTAGAGAGAGCCGTCCTCCTTGAGCATTTCGCCGTGGCGGATGCGGACGACGTTGTCGTCTTTCGGGTACCCCCGGAGATTGACGCGTTCGCGTCCGGTGAAATTCTGCCCGAAATCGACGATCAATGTGCCGTTTTCGAGCTTGCGGATGGATTTCGGCTTGAGCGTGCGCATCTCGCGGACGAACTCGCCGGACTGCCATTCGATCGCGACGTTTTTCAGTGCGTCCGAATTGAAAACGACCGCGTCCCTGTAGGGCTGGTCTTCTGTTTTCAGCGTGGCGTCGTAGTGTTCGCCGTCGTAGATGTCGCTCATGACGATGGCGCTGTCTCTGTATTTCCAATCTTTGTCCGTGACAAGCTTCACGACCGATCCGTCGGTCTTCCTGATGTGGAGTTCCGCCTTGAAAACGGGCTGGTCGCCGTAGGTCGGCTTGTTGCCGTCGCTCCAGAGACGCGAGATGCGTCCCGCGTACCACCCTTCGGCGAGGCAGACAGTGAGGACGTTCTTCGTGCTTTTGCTGATCAGCTTCGTCACGTCGTACGCCTGGTACTGTACGCGGTGGTAGTAGTCGGTCCAGCCGGGCGTCATGCAGACGGACATGGCACCCGATGAGGTCGCCGTGATCTCTTTGAAAACATCTTTTCCGTTCAGATACGGTTTGTAGAGCCCGAGCGCGGTGATGTACAGGCGCGCCTGAGCGATGTCCTCGACGGCGGGCATTTCTCCGCGGAACAGAGGCACGGGCCGGAGGTTTTCGCTGTGCGGCTCCGTACCGATCCATTCCGCCTGCCACGGCGTGCCGAGAAATCCCGTCTCGAACGTGGAGGAAAACGGATAGAAGCCCGTGCAGGTCTCGCGGGAGTCGGATTCGCGGCCGTCCTCGTCTTTTACCTCGACGGACCATGTGTAGCCTGTAAACGGTTTGAGCTGTTCGCCTTCGTATTCGATCTGGATCGTCTCGCCAGTCTCGACCCAGCCTGAATCCCACACCTCGCGCCCCGTTTTCGTCTCCTTCACATGGATCCGGCGGGCGGTCTGGTGTTTCGGCGGGATGACTTCCGGCATCGGAACATCCCCTCCCATGGAAATGGGCTGCACGGTGTAACTGAAACGCGGCTTCGGTTCGTCCATGCCGATGGGGCGGACATGGTATTCCGTCCGCATGTCGCTCACCCCCAGCTGAAGCTCAAATCCCGCATCGGACGATTTGAACTCGGTTTCGGATGAATGGACCTTCTTTTCGATGGCGGAAGACTCCACGTCGGCGTCCGCGCCGGAAGCGAGGGTAAGAGCGGCGGCGAAACAGAGGATGAGCCCTGCGGCGAAGCGGTGTTTCATGAGGAGGGGATTCCTTTCTGCGGAGGGGACTGGTTTTGAAGAGGTTCCGATTCGATCCGGAAGCGGGGCAGGCGGGGTCAGCCGCCGTGCTTTGCCGGATCGTCGTTCGCGAGCGGAGAATGGTACTCGGGATCGCAGGCGGCATTGTTTGCGGCGAGTTCGGCGTCGTCTCGGACGAGTTTGAAGCGGGCTTTGATCTTCTCGCAGAGTTCGATGCGCTTCTCCTCGGATTCGTATTTGAGCTGCCGCCAGTTCCAATGGAATCCGTCGTCGGCCCAACGCGGCACGATGTGGAGATGCGCGTGCATCACGACCTGGCCGGCGGTCGTGCCGTCGGAGAGGTGGAAATTGAAGCCGTCGGCCTCAAGCCCGTGGCGCATGGCCGCGCCGATGCGCGCGCCTACGTAGAACATGCGGCCCGCGGTGGCTTCCGGGATGGTGGCGGCGCTGGTGTGATGCTCCTTCGGGATCACGAGGACGTGTCCGAAGTTGATGGGGAAGAGGTCGAGGAAGGCGAGGACGAGGTCGTCCTCGTAGACTTTCACGGACGGGACTTCGCCGTTAATGATGCGGCAGAAAAGGCAGTTTTCCATGGTTTGATCCTTTCGGGGTTGTTATTCGATGTTGTAGAGTTTCAGTTTGCGGTGGAGTGTGCGCCTGCTGATGCCGAGCTTCTCGGCGGCGCGGCTGCGGTTGCCGCCGCACTCGTTCAGGGCGCGTTCGATGAGGATGCGCTCGTTCTTCTCCAGGTCGCAGGACGGTGCGGCGAGGATGTCGCGCGTGATGCCGGGCGAGGAGGATTCGCGGATGTTCACGGGGACGTTTTCGAGTCCGATCTCGCCGGTGCGGCAGAGGACGACCATGTTTTCCACGCAGTTGCGGAGCTCGCGGATGTTGCCGGGCCAGCGGGCGGCGCAGAGCGCGGCCATCGCGGGTTCGGAGATGGTCATGTTCTCCTTGCCGTTCTCGGCTGCGAGCTGGGTGAGGAATCCGCGCGCGAGGATCGGGATGTCCGAGGTGCGTTCCCGCAGGGGCGGGATCATGATCTTCACGACGTTGAGGCGGTAGTAGAGGTCTTCGCGGAAGGCCCCGGAGGCGACCATCTGCTCCAGGTCGCGGTTCGTGGCGGAGACGATGCGGACGTCGACCGCGATGTTCTGGGTGCCGCCGACGCGTTCGAAGGAACGCGTTTCGAGGACGCGGAGGAGCTTGACCTGGACGGAGAGGGGGACCTCGCCGATCTCGTCGAGGAAGATGGTCCCGCCGTCGGCCTTTTCGAAGAACCCCCTGTGCTGTTCGACCGCGCCGGTGAACGCGCCTTTTTCGTGGCCGAAGAGTTCGCTTTCGAACAGAGGCTCGGGGATGGCGGCGCAGTGGATCGCCACGAAATCGCCCTTGCGGCCGCTGAGTTCGTGCAGGGCGCGCGCCACAAGCTCCTTGCCGGTTCCGCTTTCGCCCTGGATCAGCACGCTGGACCGCGTCGGCGCGATCTGGCGGACTGTATCCATGACCTGGCGGATAGCCGGGGAGTCGCCGAGGATATGCGGTACCACGCGGCGGGATTCATCGAGTTTGCGTTTGAGTTCGGCGTTCTCGCTCCTGATGCTGCGCGTCTCGAGGGCACGTTTGATGCGGATTTCGAGCTGGTCGATGTCGACGGGCTTCGTGACGAAGTCGAACGCGCCGAGCTTCATGGCTTCGACGGCCGTGTCGATCGAACCGTAGGCGGTGAAGAGGATGCACGGCGGGGGATCGGGGAGAGAGAGCGTCTTTTTCAGGACGTCGAATCCGCCCGCACCCGGCATCCTGATGTCGGTCAGGACCAGGTCGTAACTGTTGCGGGACAGCAGATTCACGCCGATCTCGCCGTCTTCGGCGGTCGTGACATCGTATTCGGGGCGGAGAAAACGGGCGAGGACTTCGCGTGAGCCGCGCTCGTCGTCCACGATGAGGATGGACGGTTTGGAATTCGGTTTCGTCATTCGGGCTGACCTTCCCTGGTCTGAATCTGTTTCTGTTCGTCGGGCGCGGGCAGTCCGCGCACGAGGCGGACCCGCCGCGGCAGGCTGACGGTGAATGTGGTCCCGGCGTTTTCCCGGCTGTCGACGGCCAGGCTGCCGCCGTGTTCGCGGACGATGCGCTCCACGATCATGAGGCCGAGGCCGGTCCCGGCGTTCTTCGTGGTAAAGAACGGCCGGAAGATTTTCTGCATATTTTCGGGCTTGATGCCGCATCCGCTGTCGGAGACGGAGAGCATCACGAAATTGTCGTCGGAGCAGCACCTGACCGTAAGTTTTCCGCCCGCCGGCATCGCCTGCATGGCATTGCGCGCGAGGTTGTAGAAAGCCTGTTTGAGCTGGTTCGCGTCGCCCTTGATCCGCGGGACGTTTTCGTCCCAGTAGAACTCGAGCTGAATCTTGCGGTCGGTGATCTCCTGCCGCATGAAGTTCAGGGAATCCAGCACGAGCGACTTCAGGTCGAGCGCCTCGAAAGCGGGCTTGCCGGGGCGCAGGGCGTGCAGGAACTGGTTGATGATGGCGTCGAGGCGTTCCACTTCGGAACGGGCCTCGGCAACCTCCTGCGCGGCGTCGGAGAGGTTCGCGTCCGGATTCTTCAGAAGCCGCTGGAGGAACTGGAGATGGAGGTAAAGGCTGTTCAGCGGATTGCCGATCTCGTGCGCGACCTCGGCGGCGAGGATGGAGACGGCCTTGCTCCGTTCGGATTCCGCCATGTCCGCGGCGCGCTCCATCGTGGCGGTGATGTCGTTCAGGATCAGCGCGTACGGGGCGTCCTTGCGGTCGATGGGCAGCGCGTACATCTGCACGATGCGGTGTTCCGGGTAGGTCAGTTCGAGCTCCTGTCGCATGGATTTCCGGCTGCCGATGCCGGAATCGGAGAGCAGGAGATCGAGGTTGAGGCCCGGGAGCATTTTTTCCACGGGGAGGGCGGAGGCGTTTTCGGGGAGGCCGAGGAATTCCTGCGCGGCGGCGTTGTGGTACAGCACTGTGTGCGCGGGGGAGATCACGAGGATGGCCTCCTGCAGGCTGTCGAACAGCGAGCTGAGGAACCTGTGTTCCTTGGAAATCATCTGGATAAAATTCTGAAGGTTGACGCTGTCAAGTTCGCCGATGCGGTTCATGACGCGGTCCTTCACGGTTCTGGGACACATAATAACACTCCAAAATACCGGTGTTGTTTGCGACATTTTGTCTCAAATATACATCTTGATCCTGAAAAAGTCAAGTGAATTACCATCAATTCCGGAAGATGTTCGTCTTCCGCAAAGGTGTATATTGAACTCGGAATGCGAAAAGTCGGAAGAAAACCGCTTTCTTTTCAGAATGCGGCTTGCTTTTCTTTCTATTAAGATGTATATTAAGACATACTTTAGAAAACTAACCTTGAATTCCCGCATTCCTGCCGGCAAAAAACTCCTCATCGCCTTCCGGCGAACCTCACCCGCGCAAAAGAACCCCATACGAAACAAACTCCTTTCTATGATCAGTTCAACCTATGCAAGAAGTTTCTGGATGAGATTGTTCGATGTCTCCGACATCCTGAGGAACACCTCATATTATCTTCTTGGCAAACAGAACGTGCAGTTCAATTTTGCGGAATTCCCGGTCGTCCAGTTCTTTTTTGAACATCCGGATGCCCACCCCGCCATGAAAGATCTGCTGACCGTTACCGGGCTTTCCTCCGGGGCGCTGTCCCAGGCGGTCGATTCTCTGATCTCGGCGGAGCTGCTGGAACGAGTCCAGGACGAAAAAGACCGCAGATCCCATCTGATCCATGCGACGGATTTGCTCCGGAAAGTCCGCAAGGCTCCCATCCTCCATTTCGAAAAGATGCTCGACGTCATGCGGCGGAGCACCGGTATGACGGCGGAAGAAATGAAGCGGATCGAGGAACTGTACGTCGATCTGGCGAAAAGCCGGACGGGCGGGGAACTTGCCTTGATCAAGCAGCCATCCGACCTGAAGGTCCCCGGTCTCGTGTCGCATGAATGGGAGAGGGAGACCCGGGAACATCTCAGCTCGCTTCCCGTCTGGATTCTCATTCTGCATTTCACCACGAACCTGAAAAACCCGACGATGATGTACTATTACGGGAAACGCGGCCGGATGACGCTCGGCAAGCTGCGTCTTATGAACTGCATCTTCCATCTTTCCAACAGCCGGAACGAAATGCCCACGGTCAAAGACTTTGCGTCCAGATTTCATGTCTCGTCGGGGGCGGTGTCCCAGACGCTGAACGCGATAATCCAGGACGGGATGGTGGAACGCGTTCCCCTGCCGCCGGACCACCGTCTGACCGGCATCCGGCTTACGCCGCAAGGACTCCGGATGCGTCGGCAGTGCGCTTCATCGTATACCGGCTTCATGCAGAATTTTCTCAGTCGGATCGAACCGGAAAAGGTGGCGGTCTTCGACCGGGCCCTGGACATGACGCTTCAGTTTTTGAAGACGAAGGAAGGCAAGGCGTTTCTCATGCCCGGCGAAAACTCCGGTCCATCCTGCTGAACATCCCCCGGCCTGGCGGAAGAAGGACGCTGATCTTCCTGCCGGGCTGCGAACGCGTTCTCCATGACGGACAGCATGGTGCGCGCCAGTTCGGCCGCCGACTGCGTGTTCTGCCCTGTGAGCAGCATCCCGTCCGCCACGACGTGCGGTTTCCACGGTTCGGAGCAGACGTAATCCGCGCCGCATCGTTTCAGGCGTTTCCCCAGCGAAAACGGCACGACCCGGTCCAGGGCCATCTGGCGTTCCTCGTCGTCGCTCGCCCCGGTCACGCGGCGTCCGTTCAGGATGCTCCGCCCGGAGGTTTCCCTCGCGGAGAGGAGCGCCGCCCCGCCGTGCCGGATGGCCGCGACGGGTTTGCCGTCCCGGACGAACGATTCGAGCAGTCCAGCGTTGTCCCGGCTGACGGAAAGGTCCCAGTAGGATCCGTATCCGCCGGGATAGTACACGGCGTCGTATTCATCGTGCCCGACCTCGCTCAGCGGGATGGATTCCATGAGGATATCTTTCCCCAGTTCCAGCCAGGATGCCGGATCGAATCCGGCATGGCCGGTCCGTCTCAGGCTGTCCGGATCGACCGGTATCTCCCCTCCAAGCGGCGAGGCGGCTTTCACCTCGTATCCGGCTTCGGACAGAATGTCGTGCGCGATGGCGAAATCCTCCAGCCAGACCCCCGTTTTCCGGTTTCTCAGGACCCCCATCCGGTCATGCGAAGTAACGACAAACAATACTTTCCCGCGGCTCATGGCTCTCCCCCCCCCTTGATGATTGCTTCCCCCCGTGTATCCGCCGGGACGCCCCCATCCCGGCTCAAGTCCGACTGTTACTATGCCACGCGCGAGCCGGAAATTCAAGTCGAATCGGGAAAAAAAACATGGTGCGGCACGGGAGAATCATCAAAAAACTTGAAAAAACACTGGCAAAATGAAAAAGAGGTGGTATATTAGTCATAGTATAGTAACGCGCGGCCTCAGAAAAAAACGCCGCCCTGCGCCGCCCCCCCCAATCGAAAACGCGAACAAGCCGGAGTCGAAATGGCAAAAATGAAAAAAAAATCGTCTGGCAGCTACGGAAGCTACGGGATCAGGACCGTCGAAGCCGGTCGTTCCCATACCGGGCTGTACCGTTTTTTTGCCGTGCTGCTGTTCCTGATCATCTGCGGAGCCATCGTGTGGGCGATCAAGTCCCATACCGACAGCCGGGGGACCATCCCGTCCGACGGAGTGAAGCCGGTGCCCGACAACGACGCCGCGGCACTGACATTCGCGGACGAGCGCGCCTCGGACAGCGCGGAGACGACTGCCGCCATTCTGGATTACCGTACCCGCGACAACGACCCGTCGGCGTTCGACCTCCAGGAATTCGAGAGGCAGCGCCTGAAACAGCATCGAAAACTCTACGATGATGCGCTGCAGGCGTTCAACGAGCGTAAATTCGAGAAATGCCGTTCGATCCTGCGCGACATGCTCGTGCCGATGGATTCCTCCGACGCCCTGTACGATCCGGCAGCGAACCTGCTCGGACGCGCCAGCATGAACATCTACCGCAGCGGCACCGATTCGGAGACGAACGTCGACTACTCGGTGAAGAGCGGCGACACGCTTTCCAAGCTCGCTCTGAACTACAATACGTCCGTTTCGGCGATCCAGAAGGCGAACGGCATGACCACGACCCGGCTGAACATCGGGCAGAAACTCAAGATCCCGCAGAGCGTATGGTCCATCGAGATCCGACGCAGCGACAACAAGCTCATCCTGAAGGCCAACAACAAGCTGTTCAAGATTTACAACGTCTACCCGGGCTCCGCCGTCTCGCAGTCCTTTGCCGGTACGTTCCGCATCTTCTCCAAGCAGAAAGACCCGGTCTGGCGCATGGACGGACAGACGTACCAGCCAGGTTCCGCCGGGAATATCGTCGGGGCCCGCTGGATGGCCCTCAAAGGAACCGGAGCGAGCGCCGACGCCGCCGGCACCGCCATCCACGGCACGAACCGGGCCGGCGCACCCGACGCCTCGCCCGGGGCGCCCGGGTATTTCAGAATGTCGAACGAAGACATCAAAGAACTGTACGACCTCGTCCCGTGCGAAACGACCGTGGAAATCAAGTGATCCTCCCGCCGGACGAACGGTCGAACTCATAAGGAAACGAATTCAATGTCCATCGCTGTCCTGGAATTTGAAAAACCCCTGGCCGAACTGGAAGACCGCATCGACGCCCTCATGCGCATGGATGCCGCCGGTTCGGGAGATCATTCCAAAGAACTCCGGTCCCTGCGCCGAAGGCTGACTGCGGCCAAGAAGGCCATCTATTCCAAGCTCACTCCCTGGCAGCGCGTCCAGCTCGCCAGACATCCATACCGCCCGTATTCCCTCGACTACATCCAGCGCATCTGCACCGATTTCCTGGAATTCCACGGCGACCGCAGGTTCGCCGATGACCCGGCCATCGTGGGCGGCTTCGCCCGTATCGACGACGTCCCAGTGATGATGATCGGCACGCAGAAGGGCCGCAACGTGAAAGAAAACGTGTTCCGCAACTTCGGCTGTCCGAACCCGGAAGGCTACCGCAAGGCGCTGCGCCTGATGAAGGTCGCCGAGCTCGCCGGGCTCCCGATCGTGACGCTGATCGACACTCCCGGCGCATATCCCGGCGTCGGCGCGGAGGAACGCCATATCGGCGAGGCCATCGCGGTCAACCTGCGCGAGATGTTCGGGCTGAAAGTCCCCGTGATCTCGTTCGTGATCGGCGAGGGCGGCAGCGGCGGCGCGCTCGGGCTCGGCGTGGCGAACAAGGTCTTCCTGCTCGAAAACGCCTACTACTCGATTATCACGCCCGAAGGGTGCGCGGCCATCCTCTGGAAGGATCGCGCATACTCCGAACAGGCCGCCGCGGCGCTGAAGCTCACCGCGGACGAGCTGCTGAAACTCGGTCTCATCGACGGCGTGATCCCGGAGCCGGTCGGCGGCGCGCACCACAACTACGACAAGGCGGCGGCCTATCTCAAACTGGAGATCGCCAGACAGCTCGAAGAACTCTCCGCCATGTCGCCTGACGAGCTGGTCGAACAGCGCTACCGCCATTTCCGCGACGTCAAGTATTTCGAGGAGGATAAGTCCTGACATGGCGGCGCAGTCGCCAAACACCGGCGTGCTGATCCGCCCGGCCAAGGTCGAGGACGCGCCCGCGATCTACGCCCTCCTGGCGACGTTCTCCACCGAGGGCAAGCTCCTGCCGCGCCCCGTGGCCGACATCCAGGCGCGCATCGCGAATTTCCTCGTGGCCGAGATGGACGGTTCCATCGCGGCCTGCGGGGCGCTTCGCGACTTCGGGAACAACCTCAACGAAATCCGGTCACTGGCCGTCCGGCGCGACCTGGCGGGGCAGGGGATCGGTTCGCACCTCGTGAAGGCTCTGCTCGAAAAAGCGCTGGAACGAACCGGCGGCGGCCACGGACACGTCTTCGCGCTCACATACCGGGTCGCATTCTTCCAGCGCCTCGGATTCCGCATCGTCGACAAATACACGTTCCCGCCGAAGATCTGGAGCGACTGCAGCGTCTGCCCGAAAAAAGACCATTGCGACGAGACCGCCGTCGTGATCGACATTCCCGTCCCCGATGAACCCGTGAAGGAGGTTTGATCCGCCATGCCCGCGAAACGCACGAAGAAATACGACAACCGTCCGATCGGCCTCTTCGACTCCGGCCTCGGCGGACTCACCGTCGTCCGTGCCGTCCGCGAGTCGCTCCCCGGCGAGGACGTGATCTATCTCGGCGACACCGCCCGCGTGCCGTACGGCAACCGCTCGCCGGAGACGGTCGAGCTCTTCGCGCGGCAGGACCTGGCGTTCCTGGAGAAGTTCGGCATCAAGGCGGCGGTCGCGGCCTGCAACACCGTTTCTGCGCTGGCTCTGCCGAACATCCTGCCCGAGAAACGCGCTTTCCCGCTCGGAGGCGTGATCCTGGCCGGCGTTGAGGCCGTCCTCGCGACCGGACGGCGCAAGGTCGCCGTGCTCGGGACGCGCGGGACCATCGCCAGCGGCGCGTACGAACACGCCCTGCTGGCAGCCGATCCGCGCCTGATCGTGCGGAGCATCGCATGCCCGCTCTTCGTGCCCGTGATCGAGGAGGGCGTGACCAACGGTGCGATCGTGCGCGAGATATTCGACCTCTACCTGGCGCAGCTGCTCCGCGATCCGCCGGAAGTCGTCCTGCTCGGCTGCACCCATTATCCGTTGTTCCGGCCTGCGCTCAGCCAATATCTCCCGAAAAACACGCTGATCCTCGACAGTGCGGCTGCCGCGGCCGATTACCTGACCCGCCTCCTGAAGGAAAAAGGATTGTGCGCGGAACCGGGCCGCAGAGGAAGCGCGCGGTACTATGTGACCGACCGGACGCCCGGGTTCGAACGGCTGGCGCGGCGGTTCCTGGATGCCGGCGACGGCGAGGTCATCGACATCCATCTGGCGGACATCGTCAACAACTGAACGGCCGCCGACGTTTTCCCATTTATCTTAATCGGGGAGTCCGTTTTCGTCCAGCCCCGGCTCCGGTTCCATTCCGGTTTCCTCCCCGGACGGCGTCTTTCCCCGGAGCTGCCAGACGATGATGCCGTTTCTCTGTCCCACGATGTCGGCTTCGGCATATTTCAGCACCGCCCGGATTTCCGCCGGGACCAGCCGGTTCGTGCCGGTGATGAAGTAAAACGGGATATGTTCGTTCCGTTTCATGATTTCCTCGAAGAACGCTGGATCGTCGGAAAGCGCGTAGGGGAACGGCAGATAGCAGCCTGGCTGGGAGAGCAGACCGGGCGCGAGGTTGTCGAACGCGTTGCGCGGCGGCGGATCGCAGACTTTCACCTTCTGCGGAGCGGCGATCTTGTCCGTATATTCGTGGACGCGGTTGACCGGGATGATCTTGCGGTCCGTGCCGTGCTGGAAGAACTTGTCGGCGACGGCGGGATTGAACTTGGAGAGCAGAACGGCGTTTCCCGGCAGGATCGAACTGAGGTATTCCAGTTTCGCGCGGTCGTCCGGGATCCCGCGGAGCGCCTTGTGATAGTCGTTCAGATTGTGCATCGTCGCGATTTGAAGGATGATAGCGGCGCCCGCGAGAAGCAGGCAGACGTTCCGGCGTTTTTTCAGGATCATACGGAGCAGATGCGCTGCGGCGGACGCGGCGGGCGGCAGGACCATGACCAGGATCGGCAGATACATGCGCTTGTCATAGAAGAAATAAACGATGTAAAGCACGAAGATGATCGCGCTTTGGAGCAGGGCGAACGCCGTGGACGCCTCCCATGCGGTCCATCGCGGCAGGCTCCGGAGCTTTTCCCCGCGGGCGGCGCGCGATGCGCGGAACCATGAGGCGCAGACCGCCAGAAGCGCCATCGTCAGCCAGAAACCCTTTTCCCGGACCAGGCGCGGCAGGTACTCCGCGGCATACCGGGGGTGGAACGTCAGCGTCATGAAGTCGTACGGGACGGGACACCAGAAATGGTATCCGGTCCGGAAGGGCGACCCGAAGACCGCCCAGTTGAAGATGTTGGAAGCCAGCAGGACCAGCGCGGTCGGCAGCGCGGCGAGAAACCACAGCAGGAAACGGCGTTTCCAGTCTTTTTCCCGCGCAAAAATCAGAATGTACGGAAGAAGCAGCATCGGATACGCCGAGGAACGCACCGAACCGCCGAGCGCGATCAGGACGGCGGACCACATCAGGGACGGCATATCGACGCCGGGGCGGACGGCGAGGCGCGTCCACAGGATCATCGCCCATACGCAGAACAGCAGATACGGCACCTCGGTCATCGCGTATCCGGTCAGGGCGATGAAGAACGAACTGAGAAGAAGGACCGGGAACGTCAGAAGCCCGGCCAGCCCGCCGACGGCGAGGTCACGCGCGCCGGCGTCCCCGGAACGCACCGTCGTCTGGCGGCACGACAGGAACATGACCGCGGCGAGCCCGGCCGCCGCCGCCCAGCTTCCGTAGACAGCGCCGTAGACGTCGCCTGTGAGCGCCTGAAACGGCGCGAGGAAGAGCAGGGGGAACCAGGGCAGATAACGGGAAGGATGCAGGACGCCGTTGAGATAGAACCCGAATTTGCCTTCCCGCAGGAAATTGTCGGCGCAGAAAGCGTTCTCAAGCGCATCGGGGATCACGAGCCAGCATGTGCCGAATTTCGCCGGCACATACAGTCCGAAAATATCCAGAACGAGAACCAGAACGGCCATGAAGAAGATGATACGTTGGAGCGTTCGGTTCATACCTTTGATATTCAGGTGGTTTTTGTTGTTCGTGCGCGGTTTCCGCGGTCGTTTTTCACACTTTTTGCGGCATCCAATATACCACATTCGAACAAAAAAATCAAATATTCTTTTTGTTTTTTCACGATTTGATACAATAAAACAAACGCGCATGGCGTTAAATATCATGAAAAAGCTCAAACCATACCCTGACACCCAATTAGGAGACAACGATGAAAAAAAGTTCTTCCTCGAATCCTCAAAAAAACAGTCCGCTGTACAATCTGGTGTTTATTATTGTCCTGATTCTCACGGCGCTGCCGTTCATTCTTTTCGCGCTTCTGCAGTTCGCTCCGCCCTCGTTCGCGTCCTCCAAGACCGTGACGTCCGCGGATACCTCTACGAAACGTCTGACATCGGCGGAACGCCGTGCGGCGCGTGAGGAAGCGCGCAAGGCCAGTGAAGCCGCGGCGGTCGCACAGCGGAACAATGCATCGAGCGCTCCGATCATCACGACCACGACGGTTCCTGCCCCCGGCATGGGCCCCGGCATGGACTTCGGGCCCGGCGCGTTCGGCGGCCCCGGCGGTTTCGGCGGTCCCGGCATGGACTTCGGCGGTCCCGGCGGTTTCGGCGGTCCCGGCATGGACTTCGGCGGCCCCGGCGGTTTCGGCGGTCCTGGCGGCATGGGCGGCTTCGGCGGCATGGGCGGCATGGACTTCGGCGGCCC
>JAGCTY010000014.1 GCA_017963105.1 Lentisphaeria bacterium
ACATTTCAGCGTGCTCAGCAGATTCCGGTATTTGGATTCGGTTTCCGGGGGGAGTGAAATCCGGTCGTTCATAGTTCGTTCCCCAGCAGCAGCGCGATCACGGTGTTGGCCTCCATCGCTGACGCAATGCCGACGCGCGGCGAAGCGGGCGCCAGTTCCGGCGAGATCCCGGAAGTCAGGTCGCCCACAAGGTAAAGATTCGCTCCGGCTTTCCGCAGCCGGATGTCATTCGATTTGCCGAATCCGGCGAGCCCCGAGGCGGCGACGATGGGGACGCCGCGTTTCGCCAGAGCTCCGATGAGCATGGTTTTTGCCTCTGCCTTGTCGAACGCTTCGACAACGACGTCGCATCCGGCGAAAACCTCCGGGATGTTTTCCGCCGTCAGGCGGATGTCGCGGAAGTCCAGCTCCAGATCGGGATCGATCCGGCGCAGATTCTCCGCCAGAGCCTCGGTCTTCTTCCTGCCGATCTGGTCCGCGAAAAAGAACTGCCGGTTCAGATTGCTCTCCGAAACGATGTCGAAATCCGCCGCGATGAAACGTCGGACTCCCGCGCGAACCAGGTGGCTCAGCACGTTGGAACCGAGCCCGCCGAGTCCGGCAACTCCGATTTTCACCCGTTCGAGGATCGTCCGCTGCGCGTCCGTCAAGTACGGATTGACGTTCATCAGCCGCCTCCGACCATGGAAAACAGGTTGAGCGTGTCGCCGTCTTTCAGGATGATCGTTCCGAGCGGGTCTTTTCCGGTCAGGATCTGGCCGTTGAACTCCAGGATCAGGTTATCGACCGCGATGTTTCGCGCTTGTAGAAACGACAGCAGATTGTCGTCTTCGGGTGAATCGACTTGTTTTTCGTTCAGTATGATTTTTGGCATGTGGTGCCTCGAAATGTTTCAGTTTGTCCCGGAAGCCTGATCGACTTCCGCCTCGCAGGTCTTCATCGCCTCGATGGTCTTCGCGATCAGGTCGTCCAGAGTCCAGCCCAGCAGGTCCGCGCCCGAAGAAATGACCTCGCGCGAACACCCGGCTGCGAACTTCCGGTCCTTGAACTTCTTCCTGACCGACTTCACCTCCATGTCCTGCACGCTTTTCGAGGGACGCATCAGCGCCGCCGCCCAGATGAGCCCGGTCAGCTCGTCCGCGGCGTACAGCACCTTTTCCATGAAGTGCTCCGGCTTCACGTCCACCGTGATGTTCCAGCCGTGCGAACAGACCGCGTGGACCAGGTTCTCCGGCGCATTGATTTCCGCGAGCAGTTCCGGCGCTTTCCGGCAGTGTTCCTCCGGGAACTGCTCGAAGTCGACATCGTGGAGCAGTCCCACGACCGCCCAGAAATCCGATTCTCCGGCAAACCCGTTGTGTTCCGCGAAATACCGCATGACGCCTTCCACGGTCAGCGCATGGCGCAGATGAAACGCCTCATGGTTGTACTTGGTCAGCAGGCCCCATGCGGTATCGCGGCTGACCGGAATCGCCTCACTCATGGACAGGTTCCCCGCAGCAGTCTGCGACTTCATTGCAGCAATCCTGCGCCTGCGGCTCTGCACAGCAGTCTTTTGCAGAGACCGCCTTGCAACATGATGCCTTTTCAGCACAGCACGCTTTCGGATCCGCGCAGCACGATTTGGATTCGGCAGAGTTTATCTTGATCGCAGCGGCAAACCCGATCGCGCCCGTACAGACGGCGAGCACGACCGCAAGTACGATGATCTGTTTCTTTTTCATGGTCGTCTCCGTGTGTTATTCGCAGAAAAGCCAGGTCGAGAGATAACGTTCGCCGGTGTCAGGCAGCAGAACGACGATCCGCTTGCCCTCGAACTCCGGCTGTTTGGCGAGTTCCAACGCGGCATAGAGGGCGGCTCCCGAACTGATGCCGACGAGCAGACCTTCCTTCGCGGCGGCCGCACGTGCCGTGTTCCCCGCGTTTTCCGCGGAAACCGTGA
>JAGCTY010000125.1 GCA_017963105.1 Lentisphaeria bacterium
ACGATGCTCGCGCCCTCGATGCCGTAGGCGGTGAAACGCTGTCCGTCGACGCTGACCGTGGGGTTGCCCTCGAATCCGTCCTGTTCGTAGACTTTCTCATAGCCTCGGCAGGCGATGGTCGTGCCGTGCGTGCCGGGGTGAAGCAGTTTCGACGGGTCCTTCGGGTCCAGCTCCACGATGGCGATGCCGCCGAAGAACGACCCGTAGATCATCCAGAGGCGGCCGGTCTGGTCCCAGAAGACCGTCGGGTCGATGGCGTTGTACTTCTTTCCGTCGCCGGTGCGGGTGTGGATCAGCTGGCCGCAGTCCTCCCAGCCGGTGTCCAGCGTCTTGCTCTTCGCGCAGCCGATGAATGAATTGCGCGTGCCGTAGGCGGAGCAGGAGTAGTACAAGTAGTAGGTCTTGTCCGCGCCGTTGTAGCAGATGCACGGGGCCCAGAACGGCTGGGCTCCGCCGAGACGGTAATTGTTCGCGCCGGGCTTGCGTTCGGTCAGGAATTCGTATTCGCCCTTGTCGTCGATGGTCACGGCGTTGAAGTCGTAGCTCCAGCCGCGCGGCCCCACGTTCAGGATCTTCGGCGCGTTCGCCTGCGAGAAGACCTTCCCGACGTCCTTCCAGTTCACCAGGTCGTCCGACTGCCAGATCGTGATGCCCTGTCCGCGGACGTCCGTGCCGACCGCGAAATAGTGCTGTTTGCCGTCGGAGCCGAGGCCCCAGATCATTTCCTCGTCGTGCGAGGGGCCGAGCATCCCGGCGGTGCGCGGCGCGTCCTTGTTCACTTTGAATTCGATGACGGGTTCCGCGGCGAACGCGGAAACGAGCGTCGCGGCGGCGAGTGCCGCGGCGACAATGCAGGTCGTTTTATATTTCATAATAAATCCTCCATGGATGATTTTGTTGTCATTTCGGGTTCGAGAGGCCAAGCTCGCGCAGGGGATCCCGCACGGGCTCGGGGGCGTGCCTGCCCATCTCATTCTGGATATCGACCGCCAGATAGGGATCCCGTTTCACGCCAAGCAACCCCCGCTGATAGCACTGCGCGAGCCTGTATTCGGCGGGATACCAGCCGTGTTCCGCCGCGGCCTGATACCACCGGAGCGCGTTTGCGCAGCTGACGGGATCGTCCTTCCGTTCCTCGTAGAACTCGCCGAGCATGAACTGCGCTTCCGGGCTGCCCTTCATAGCGGCCTTCACGAACAGTTCCTCCGCCTTTGCCCGGTCCTTTTCGACGCCGATGCCGAACCGGTAGCAGCGCGCGAGCCTCATGTAAGCCAGGGGCGAAACGTGGGATCCCTGATTCTCCACGAGCTGAGAACAGCGGCGGAACGACTCGGACGGGTTCTCCTGGACCCCGATCCCCCTCTCGTAACAGGTGGCGAGCGCCAGCTGGGCGTCCTCGTTAGAGCCTGATGCGGCAGTCAACGACTTCACGGCCTTCTCCGCCTGCTCTTCGTAGCGTTCGTCGCGGGTGTCGCGGTAGCAGATGGTCAGCATCACCTTCGGCTTCCATCCGCCTTTCTCCGACGCTTTCCGGTACCATTCCGCCGCCTGCGCCTTGTCCTGCCGTACGCCGTCGCCCGCGTAGTAGCAGTCGCCGAGGGCGCCGAGGGAGCGTGAATCGGGGGCGTTCTTTTTGTCTTCCGCCGCCTTGAGATACCATTTTACGGCTTCGGCCTTGTTTTGCTTCACGCCGCTGCCCGTGGCGTAGCGCTGCCCGATGGAATACATCTGGTAGGTGTTGAGTTCCAGGCCGTTTTCCTGCGCCCGGAGAAGCCATTTCACGGCCTCGCCGGGATCCCGGTCGCGGTCGTGGTAATATGCGGAAAGCTCCTTCATGGCCGGGACATACCCCTGATATGCGGCGGCGAGGTAAAACTCTTCCATACGGTCGTTGTCAAACACGAAAACCGGCTCGATCCCGGTCGCGCCTCTGCCGGAATACCCCAGCGCGTAAAACGCCGGGGCATACCCCTGATCGGCCGCGAGTGTCAGCCATTTCAGCCACTCGTCGCGGTCGGAATCATACGAGGGGGTGTGATTCTTCCCGATCCGGTACTGCGCCTCGGCGTTTCCCTGTTCCGCCGCAAACAGGAACCACAGCCGCGCCTCGAATGCCTTCCCCTCGTCCTCCTCGCCCTCCAGGAGCGCCTTTCCGAGCGCCAGCTGGGCATTGGCGTTTCCCTGTTCCGCCGCCAGACGATACCACTTGACCGCCTCGGCCGGATTCTTCGCCACACCAAGTCCCTCCTCATGGCAATTTCCGAGCGCCAGCTGGGCATTGGCGTTTCCCTGTTCCGCCGCCAGACGATACCATCTTACCGCCTCGACCGGATCCTTTGCCACGCCGTCACCTTCCGCATAACACCGTCCGATCCGGTACTGCGCGCCGGGATGGTCCTTTTCCGCCGCGCGACGGAACCATTTCAGCGCCTCCGGCATATCCAGCTTGATGTTGATCCCGTCGGCGAACATCGACCCGAGCCGGTAAGCCGTCTCCGTGTCTCCGTCCTGCGCCTGCCGGATCATCTCCCGGATCCTCGTCCGGTTCTGCAGGAAACCGATATACCACGGGTAGTATGCACCGCGGAAATCGGGATGCGTGTACCATTTTTCCGCCTCCTCCAGGTCGGGCTCCACGCCCTTGCCGAATTCGTAGCAGAAACCGAGCTCGCAGAACCCGAATCCCTCCGCATAGCTCTTCTTCTGCACGATGTTCCGGTACCATTTCACTGCCTCCGCGTAGTTCTGCCGCAGGCCGTTCCGGCCGTAATAATAACTCTCGGCGATCCTGATCCCGTATCTGCCCTCCATCCAGCTGTTCGCCTTATAAACCATTTCGGCGTCCAGTCCGTTGTCGAACCGGTCCAGTTCCGCCGGGTCCAGACGGTCCGCGATCCGTCTCCTGTTGTAAGCCGATACGCGTCCATGATAGTCCTGGTCGCCCCAGATGTTCCATTCCGATGCCTGCTTGAGATCGTATTCCATGCCCCGGCCGTTGGCGTAGCATTCCGCGAGGGCGGAACACGCCGCCGGCAAATCCTGTTCCGCCGCCTTGCGGTACCATTTCGCGGCTTCGGCTTCGTCCCGTTCCACGCCGTTGCCCGTATCCAGACATCTGCCGTACACGAACTGCGCGTAGGGATACCCCGCCTCCGCGGCCTTCCGGTACCATTTCACGGCCTCTGCCCTGTCCTGTCCGACGCTCTTGCCCTCGGCGTAGAAGACGCCGATCCGGTATGTTGCGCGCGCCCAGCCGCCGTCCGACGCTTTCCGGTACCAGTTCAGCGCCTCGGACAAATCCTGCCCGACGTCCCCTTTGCCCTCCTCATACAGTCCGCCCAGCACATACTGCGCCTGGGCATAGCCTGCTTCCGCCGCCTTGCGATACAGTTTCAGCGCCTCGGCCGGGCTCTTTTCGGGGGGCGTGCGGAGTTCCGACTCGCCATAGCATACGGCGAACTTGAATTCCGCCCTCGGATACCCCAGCTCCGCCGCTTTCCGGTAGAATTCCCGATACTGTTCCTCCGGCGGATGGAGCCCGGACGAATTCGGCCGGTAGATGTTTTCCGCGTACAGGCCGAGCAGATACAGCGCTTCGGCGTCGCCCGCCTCCGCGGATCGCCGCAACGGGGAAAGCGCTGTCTTCCACAGTTCTTTCGCCTTGTTCCGGTCCGGCTTGACGCCGCGTCCCCCGTAATAGCATTCGCCGAGCAGATATTGCGCGGGGGCGCAGCCCAGGTCCGCCGCCTGCCGGAAGTACGAAAACGCCTCCTCGAACTGCTCTTTGTCATACGCGGCAAAACCCGCCTCAAAAAGGCTCCGGGCTTCCGCCTCGGATCCAGTCCCGGCTTTCGCCTCGGGACCGATTTCTTTTTGTACAGATGCCCCCTCCTGCGCGGATGCCGGAATGAACGAAAGAACTGTGCCGCAGAGGATCGCGGCGATGGTACTGACCGTTTTGTATTTCATGCTAAGTCCTCCGTGGTGTCGGGGTTAATTTGCTTTGGTTGAAGAGGACGGGATGCGCTGTCCCCAGACGGCGACGCCTTTGTCGGTAAGTCCGGTGAAGAACACGGTCTGGCATTTCCGGTCCTGATCCCAGCCGTAGGCGCAGACGCCGTCCGCCTTCACGCCGCCGGGGAGCTCGACCAGCATGGAAACGCCGTTTGTGAGGAAGGTATGACCGAATCCTCTTCCGTCCTTCGTGCGACCATCGGCGATCATCCGGCTTGAATTC
>JAGCTY010000126.1 GCA_017963105.1 Lentisphaeria bacterium
CAGCCAGTAGGAGACGTTGAATCCCTTGACGCCCGCATAGTCGTCGGTGGAGTCGGTCCAGCTCAGGGTCACGGTCGATTCATCGACTGCCGAGGCGAGGTCGGCGGCCACTGTCGGAGCCACGAAATCGATGTTGCTGACCTGGAAGCCCGCGATTTCGGACTCGGTGCCGTCGGCGTTGTAGCCGCGGAAGTAGTAAATGTTGTTTTCGCTGACGGAGATGCCGTCGCCCTCGAAAGCCTGCCAAACCGTACAGTCGGTGCTGTATTCGCGCAGGGTCGTTTCCTCGTCGAACGTCACGGTCAGGAAGACGTCCTGATTCGTGAACGTCGCGATGTCTGCGGTGACGGTCGGGGCAGCGAACCAGGGGGTCGGGGCGATTTCGGATTCAACCGTGAACACGAGGTCGAAGTCGATGACACCGTCGTCACGTTCGATCCGGTTCGCGGTCAGCCAGTAGCTGAACCCGGATGGCGCGTTTCCGGCGAAATGGCTCATGAATTCGATCTCGGTCTTATCATTCATCGTCACTTCGGTATACCAGCCTTCGAAGAAGCCGTAGTTTTCTCCGTTGGTGTCCACGACATTGAGATACAGATATTCGTTTGTTCCGATATAGGCGTGGTTTGCGAGGACGTACTTCCCGGCGGCCTGACTTGTACCGTCGACGGTGATGGTGTAATCCACCCCGCCACTGAACGGATAGGAGGACGGAGAGGTCGCATACAGGCCGCGGAGGTCGTCGAGGCGCGCCACGGACTGGGCGGACGGGTCGGTGACGTCGAAGTCGACCGTGCCGCCGGCGTAGACGTTGAGTTTGCCATCGCCGATGCGCATCACACCGGTGGCCATGCCGCCATCGTAAACCTCGACCACGCTGTATTCGTTTATGGTGAAATCGCGGAGTGTGCCGCTGACGTAGGCTGTGGCGCTGTTGTAATCCGTGTAAGAGTATCCGTCTTCCTCGATCTCCACCGCGGGCAGTCCGACCGTGACATTCTCGGCATAGCAGCCGGAGTTCACATCGAAATAGTTGTTGGCGAGCGTGAGATTCCTGGCGGAAGCGCCGTTCTCAAGACGGACCTCACCCCAGGCGTCGATGTAGGAATCGATGATCCGCGCGCCGTCGGAAATCGTGATGGAGTCGGAGAACCAGCCTTCGCCGTTGGCCACGAAGCCGGAGAGGACGCCATCCTCGACGGAGAACGGGATGTTGTCGATCGAACAGTTGGTGAAGACGGTGTCAGGGGTAACCGTCAGGGAAATCCCGTCGTAGTCGGTCAGTCTCGCGTCAGCCAGGTAAACGCCGCCGTAGATGTCGATGTTTCCGGGGTGGTACGGCAGCTGGGTGTAGCGGTCCATATCCAGGTTCGTCACGATCGCGCCTTCGTTCAAAACGATGCTGTACATGTTCATCTTTCCGCCGCCGGCGACGGTGTAGAAATTGCTCACGACGCCGCCGCTGAACACCTGGAGATTGCCGCCGTACATGATGTTGTCCAGTGCGACGGTGTTCTTGTGGACCGTGACATCCCCTTCCAGATGCCCATAGGAGAAAGTGTTCGAAACGATCGAGTACAGCCCCAGTGGTTCTTCCATCCAGTCGTCGCTGAGATGGAGCGCGCCGCCGTTTTCGACCATGTTCCATGCCTCGCCGCCTTCCATCACTGTGACGGTCGCGCCGTTGAGGATGATGAGGTCCGACACGGTTCCGCCGGCGATCTGGACGGCGTTTCCGTTCCCGTCCGTGCCCGTCGTGGTCCCGAGCACTTCGACGATGGTGTTGCCGAGGGTGGCGTCGTCGAAATGCGCGTCCTTCAGGTCGATGGCGACGCCGCCGGACGTTCCGTTCAGGACCGTATTCGGTGCGACCTGCATGTGAAGATGGGACCAGGAGTCCATATTGAGGTTGGTGACTGTGGCTCCGGCAAGGAAGAGCACGGACGTGCCGCTGGACGTCTCGATGACGATTTCCTCGGAATTTCCCTCTTCGTCGCTCATGCCGTACTCGACGTAGGTGTACGGGATGGCAAAGGTGTTCACGCCGTCGACGACCGCGCCGCTGCTGAATTCCACGCTGCCGCCGCTGAAGGTCAGGTTGCTGGCGTATGCGCCGGACATGACGACGGCGCCGCCGTTGTACTGCGAGACATTGGCGGCGGTCGCGCCCTCCAGGTACGTCAGCCTGACGTTTTTCACGGAGACGTCGTTGAGCACGCCGTTTTCCGTCGCGAACACGCCTCCGTCGACCGTGCCGGAGATCACGGTGCCGGAAGCGATCTCGAAGTGCAGATAGGACGGGTCGCTGTAGGGATCGTCGTATTCCGGGTCAAGCGCCTGCGCGACGAGCCCGGTGACGGTGCCGCCCTTGACGACGGTCAGGCCGCCGACGGTGGTGACATCGACGTCGGAGGTCTTCAGACTGCTTTCATAAACCCATTCGCCGGTTTCTTCGTCGATGTGGCTGGTGTAATCCCAGTAGGTATAGGTCGAAGTCCAGGTGGTCGGCGTGTTCACGTATCCGCTGACGACGCCGCCCGAATAAACGGTCAGGCCGCCCGCGATCGCCTTGATGTCGACCGCGGTGGTGCCGGAGTGGACCGTGCCCGCGCGGTAATCCGAATAGACCAGGCCGCTGAAGGTGTTGGAAGCGAATTCGACGGGGAACGGGAAGTAGGTGTAGGTATAGACCCAGCGTCCGCCCTCGGCGTCGTAGCGGGAGGTGCCGGAGGAGCCGGAGCCGATGTAGACTGCGCCGCCATTTTCCTTGACGTTCGTGGCGCCGATGCCGAATCCGGAACTGCTTCCGTAGTAGCCCCACGGATAGCCCGCGCTGAACCGGCCGCCGGAATTCACCGTGACGAGGTCCGCACTGCCGACCTCCATGGACATGGAGCCGCCTTCATTGATCATGGTGTTGCTGGCAAGCGCGCCGATGGAAACCAGGAGACCGCCGCTGCTGTTCACCACCGTATCGACCGCGGTACCGCCGGAAACCTTCATATAGCCGCCGCTTTCGATCGTCGTTTCGGTCGCGGTGGCGGATCCGACCGACATATAGCCGCGCTCGTAGTCGGAACCGGCCACGACGGTCTTATATGCCTCGGTTCCGCTGTTATAAAGCGAGAAATAGCCGCCCACGACCGTGGTGTTGGTGAAGGTGCCGGCGTAGACGCCAATCGATCCGCCGGCGTTCACGATGGTGTCCCTGACCGAACTCGCGCGGAAAGCGCCGGAGGCTCTGTTCACCGTGGTGCCGGTGATATCCGCGTGGTACATGGCGCTGAAATAGGCGCCGTCGTCCATCAGGGTGTTTTCGATCCGGCCCGCGGATGCAAACAGTGTGCCGCCGCTCATGACGGTGTTCCTGACCTGGGCGCCAGCAATAAAGACGCTCATCGCCCCATAGTCGATGGTGGTGTCGGTGACGGTGCCGCCGGACACGATGATGGTGTTCGAGTAGTCGGCGACGAGGCCGGAACTGACCTCGCCTGAATAGATGACGGTACTCATGGATTTGGCTCCTTGGGTAAAGGTTTTGGTTGTAAGAAAGTTGAAAACACGCATACGATAGCACCCCGCTTCCGAAAATGCAAATGTTTTTCCTTCTTTTTCTTTATTTTTTTCAAAAAAGTGTTTTTTCGATGATTGGCAAAAAACAACCGATCAGGTTTTGATTTCGAAAGACGAATGGATTTAAAAGAAAGACCGCCGGACGAATCCGGCGGCCTGGTAAAATGCTGTTTTATGTCAGATGGAATGTCAGTCGATCGGGCTGATCCTGTAGAGACCGGAGGCGTGGCATTTGATGACCTGGGAGAAGGAATCGTCGAAGGTGCCGAGATCCTTGTTCGCCCAAAGGTCGCGAACGCGTGCGCGCTTTCCGATGCCGAGGTCGGAGAATTTCACGCTGACTTCGGCCTCGTCCTTCGCCTCCGCGCCGAACGCCTCGTCGGTGAGCACGAGGAATTCGACCGTGCCGCCGCGGTTCTCGCAGTTGTCGGCGAGCACGCCGCGCGCGGTGACGGTGTCGTAGCCTTCGGGACGGTCGTAGATGATCACGGAGACGGCGTGGGTGCCGATGCCGTCGATGCGGCGGCCGTCGGAGGTCTGCCCGACGCGCGTTTCGCCCCAACCCTGCGTGGCGCTCTTCCACTTCAGGTCGGTGAGCTTCTTGGTGCCGGCGGGGCCGGAGAGAACGGGGTTCAGCCAGGCGGCGTGGTCGTAGTTCATGGAGTCGCCGCCGTCGGTGACCGCGAGCGCGAACGCCTTGGAACCGCCGATATTGGCCTTGACTTCGGCCTCGCGTTCGCCGTCGCCGCCGATGCGGATGCTGTGGTACTTCGCCTTCAGGAAATCGACGTCGCGGCTGCCGGGCGTGCTGGCGTTGAAGAGGGCAACGTACTTATCCTTGCTGCCGGGGATGTCGGCGGCCCAGACGATGAGGTCGCCGTTGTTCGAAACCTGGTGGTTGTTCGTGCTGTTCTGGTTGACGGCCAGGACCTCCTTGTTCGTGAGGAGCTTGATGGTCCAGTCGTCAAGTTTGGTCATGTCCGCGCCGAGCATGAGCGGGGAGCGGGCGATGCACCAGAGGGACATGACGGTGACCTGTTCATCCTTCGTGAAACGGGTGGGGCGGCGGAACTCGATGATGCCGAAGGGGAGCATGTCGGCGTCCGGGTACGCGCCTTCGATACGGTACGGGGTCCACTTGTCGAGGCGGCCGAACATGCCGTAGAGCGGGCTCCAGCGGTCCCAGAAGTCGTCGGAGACGCGCCACATGTTGGCGTACTGGTTCACGTGGGCGCCCTTCGCGACGGGGGTGTCGCCGGGGGAGAGGCTGAAGACGATCGGTCGGCCGGTCTTGTCGATGGCCTTGCGCATGGCCTCGATCTCAAGCTGCTGGACGCGGTCGTAGGGACGCGCGATGTCGTCAACCTTGATGAAGTCGATGCCCCAGGATGCGTAGAGTTCGAAGACGGAGTCGTAGTAGTCCTGCGCGCCGGGCTTGTTCATGTCCACGCCGTACATGTCCGGGTTCCACGCGCACGTGCTGCGGGTATTCGCGATGTCCTGGGCGCGGTAGTTCGTGCCCTTGACGGGGGTGTTCTGCTGGACGGCCTGTCGCGGGATGCCGCGCATGAGGTGGATGCCGAACTTGAGGCCCTTGCCGTGGACGTAGTCCGCGAGGGGTTTGAAGCCCTTGCCGTCGGCGGCGGACGGGAACTTGTTCGGGGCGGGCAGGAGGCGTCCGAATTCATCCATGGTGAGCGCGGCGCCGGGGCGGTAGCCGTGGCCCTGGGAGTTGCCTTCGTACCACTGGATGTCGACCACGAAATATTCCCAGCCGGAATCCTTCAGGATTTTTTCCTGCGCGTCGACCTGGGCCCTGGCGATCTCGTCGGTGATGGTGGTGCCGAAGCAGTCCCAGCTGTTCCAGCCCATCGGCGGGGCTTTCGCCCAGTCGTGGAAATCGGCGAATGCCGCGGCGGCCGTGGCGAAAACGGCACCGGCGCAAACTGTCTTCATCATAGTAGTCATATCGAGCCTTTCTTTCGTTGTGGACACCTCTATTCATTCGTTCAGGACAATAGAGGCATCCGTTGAGATATGAGAAATAAAATTTAGAATCTACTCTAATATACACGTTTTTCCCGGAAAGCAAATCGTTTTTCGGGAAAAAAGATATACTTTTTGACGAAAAAGCCCCGCCGACCGGGTCGGCAGGGCTATACTTAACGTAGCGCAGCAAGCTGTGTTAAGGCAGTGCCTGGATGGAAAGCAACATGTGCCCGAGCGAAGCCGAGCGCACTGCCGCAGTGGAGACTCCGTCTCCCGTGCGCAAGCGAAGCCGAGCGCACTGCCGCAGTGGAGGACTTGTCCTCCTCAGAGGTGTTCGGCGGCGGCCGCGGCCAGCGGACTGCGTTCGCTCTTCCTCAGCGTGATGTGGCCGTGCAGGTCGATGCCCTTGAAATGCTCGACGAGGTAGGAAAGGCCGTTGCTGGAGGCGTCGAGGTAGGGATTGTCGATCTGGGCGGGGTCGCCGGTGAGGATCATCTTCGAACCCATGCCTGCGCGGCTGACGATCGTCTTCACCTCGTGCGGCGTCAGGTTCTGCGCCTCGTCCACGATGATGAACTGGCGCGGGATGCTGCGGCCGCGGATGTAGGTCAGGGCCTCGAGTTCGAGCTGGTGGTAGCGGCGCATGTCGTCGAGGCGGCGGCGGACGGTCTGCGGGTCCTTCTTTCCGCCGTTCTGCATGAGGAATTCGAGGTTGTCATAGATGGGCTGCATCCAGACGCCGAGTTTTTCGTCCTTGCCGCCGGGCATGTAGCCGATGTCCTTGCCCATCGGCACGATCGGACGGCTCACGAGGATGCGTTCGTACAGGTTGTTGTTGATGGCCTGTTCGACGGCGGCCGCGAGGGCGAGCAGGGTCTTGCCGCTGCCGGCCTGTCCGACCAGGGAGACGACCTGGATTTCGGGGTCGGTGAGGAGCATCAGGGCCATGCGCTGTTCCAGACTGCGGGGCGTGATGCCGCCGACGCGTTCGCCCGCGCCGTTCGGGAGTACCTCGATGCGGCCGTGGCGGCACCAGCCGACGGAGGTGTGGCGGTCGTTCGCCTTGTCGGCGAACATCACGAATTCGTTCGGGTAGACCGTGACGCCCTTCGGGATCTCGATGAAGCCGTCGCGGTAGAACCTGGCAATGTGTTCGTCATCGGCGGGGATCGTGAGCACGCCGCTGTAGAGTTCGTCGCTGTTCACCTGTTCGCACTCGAAGTCCTCCACGGGGATGCCAAGCGCGTCGGCTTTCAGGCGCAGGTTCAGATCCTTGGTGATGAAGATCACGGGGTGCTTCTCGCGCTCCATCAGCATCTTCGCCACGTTCAGGATGCGGTTGTCGGGCACGTTCATGTCCGAGCTGCCGGAGAGACGCCCCTCGCTGACCATGACGCGGAGGCTGCCGCATTTGCGGGGATTCAGGGAATTGTCGAGCTTGACGCCCTTCGCGAGCGAGCCTTTCTGACGGAGCGCGTCGATCTGGCGGATCGCCTGGCGGGTGTTGCGGCCGAGTTCATCCTGGTTGCGTTTGAATTTGTCGAGCTCCTCGATCACGGTCATGGGGATGACGACTTCGTTGTCTTCGAACGAGTTCAGCGACTGCGCGCTGTGGAGGATGACGTTCGTGTCGAGCACATACGTTTTTTTCATTTGCGGAATCCTTTCTGTTGAACAGGGGAAAATGAAAGCCATTGTTTCAACAATACTGTTTCCCCGATTTGCGGAAAAGTCAAGCCGGAATCTGAAAAAACTGCAAAAAAACAGATAAAAATGGATGAAAACGCGGACTGTGCGGGCGCGAAGAAGAGCCGGCGGTCAGGCGAAAAGCTCCGAGAACTTCCGGCAGATGCGGCCGGGCGTGACCTCGTTTTCCGCGCGGTCGCAATGGACTTCCGACTGCACGGAGACCAGCCTCGGGCAGGCGGCAAGTTTCGCGAGGATGACGGGCCAGTCGACGGACCCGGAGCCGGGCAGCGCGTGCGCGTCGCGGTAGCCGTCGTTGTCGTGCAGATGCGCGGTCACGACGTACGGGGCGAGCTTATCAAGGGCATTCGGGTACTCGACCACATGGCCGTCCCAGATCTCCTTCATGACGGGGCAGTAAAGCTCCTGGCGCTTGCCGGACGCGGGGGCCATGACGTTCGCGTGTCCGGCGTCGTAGCAGCAGCCGAGCGCGGGCGAGTTGAAATGCTCCAGCAGGAACAGTACCTCGTCGGGGGTGTTCGGCGGCTCGAAACTGTTTTCCACGGCGATCACGACGCCGAGCTTTTCCGCGTGCGGGACGAGTTCGTCGAGCGTGCGGAGCGCGGCCTCGCGGAGTTTCGGAATCGGCATGCGGAACCGGTTGTACTGGCCCGCGCCGATGTGGATCGTGTACGTGCGGCATCCGGTTTCCGCGGCGTAGCACAGGGCGCGCCTGTGCCCCTCGATCATCGGGCCGCGCCGCCCCTCGAACACGCACGAGAGGTCCCAGTGCGGACCGTTCGGGGCATGAACTTCGAACAGCTTCATCCCGGCGTCGCGGACCATCTCCAGCAGGTCCAGGTAAAAAACGTGGTCGGTGAGGATGCGCTCCATCCACTCCTGCACGATCACGAGGCGGTCCGCGCCGTGGTCGCGGAAATCGACCATGACGGACCGCCAGAGTTCGCGGGATACGAAACGCCAGGGATAGAAGAAGGAAACGGGATGGTCGGAAAACTGCATGGATGAAAGAGGGCTCGAGTTTGACGGATGAAGATGAAAACGGGACGCCCGATGAACAGGCGTCCCGGTAAGAACGGAGGAAACGGAGATTATTTCCGTTTCGCCTTCTTCGCGGCCTTCGCGGCTGCCTCGGACTTGATGGCGGCCTGGGCGGCGGCCAGACGTGCGATGGGCACGCGATAGGTGCTGCAGGAGACGTAGTTCAGACCGACTTCGTGGCAGAACTCCACGGACTTCGGTTCGCCGCCCTGTTCGCCGCAGATGCCGGCCTTCAGGTTCTTGCGGGTGGCGCGTCCGGCCTCAACGGCGTGACGGATCATCCAGCCGACGCCGTCGCGGTCGATGGTCTGGAAGGGATCGGCGGGGATGATGTCCTTGTTGAGGTATTCACCGACGAAGGAGCCGATGTCGTCGCGGGAGAAGCCGAACGTCATCTGGGTGAGGTCGTTGGTGCCGAAGGAGAAGAATTCGGCTTCCTCGGCCATCTTTCCGGCGAGGATGGCGGCGCGCGGGATCTCGATCATGGTGCCGACCATGTAGTCGAACTTTTTGATCTTGTTCTTCTTCGCGACTTCCGCGGCGACCTGTTCGATGATCTTCTTCTGGTCCTTGAGTTCGTTCGGATCGCAGGTCACGGGGATCATCATCTCGATGTGGCAGCGCTTCTTGTCCTTCTTCTCGATCTCGGCGGCGGCCTCGAAGATGGCGCGCGCCTGCATGGCGGTGATCTCGGGATAGGTGACGCCGAGGCGGACGCCGCGGTGCCCCATCATCGGGTTGCTTTCCTTCAGGGCGTCGGCGCGCTTCAGGAATTCCGCGTGGGTGATGCCGATGGACTTGGCGAGCTCAAGCTGCTGTTCCTTCGTGTGCGGGACGAACTCGTGCAGCGGCGGATCGAGGAAGCGGATGGTCACCGGGAGGCCTTCCATGGCCTTCATGGTGGCGAGGACGTCATTCTTGACGTAGGGGAAGAGCTCGTTGAGGGCGGCGACGCGTTCTTCGGGCGTGCTGCTGAGGATCATCTTGCGGAGGGCGAAGAGCGGCTTTTCGTTGCCGCCGTAGAACATGTGCTCGGTGCGGAAGAGGCCGATGCCCTCGGCTCCGAACGCGCGGGCCTTGGCGGCGTCTTCGGCGGTATCGGCATTGGCGCGGACGCCGAGCTTTTTGAACTTGTCGACGAGCTTCATGAACTTCTTGAGCTGTTCGTTTTCGCTGGAGTCGACGGTCTTCAGTGCGCCGGCGTACACATAGCCGCGGGTTCCGTTCAGGCTGAGCATGTCGCCTTCCTTGAACGTCTGCTTGCCGATCTTGAGGGTCTTCCTGACCTCGTCGACCTGGATGTCGGCCGCGCCGACGATGCAGCACTTGCCCCAGCCGCGGCAGACGAGCGCCGCGTGGCTGGTCATGCCGCCGCGTGCGGTCAGGATGCCGGTGGCGGCGCGCATTCCGTCGACGTCTTCCGGGTTGGTCTCTTCACGGACCATGATGCAGGCGACTTTCTTCTTGTGGCAGGCCATGGCATCTTCGGAGTTGAAGACGATCTGACCGACCGCGCCGCCGGGACCGGCGGGGAGGCCCTTCACGATGACCTTGGCGGCCTTTTCGGCCTTCTGGTCGAGGATCGGGTGGAGGAGTTCGTCGAGCTGGGCCGGGGCGACTCGCATGACGGCGGTCTTCTCGTCGATGAGGTGTTCCTTGAGCATGTCCATGGCCATGTTCAGGGCGGCGGTGCCGGTGCGCTTGCCGACGCGGCACTGGAGCATGAAGAGCTGCGTATCCTGGATGGTGAACTCGATGTCGAGCATGTCGTGATAGTGGCGTTCGAGCTTGTTGCGGATGCCGACGAGCTCCTTGTAGGTCTTCGGGAGCATCTCCTGCATGGAGGGAAGGTGCTTGTTCTGCTCGTTCTTGGTCTCGTCGTTCAGCGGGTTCGGGGTGCGGGTGCCGGCGACGACGTCTTCGCCCTGGGCGTTGACCAGCCATTCGCCGTAGAACTTGTTGTCGCCGGTGGCGGGGTCGCGGGTGAATGCCACGCCGGTGGCGGAGGTGTTGCCCATGTTGCCGAAGACCATGCTCTGGACGTTGACGGCGGTGCCCCAGTCGTCCGGAATGCCCTCGATGCGGCGGTAGGAGACGGCCTTCTTGCCGTTCCAGCTCTTGAAGACGGCGCCGATGGCTCCTTCAAGCTGGAGCATGGGGTCGTCGGGGAATTCCTTCTTCAGGACCTTTTTGATGCGGACTTTGAAGTCCTTGCAGAGTTTCTTCAGATCGGCGACGGTGAGATCGGTGTCGCTCTTGTAGCCTTTGGCCTTCTTCAGGTCGTCGAGCATGGCGTCGAGCTGCTTGCGGATGGCGCAGCCTTCGGCGGGTTCGATGCCCTCGGCCTTTTCCATGACGACGTCGGAGTACATCATGATGAGGCGGCGGTAGGCGTCGTAGACGAAGCGCTCGTTGCCGCCGGTGCGCTTCACGAGGCCGGGGATCGTGCTGGTGGCGAGGCCGACGTTCAGGACGGTTTCCATCATGCCGGGCATGGATTTGCGGGCGCCGGAGCGGCAGGAGACGAGCAGCGGATTGTCCTTGTCGCCGAACTTCATGCCCATGGCTTTTTCGACTTTTGCGAGAGCAGTCTCGATCTGGGCGTCGAGGCCGGAGGGATTCTTCTGGCCGTTCGCGAAATAATCGACGCAGCATTCGGTGGTAATGGTGAATCCGGCGGGAACCGGGAGGCCGAGCTTGGCCATTTCGGCGAGGTTGGCGCCTTTGCCGCCGAGCAGTTCATTCATGGAAGCGTCGCCGTCGCTCATGCCTTTACCGAACAGATAGACGTACTTTTTCGCGGAAGATTTCTTCATGCGAAATCCTTTCTAGCAGTTGTTTTGCGTTTTTTCTAGCGTGTTTTTTTTGTCGATTGCGGAAAGATAAACATTTAATATAAGGGTTTTTCCTAAAAAATCAAGCAATTTCTTTATAGAAAATAAAAGAAAGCGCCGGAAAAAACCGTTTTTTGTCTTTTCCGGAGCTTTTTCGCCGCGGCTGCGTCCCGCTCACAGGAAGCAGATGCGCGTGATGCACTGGTCGAAGTTTTCCTGCCCGCTGAGGATGTCGATCTCGATGCGGAGGAAGAGGAACGGGAGGTCGCGGCGGTCGAGGCGCGGCATTCGGACGGCGTCCTTTTCGGTGGTCAGGATGTATTCGGCGCCGGCGGACTTGGCGCTGTTCACGAAATCGATCATTTCCTGCTGGCTGTAGCGGTGATGGTCGGCGAAATGGCGTTCGAGCACGATCTCGCCGCCGTGCTGGGTCAGGAAGGCGTTGAAGCTGGCCGGGTTCGCGATGGCGGAAAGCGACGCGATCTTCAGGCCGTTGAGCATTTCAAGGGGGAACCGGACGCCGCGGTCGAACACGTCCTCCAGGTATTTCGGACGGTGGCAGCACTCGATGATTTCGGCGCGGCGGTTGTGGCGGCGCATGAAGTCCTTCAGGTGGCGCAGACGCGGCGATGCGTCCGATTTCGTGAGGAAGATGTAGTCGGCGCGGCGGATGTTCTTGATTGGTTCGCGGAGGAGGCCGCGCGGCAGAACATGGTGGTTTCCGAAGGGACAGGTGGAGTCGACGAGGAGGATGTTCAGGTGCGGGCGCAGGCCGAGGTACTGGAACCCGTCGTCGAGGATGAGCGTGTCGGTGTGGTATTCCTCGATGGCGTAGAGGCCGGATTTCACGCGGTCCTTGTCGACCAGCACGACCACGTCTTTCAGGTTGGTCGCGAGCATGTACGGCTCGTCGCCCGCGGAGAGCGAGTTCAGCAGGAGGTCTTTTCCGTCGGAGACGACGCGCGGCGGGACGAACCGGTGCTGCGAGGAGAATTTGCTGCGGAGTTTTTCGAAGAAGGAGCGGTTGTCGCGGCTGCGGTATCCGCGGCTCAGGACCGCGACGCGGCGTCCTTTCCGGCTCAGCGTCTTGGCGAAGATCTCGACGACCGGGGTCTTGCCCGTGCCGCCGCAAGTGAGGTTGCCGATGCTCACCACCAGGCAGCCGATGGAGTGGTTGCGGATCACGCGGTTTTCGTAGAGCCAGAGGCGGAACTGCACGGCGCGGCGGTAGAAGCGCGAAACCATGAACAGAAATCCGTAGGTGATCCGGTCGAACGAACCGCGGCGTTTCTCCTGGATGATCTCGATGAAGTACTGCTCCAGGTTTTCTCCGATTTCGTGGAACGTCATAGTCCGAGCCCGGGATCGTCGTCCTCTGCCTCGGCTCCTTCCTTCTCGATGGGATTGATCGCCCTGCTCTGCAGCATGTTGAAGAAATCCTGATCGGCAGGATACTCCTGGGAGAGGAACATGGTCACGCGGACATTATGAGACCGGGCGAATGTGCGCATCATTTCGATCACTTCGTCGGAAATGTTGACCGTGGTGAGAACGATGGTGTCGAAAGGTTTTTTCTTGTAAAGCGTTTCCAGGTCATGGCTGGTGCCGAGCACGCGGAACCCGTAGACGTTCAGCCCCTGAAGAGACGGATCCTCGTCGATAATGCCCAGGATGCGGAACGGACAGCTGAGGTGGCGGCTGCTGTACAGGTTGTTGATGTACATGCGGCAGCCGAGACCGCCGCCGTGGATGAGGGTGTAGTGCTGGCTGGCCTCGGGCGAATTCTTCAGGTAGTAGGACCGGATCGCGAAGGATTCGAAGAAATGGAGGAAGGCGCGCTCGGCGATGACGGCGCCGCAGGAGAAGAAAGTCTGAAGCAGGAAGATGATGACCGTCATGCGCTTCGATATGCCGGCGAGGACCCAGCCTTTTATGGCGAAGACATTCAGGAGAATGAAAGAAATGCACGCGGCCAGGAACAGAAGTTTCAGCAGGAAATAATACCGTTCGATGCCGGCGCGCAGCCAGTAGGTGCGGTAGACGCCGGAAAGAATCAGGACCAGGAAGTACGGAATGACCAGGATCAGGAAAAGATAGATGTTATAGGTTGAGCGGACCGCCCTCTGCAAAAGCGCATAGGTCAGGAAAAACGACGCCGTCACCATGAGGAAGTCGATCAACGGGTGGGCGGCGGTGAGGAGGAAGGATTTCCGCGGGAAACGGACGCCCTGGGCCAGCACGCTCATGGAGGCCAGGAGCTCGATGTTCGCGAGGCGGAGCGTAAAGAACACGCCGATGATGACCAGGAGGAACGCGAGGGCCGGCATGCTGCGTCCGATGAACGTGAGTCCGATCGCGCCGAGCGAGAAAACGATGGAGAGAGCATAGATCAGCAGGACGGCGCGGCTGGTCTTGTTGTGGGATTCGCGCAGAAGCCTGTGGTGCAGATGGTCCTGGTCGGCGTCCATCACGCCTTTTTCGCTTTCGATCACTTTCTTGAGTTCGATCCGTCCGGTCGAATCGATGCCGTTTTCCAGTTCGGTCACGGCTTCGGCGTCGTCGAGGTTCTCTTTCAGCATGTGGATCCCGAACCGTCTTATGCTGCGCCGCCAGATCGCCAGGATCACGTCGAAGATCGGCACGCCGATGGCGACCAGAGGCACCAGCAGGGCGGCCACGGTGACGGCCGGGCGCGAACACTGGTCCATGCTCGTCATGGCGAAGAAGAGGCCGAGGAACATGCTGCCCGTGTCGCCCATGAAGATGCGCGCCGGGGAGAAGTTGAAGACCAGGAAGCCGAGGCAGGCCCCGCAGAACGTGAAGAGCAGGACCACCATGGGGAAGTTCCCGCCGCTGAGCAGGATCCATACCGCGATGCAGACGGAGGAAATGGACGCCAGTCCGGCCGCGAGCCCGTCCAGCCCGTCGATCAGGTTGAACGCGTTCACGATGCCGATCGTCCAGAAGACCGTCACGATCAGCGCCAGGTACCAGGGCAGCGTAAAGTCGAAAACCGTGCGGATGCCTCCGCCCAGGAAATACAGCGCCGCGCCCGCCGAGATGTGGAGCATGAGCTTGATCAGGCTCGGCATGTCGAACCGGTCATCGTACAGCCCGGTAAAAAACAGAATGATGGACGCGCCCGCCAGCGCGATAAGGAACTGGCCGACGTTCTGGTCCGCGAGTTTCGTGAAATCTCCGTGGCAGAGCTTCCCCGCGTAGAGCATGATGGAGAACCAGAAAGCAAGGATGAAACCGATGCCGCCCGCACGCGGAACGGGCTTTTTGTGGATATGTCTGCCCTTCGGCATGTCCATATACCCCAGGTGCGGCAGCACAGCGATACAGACGCGGGTCAGAATCATGGAGACGGCAAAAGCCGCCAGAGGATAAATGGAATTGGCTATCAGAGACTTCAGTGTTTCCATAGAAAAACACTTCCTTTTGCTCGTCTGGATTGTTTTGATCGCGTTGTCCGCAGAACGGCTTCCCTTCCACGGGAAGGGCGCCTTCAAACGGCGGATGAATGCGTCCGGCCGCCCCCGTGCGACAAAACCCGCGGTGCCGGGGAGGCAGAACCACAATCGAAATAATATAATGCTTCTTTCCTTCTTTTTCAAGGCGATACTTGATTTTTATCGTGAAGAGTGGTATATTATTGTGGAAAAACAATTCAACCGAAGGGCCTTTATGAGACTTGTTTCCAAACTCGCCGCCTTCCTGCTGGCGTTCCTTCTGATCGCGGTCTTCTCCTCATGCGACGGTTCCTCTGAACGGTCCCACAAAATCGGACGTCTCGACGTCGTCTACGGCACCGACCAATGCACCATCCCGGGCGAGGAATTCGAGCGCGACGTGCGCGTGGAAGTGCGCGGCGTGGCGGGCGACGACTCCCCGTCCGGCAAGCAGATTCTTCTCGCCGGGGAACCGGTGAAATTCGAAGCCGAGGAAGGGTCGGACCTCGAAATCACGCCGCTGTCGGAAGAAACCGACGTGGTCGGCGTGGTCCGCGCAAAGATCCGTGCCGGCCACAAGGTCGGCGACAACTACGTCAAGGTCACGCCGCTGAACGATCCCGACAAGTCCGTGCTCGTCCGCATGACCGTGGGCGCGAAGATCGAAAACGCCGAACGGCAGGGCATGACGAACGAGGTCATGGGGGAACCGCTCATGATCAAGGTCGTCGACGCGGACGGCAACCCCGTCGAGAACGCGCCGGTCTATTTCAGCGTCAAGTCCGCTCCGCGCAGCAAATCCGCGCCGAAGGTCCTGAACCCGGAAGGCCGGACCGACAAGAACGGCCTGGCGAAGACGTTCGTCCGCCTCGGCGGGGAAACCGGCGAATACCATTTCGCGATCGAGGTCGCCGACCCGGCGCACGGCATCTACATCCGCGCGCTGGACGCCCGTCTGCTCGGCATCGATATGTTCTCCGTGTCCATGAGCATGATCGGCGGCATCGCGTTCCTGATCTTCGGTGTGCTGCGCCTGAGCCGCGGCCTCCAGAATATTGCGGGCGAAAAGATGCAGCATGTGCTCCAGTTCTTCTCGAAAAACTCGGTCCTGGGCGTGATCGCAGGCGCTTTCGTCACCGCGGTCATCCAGTCCAGCTCCGCCACGACCATCATGGTGCTCGGCTTCATCAACGCCGGTCTGCTGAACCTGGTGCAGGCAATCGGCATCATTTTCGGCGCAAACATCGGCACGACAGTGACCGCGCAGCTGATTTCGTTCAATCTCAGCGGTATTTCATTGCCCGCCATTACACTGGGGTTGATTCTCACCTTCTCCAAAAAACGTAATATACGCGGCTGGGGCAACGCCATCTTCGGGTTCGGCATGCTGTTCTTCGGCATGAACCTGATGAGCACGCAGATGAGCATCCTCGGCACGTTCCCGTCCTTCCTCCACCTCTTCTCCCTGATCGACTGCGCGCCGAAGACG
>JAGCTY010000127.1 GCA_017963105.1 Lentisphaeria bacterium
CACCCGACTTTGACACTTTGATTTTCAAAAATGTGCTTCTCGGTCAATGGCGACGCGGGTTTGACGCGCATCGCCGCCATAATTTTTAATGTGTTAGTTAGAACGCTTTGACGGTGGATTTCAGTTCACGGATGTCTCCTTTCGTGTAGAGCCGGGGCTGGATCTTGATGCCGTACGCCCCCAGCACCGTCTTGATGTCGTCGCCGGTGACGTTCAGCATCCGCAGGTATCCCTTCGGAAGCTCGTCCACCTGCCAGTCCGCGAGCGCCTTGACGAGCCGCGCGCCCGGGATGCCGTATGTCCAGTCGAGGTCGCCCCCGGACTCCGCGCCGAGCGAGGCCTTCGTCTTGCGCTGCATGAGCCGCAGCATCGTGAGGGCGATGAAGCACACCATGAGGTGCGCGCGGATGTGGTCTCTTGTGCGCACGTACATCGGACGGGCCTCGAGGGTTCCCTTCATCTCGCGGAACTGGTCCTCTATCTGCGTCAGTCCGTGGTACTTCTCGACCACCTCCCTGTCGGGCATGTCCAGCTCCGAGGTGGCGATCTGGTAGTAGCCCATGAGGCACGTGAACTCCTCGAGCTTCTCGTCGTCGATCATGGCAAGCAGCTCCTTCCCGTCGAGGACTTCGCCGGTCTTTTTGTTGAGGTATTCCTTCTTCAGGAACTTCCTCAGGTCCTTGGGCTGCGCCGCCGCGACCCTGAACCCCGCCGGGTTGGCCTTGAGCTTCTCGACGAAGGAGAGGAACGACTCGTGCTCGTGGCGCTCGCGCTCGTAGAACGCCCTGCTCCAGTAGACGACGATCTTCTCCTTGAGCTTGCGTTCGGCCACGACGTCCTTGCCGTCCTCGTCCCTTGTCAGGACCTTGACAGTCCGGGGCACCACCTTTGACTTGCACCGGAAGTCCGCGCCGGGGCAGTCGTACCCCTTCGGGTCGGTCGCCCACGCCACGTCGGCCTTCGTGCTCTTGCGGAGGCTCTTCGCGACGATGTACCCGTTGCCCGCGTCGACCGCGTGGAGCACGTTGGGGCCGGAGTACATCCCGCGGTCCGCGACGAGGATGTACCTCCCCGCCGCCAGCGTGTCGACCGTCTTCTCCATGGCGGGCTTCAGCGTGTGGTGGTCCAGCGTGTTCCCGGGGAACACCCCGAACGAGATCGGTATCCCGTCGTCGTCCATGAAGAGCCCGAGCTGCACGATCGGCTGCCTGCGGTTCTCCTTGCTGACGCCGAGCTTCCTCAGCCCCTTCGCGACGACCCTGCCCTCCGCGTCCAGCACGTCCCCGTCCGGCCACGGGATCTCGAAGTAGAAGTTCGTCACGTCGTAGAACACGACCTTCGCGTCCCGCCCCGCCCCGCGCCTGATGCAGGTGTCCATGCGCCTGACTATCCGGGCGGAGTTGGCGCATATCACGTCCAGCGCGTCGTAGACGCACCCCTGGTACGATTCGTCCGCGAGGGGCCTGTGCCATTCCCCGTTCTGCCCCATCGTCGAGCGCTTGGACGCGGGGTCGAGAAGGCGTCCGTACACGAGAAGCCTCACGATCCCCGCCAGGTCGTACCTGATCTTCGACGCGAACTTGACGCTCGCGAAGAGCTCGTCCAGCCCTAGCGCGGCGAACACGGGGTCGAGGATCGCGGCCGCCATGCGCTTCGGCTCGCCGAGGCACTTCTCGTCGCCGTCCCTGAACGGAACCTGCACCTCCTTGCGCGGCTCCGCCCCGACGAACGGCTCGAGCGACTTGATCAGCGGCTTGCCGTCGCGGAACGACTGCCGCAGCCGCAGGAGGTAGTCGGGCCTGCCGTCGTCGTGCCGCGAGAGCGGGCCTATGCACAGGACGGTCTTGCGGCGCTGGACGACCTTCGCGCCCCGCCGCTCGGTGCCGCGCGACTCGACGAGCCGCAGGTACGGTATTCCGTTGTTCTTGAAGAGTTCTATTGTCATGGCCTTTATAGAGGTATTGTGTTATCCTATAATTATATCATATCCTTCGACGGAACGCAAGGGGGAATTGCAAAAAAATCGCCACCTCGAACTGAGATGGCGACATAGCGAGCTCCAGTCATTGCCAGAGCCTAATCAGATTCTGTCAAAGTCGGGAAGCGCTGTAACCGGTTTTTTGCGAGGCACGAGCAAAAAGCCGATTACGTGTGGTATAATATGGCCAAACGCATGAAAGGAAAAGGAACAGCGAAATGAACACCAAGGAGCGTCTTGTCCAGATCAACCTCCACGCCGGACGCAAGGAGGGCTGACGGAATGCGCGACAGGCAGCCATCCCTCTTCGCCGCCGCTGCGGCCATGGACGAGTCCGCGCCGCTCGCCGAGCGCCTGAGGCCCCGCACGCTCGACGAGGTCGCGGGGCAGCGCCACCTCATCGGCGAGGGGAAGGTACTGCGCACGCTCATCGAGCGCGACACCGTGCCCTCCATGATATTC
>JAGCTY010000128.1 GCA_017963105.1 Lentisphaeria bacterium
GAAACGCTCCGGTCCACGCTGGAACCCGACTCCCACAACGACGTCTACAGCTGGCTCAGAAAGACGCTCGTCTCGCCCGCATACCGGGCCGTCGGACGCAGTCTGAACTTCATCGTCGTGCGCGGCGGCTCCGACAGGCTGACGCTGATCCTGAACTTCTTCCACCTGGACGCCGCGATCATGCACAAGGTCAAGCTGCTGGCCGACCATATCCGCGCCGAACTCCCGCAGGTCGCCGCCATGTTCACGTTCCTGGACGAATCCCGCTCGGAATTCTACCTCGAATCGCGTTCCGCCGGGGCGCATCCATTCAAGAAGCTCTTCGGCTCCGAATATCTCGACCTCACGGTCGCGGGCTGCAAGTTCCTGTACCCTCCGTCAGCGTTCTCCCAGGTCAACGAATCCATTCTCGGCGCGTTCGTCACCGAGGCGAAAAAACTCCTGAACCCCGGCCCGGAATCCACGCTCGTCGACCTCTTCTCCGGCTACGGACTCTTCGCCGTCGCGCTCGGCGACACGCCGGAACGCACCTTCGGCATGGACTTCAACGGCCCGGCCATCCACGCCGCCTCCGGCAACGCCCTGCACAACCGCCCGGACGCTGACATCGAGTTCGTCGCCTCGGCCGTCACCCCGTCGGCCATTGAGAACAAGCTCCCGCCCTGCCCCGCCGATCTCTACGGCGCGGACGAGGAACAGCCCGAAGGCGAGCTCTTCATCCTCGATCCGCCCCGGAGCGGCGTCCGCCCGAACGTGATCGCCGCCATCGCGAAGCGTTCCCCGGCGCGTGTCCTGAACATCTTCTGTTCCGCCGACGAGGTCCCGAACACGCTCAAAGCGTGGAAGCACAACGGCTATTTCCCCACGGCCGTCCGCGTCTTCGACATGTTCCCCGGCTCGCCCAACGTCGAAACGATGGTTCTGCTGGAAAAGACGAAGAAAAAAACATCGTCCGGCACGCTTCACGGTAAGAAAAACGCACCGTCTGGGAAACCGCGCAGACAGGAAAAGAACGCATCGGCGGCGCCGAAATCCAACCGCGCCGCGAAGAAGGCTGCCCGTTTGCACGGGGAAAAACACCGTGGTGTACGAAGGAAATCAGAATAAAATCCGGATAATTCGTTCCTTTTTACATTTTTTCGCTTGATTTTCCGGTTTCGAGTGGCATATTATAAGACAAAAACATGACTTTTTCGGAAATCTTACCGGAGTTTTACATTCTATGAAAATATCGACCAAAGGACGCTATGGACTTCGTATCTTGATGGACCTTGCGCTCCATCAGTCGGAAAAACCGCGCCTGATCCGCGACATCGCGAAATCGCAGCAGATTTCCGAAAAGTACATCAGCCGCCTCGTGATCGCCCTCCGCAAAGGCGGAATGATCCGGTCCGTGCGCGGCGTCAACGGCGGATTCCATCTCGCAATGAAGCCGGAGGACATCACGCTCCTGGCCGTGATTGAGGTCATGGAGGGCCCGCTGTCCATCGTCGACTGCGTATCTGCCCCCAAACGGTGCAAACTCAGCGAAAACTGCGCCCCGCGCGAAGTCTGGTGCAAGCTCAACGAAGACATCCGCGCCCTGATGGCCGGAACCACACTCGCCGATATCCTCGCGTCCTACGAGAGGCATAACGCGGACCGCGGCGACATGGACTACTGCATCTGAGTCCGGGGCTTCTTCCGTTCTGGATTATTCCTCATCCTCCGGCAGCTGTTGCAAGTAGCCAAACGGATTATTTCTCTGCGTTTTCGTGGTGGAATCTGTCTTACTGTCGGAAGAGGCTTTTTCCGTCGAAGTTCCGCTGGAAGAAGCCGGGTTTTCATCCGTTTTCGTTGCCAGGTTTTCCGTTGTCGTCGTGGTCGTGCTCGTGGTTTTCTTCACGACTTTCCCATTTTTCGTTTCGGTCACGACTGTTGTCTGTGTCGTCGTATCTCCGTTCACCTCGATCATGGTCACGGTCTCGACCGTGGTATCGCCGTTGTTTTCCGTCACCGTTTGCGTGGTAAGATTGCCCTGCTTTGTCGTTTTGACGGTTCTCTTCGGCTTGGGATCATTTTCCGGTTGTACGGAAGTCTGTTTCTCCTGCCCACCGGAAGAGCTTTTCGCACCGACGTCCGACGGACCGTCCTTTTTTGTGACGGAAGGATTATGGGACGGAATAGGCTTGCCTCTTGAATCGACGACTTTCCAGATCGGGCTGTTTTTGTCGTAGGCGACAGCTGCATCGTCTGAGAAAGACGGCGGCAATTCCTCCGAAGTCCGGAACAGTTGAAGCGGCTTATCCGGATACAAGACCTTTCCGTTTGTGTCCAGGCGCTCTACAAACAGTACATAATTGAATTTTCCTCCGACATCTCCGACAAGGATCTCAATAGGAATCACTTCTCCTTGTCGCACGCTGATTATGGAACCATTTGCCAGACCGCAACCGAAATCGCTGGCCGTATTCATGTATTCGGGGGAACGGATTACCAGTTTGTTTTTCGAATAGAAAGAAGATCCGGATTCTCCCCTGTTGATGGTCGGCATGATCCGTTCGATCGGATTCTTGGAAGGCTGGCTTTTCTCACTGCCGGCGGCGGTAAGAGAAGAGCGCTTTTCAGGGTCTAAGTTGACCCCGAGGGTTGCAGAAATCCGACCATAGTCAAACACGATATCACGGTTAATGCGGACTACGAGGAAATCATCACCGAACCCGACGAACCGGAACTGTCCCGAAAACGGGGCGACAATATACCCCGAATAAATGCAGATCCAGCAATTAGGCTTGACATCTTCAGGACATCCAAAAGCCTGCGGGGCTGTTATGGACGAGGTGTCACCAATATAGAAACTGGAAATCCAAACCTTGTTCGTCGGAGAATAATACGCATTCAGGGCGGAGTAGTTTACACGCCCATTGATTTCATTGCTTTTCTGCCATGTTCCGTTGACAAATGATTGTACGACCTTCAGAGTCGGGTTGAGATTCGCATTCACATATTCGCCATCGGTGGACACCGCGGAAAAATCTTTGTTGGGCCGGTGATTTCGTGTTTGCTTAAGGTCATAAAACACGCCTTGCAGCATATCCTCGGCGGCAACGGCACCGAGGACCTTTTCTTTTTTGGGGGATGAGGCCGATGTTTTGTTGTTCGCCTCGTTTTTCTTCGTCGGCAGGGAAATCAGAAAATCATCGTCGGCGGCGCACATCGCGTCCGGCGAGGCAAGTACACAAAGCAGGCATACGGCTATGACAGGAAGCACCAGATTGAACACAGTTTCAAGAATCCTCATCCCCATCTTTTCAGACTTTCTCATATTGATTCTTTCTCCTTCCGTGTGTCCGGTCTGTCTGCTCAAACGTTATAAGGAAAGGTCGTCGTCATCCTCGTTCACGCGCGCCGTGCGCGGCGTCGTGCGGTTGCCGAGAAGAGTGCCGGAGCCGCTGCCCGATCCGCCGCCGGAGGATGCCGTTCTGGAAGGCACAACACGGAAGAGCGGGCCGTATGGATTGAACTGCGGGAACATATTTCCCTTTGGCTGTTCCGGCAAGTCCAGCGTCGTACGGAAAAGAGTCATGCGGTCGGGATTCGGATCAAGCGGCTGGTTATGGTCGTCAAGGCGTTCGATATAGAGAGCCTGATAATAGCTTCCGCCCGGGATTTCCGAGATCAGGATCTCAATCGGATAAATCTCGCCTTCCCTGATCGAAATCGGCAGGCCTTTTGCCAGGCCGATGGAGCCGGACGTGTTATAGACTTCGAGTTTCTGTTTGGAATACAGGGAACTCCGGTTGCGGATGCTCCTGTCGCTGTCGCTCGCCAGAGCCTGCCGGTTGCTGTCATTGGAGCCCGTCCAATACTCCCCGACCGAGAAGGACGCGTATCCGTAATCCAGCACAATCTCCTTGTTGAACCGTACGAACATCACATCGTCCGCCGTGCCGACGAACCGGAATTTGCCTGTAAACGGTGCTACGACATTGCCGGAGTAGATACAGACCCACGCCGCCGGATTCACTTCCTTGTCGCAATCGTATGCTTTCGGAGCTTCGTCGGCATTGATGGATTCCGAGAAGAAACAGGAGGTCCAAAGTCGCATCGGAGGGCTGTAATACTTGTCAAGCGCCGGATAATGCACCTTGCCTTCGTTGTCATATTGTCTCTGCCAGGAGCCGTTCACAAACGATTTCATGATGTTCAAAGTCGGATTGACTCGTTCTATGTGCCAGCCGCCGACCCATTGATCCGCCCTGAAATCATCATTTTTCTGACGGTTCCGCATCTGTTTCAGATCATAGAACACCCCCTGCAGCATGCCTTTCGTGTTGCCGCGTCCGTCGCCCTCGCCGCCGTCGCCCATCTTCCCGCCGCCGCCCGGCCTGCCGAACGGCAGCACGCCCTGGAGTTTCAGCGCGGAATTGCTGTCCGGGATTGTCAGCGGGGTCGGGATCTCGATGTCGGTCATGATCTGGACGTCCGTCACGCCGACTTCCTCCATCTGCTGCTGTTCGTTGGAATCATACCGGTCGAGATTCGGGCTGGACGTATCCATCACGGTCATGTCGGACGGCATGGGTTCCTCTTCGGGCGGAGGCAGCACGGGTTCCATCTCCGTGATCTGGACGGGGTCGATGTCGTCCTTCACAGCGTTCGGCGCGATGATCACGAGCGTGCCGAGCAGAACGAGCAGGAAGATATGGAAGGCGAGCGAGAAGACCGGCCCGGTGATATGCTGGCGGACAATGTCCATCCAGTTCGCGGGAGCCGCGGCGACGGCTTCCGCGTCCATTTCGTTGTTTTGAACCTGCGGTTGTTCGTTCTGCATCGTGTTCACCTCGAAAAAAACGTGTTTCCGGAAATCATGTTCACCGGCAATCCGTAAAAACGGTTCCTTAATTTATAGCACATTTACACTGTTTTCAAGCTATTTTTTCGTTTTTTTGGCAAAAAATGTCCGCGCACCATCGAGCAACGCGGACAGGGTGAAAAAACGTAAGGTGCTAGAAAAAGAAATCAGAGCGAAAGATCCTCGTCATCCTCGGAGACACGGGCATCGCGAGGCTTCGTGCGGTTACCGAGAAGACTGCCGGAACCGCTGCCCGAACCGCCGGAGGAAGCCGAAGTCGAGCGCACCACGCGCCAGATCGGGCCGAATGGCTTGAAATCGGGGAACCCGCGCTGGTTCGGATGTTCCGGCAAATCCAGAGTCGTACGGAAGAGGGTCAGACTGTCCGGATTCGGTTCCAGCGGTTTGCCGGAGCTGTCCAGTTGCTCCATGAAAAGCAGCATGGAGAACTTTCCGCCGGGGACTTCGGAGATCATAATCTCGATCGGATACACTTGGCCCTCCTGCACCTCGAGCACGGGGCCCTTGGCGATGCCGTGGTTGCTGTCGAAAGAGGGGAAATAAACGTCGAGCATGTATTTGGAATAAAAGACGCTGTCCGCGATCATGCGGCGCTGGCGGTCGTTCTCCGGATGCCCGGCCAGAATGCTATGGTAATTCCCCATCCGGTCCAGATTCTCGGCAAGCGTGGCGGAATACCAGCCGTAGTCGAAGACGATCTCCTTGTTGAACCGGATCAGCAGAATGTCGTCGCAGTACCCGACGAACCGGAATTTTCCGCTGAACGGGGCGACCACGTTGCCGGAATAAATGCAGACCCAGCCGCCTGTGTTGACCTCGTTCCCGCATTGGAACGCCGCAGGCGCCTCCGTGGCGTCGATCTGTTCGGTGTAGAAACAGGAGTTCCAGAGACGGGTCGGCGAGCAGTAGTATTTGTCAAGTTCAGGGTAATGCACCCTGCCCTGGTTGTCATATTCCCGGCGCCAGCTCCCGTTAATGAACTGTTTCAGGACCGGAAGGATTCTGTCGCGCGTATAATCGTTCAGCTGATTCGGATTCCCCATCGCATCCGTCGCGCGGCGATCCTTCGTCTGCTTGAGGTCGTAGAACACGCCCTGCAGCATTCCCTTCAGGTTGCCGCGGCCGTCGCCATCGCCGCCGTCGCCCATCTTGCCGCCACCGCCCGGACGACCGAACGGAAGCACGCCCTGGAGCTTCAGCGCGGAATTGCTGTCCGGGATCGTCAGCGGAGTCGGGATCTCGATGTCGGTCATGATCTGGACGTCCGTCACGCCCACTTCCTCCATCTGCTGTTGTTCATTCGAATCGTAGCGGTCCAGATTCGGGCTGGACGTGTCCATCACGGTCATGTCGGACGGCATGGGCTCCTCCTCGGGCGGAGGCAGCACAGGCTCCATCTCCGTGATCTGGACCGGGTCGATGTCGTCCTTGACCGCATTCGGGGCGACGATCACGATCATGCCGAGCAGCACGAGCAGGAAGATATGGAACGCCAGAGAAAAGACCGGCCCGGTGATGTGCTGGCGGACGATGTCCATCCAGTTCGCCGGAGCCATTGCGACGGGTTCCGCGTCCAGTTGTTCCTGCGGGATTTCCTGTTCAGTCATAGGATAGCCTTCCAATGCGAGAAATTGTTCGTCGTCCGATGGAGAAAGACCGGTTTCGAACCGTCGGACAATTCAATTTATCATAATATACATGGTTTGCCGGAAAAATCAATCTTCCGAAACGGAAAAAGAAATCGCTGATCGGAAAAAACAGTTTTTAAGTTAAAAAAAACGTTAAAAGACGTCCTCCGAACAGCGGAAAGGAAAGAAATACTCAAGGGAAAAACGGTTCTTCTCAAGTTTCAGATAATAACAGAAAAAGAGAAGCCGTCTCCGCCTCGAACAAGGGGAAACGGCTTGAAACGGACATCCGTGGAAATGAGTTCGGCGGATTTCCGGATGATTACTTTCCGTTGACGAGCACTTCGGCGATCTGAACGGCGTTCAGGGCTGCGCCCTTCAGGAGCTGGTCGCCGCTGATGAAGATGTCGAGGCCGCGCTTGTCGTCGCGGGAGATGTCCTGGCGGATGCGTCCGACGAGCACGTCGTACATGCCGGTGGCTTCCATGGGCATCGGATAGATCTTGTTCTCGGGATCGTCGCGGAGCTGGACGCCAGGGGCCTTGGCGAGGATTTCGCGGGCTTCCTCGGGCGTGATCTCGTTCTCGAACTCGAGGTTGATGGATTCGGAGTGGGCGCGCATCACGGGGACGCGGACGCTGGTGCAGGAAATCTTCACGTTCGGGAGGTGCATGATCTTGCGCGTCTCGTTCACCATCTTCATCTCTTCCTTGGTGTAGCCGTTCGGCTGGAAGACGTCGATGTGCGGGAAGAGGTTGAACGCGATCTGCTGCGCCATGACCTTGACCTCGGCGGGCTTGCCTTCGAGAATCGCGCGGGTCTGCTCCATGAGCTCGTTCATTGCCTTCGCGCCGCCGCCGGACGCGGCCTGATAGGTGGAGACGACCATGCGGCGGAGTCCTTTGGCCTTGTGGAGCGGCCAGACCGGGGCGCACATGATGGCTGTAGTGCAGTTCGGGTTCGCGATGACGCCCTTATGAAGGAAGACGTCGGCGGCGTTGACCTCGGGCACGACCAGCGGCACGTCGTCCTCCATGCGGAACGCGCTGGAGTTGTCGATCATGACGGCGCCCGCGGCAGTGACGGCGGCGCGGAACTGCTTGGAAATGGACGCGCCGGCGCTGAAGAGCGCGATGTCGACGCCCTTGAAGGATTCTTCGGTCATTTCTTCGACCGCGATCGTCTCGCCGTGGAACTTGAACGTCTTGCCGACGGAACGAGCGGATGCGAGGAGTTTCAGGTTTTTGACGGGGAAATTGCGCTTCTCAAGCGTGAGGAGCATTTCGACGCCGACCGCGCCAGTGGCGCCGGCAATCGCGACATTGACAGGATTTGCCATGTTCGTGGGTCTCCAGATATCGTTGAAGTTGAGTTCGGGAACTGTTCCGTTTTCAGATACATCCAAATACTATACAACCTTTTTTGAGCTTTTTCAAGCACAGTCCGCATTTTTGAACAAAAAAAGACGGACCCGAATGGAGTCCGTCGGAAAAGCATTTCGTGTCAGAAAGCGGTCAGGCTTTCTTCGCCTCTGCGGGAGCGGCGGTTTTCGCGGCTTTTTTGCGGCCGCGTTTCACCGGGGCGGCAGCTTCCTTCGGGGCATTCTTCACAGCCTTTTTCGCAGCTTTTTTCGGCGCGGGGAGTTCGCCGGGCGCTTTTTCCGCCACGAGAGCAAACAATTTGCGTTTCCCGAGCTTCGTCAGAGCGTTGAACGCTTCGATCTGGACGGTGCGCGGACGGTTCTTTCCGATTTCCCAATGGCTCACGGTGAAGGGAGTCACGCCGAGAAGGATGGCAAGCGCCTTCTGGGAGAGGGAATATTTTTTGCGGAATCTCACGAGGGATTTCGGGGAGAAACGGACCTTGCGGCCATCCGCTGCGGAAGCGGGCGTCTGCGCGGGTTCCGCCGCCGGTTTGACATCCGCGGATGCGGATGCGGCGACCTGTTTCTTTTCCAAATCGTTGATGCGCTTCATCAAGGCGTTGATCGTCTTCTTCTGCTCGTTGATTTTTGTTTCAAAAACCTTGAGCTCTTTGCGGGCCAGACGGCGCACTTCCTCCTGGAAGGTCTGCTTAAAGTCGGGCATGGTGTTCTCCTTTCGGATAAGATTGTTGCAATATGGTGATGGTAAAAGATGTTCATTGTTTTTATTTTCTATAATATATCTCCCTTTCTTAGAAAAGCAAGCGGCGAATAAAAAAAAGTGTGTTTTTTTTGCCGCATCCTGTTTTATGTTCTTATGGCATATCTCCGGCAAAGCGGAAAAGGTCGAATGTTGGGATAATCAACAGGATACACGAATCGGAATGGAGAAGGACAAGCAAAAAAAACGCATGGTTCGATGCCCATGCGGAAAAAGACATTTGCATTTTCGGGAAGGCGGATAACGAAACAATAAACTCAACGTTTTTTGTCGTGTCTTCCGTCCGGGATCACCCATTTCCCGGCATCGACGCCGAGCGCAAGCAGAAGCATCTGAGCACCGGAAAGAAGCATCAGCAGCGCCGCGGTCCATGAAATGGCGGCCACGCCGATGAACGGCGCGATGACCAGGAGGAGCCCGATCAGCGCCGCGACCAGTCCCGGCATCGGCAGGACCAGGTGCCCGAACCGTTTCTGAACGGAAAGAATGCCCCACACGCCGGTCACGATCAGCCACACGCCGCAGACGACCATGAGAAACATGTCGAAATAAAGAGGATAAATCAGAAGTCCCACCCCCGCGACGCCCAGCAGAACGAACAGCAGCAGAAGCGACGCCGAAACGCGTCCTTTGTTCCACGACATCAGGAAGGCGGAGACCGCGAACAGCAGGATCACGCCGCCCACGACCATCGTGACCACGGTCAGGACGAGAACCGGATTATACAGGCCGAGAAGTCCGAGGACAAACAGAATCAGCCCCCGCAGGAGCAGGACGGGACGTGAAGCATTAAAAGAAAAAAGCTTCTGCGGAATCGAATAGTATTTTTCCCAGGTCTGATCTTTCATTGTCCCAACTCCGTCTGTCTGTTTGGTCGGCGGCCGCCGGCACCGGAAGCGCCGGAAAACCGCGGGTCATCTCATGAGTTCCTGTCCTTGTCCGGCTTTCCGCCGTTCAGGCCCGGTACACGCAGCCCGAACGCCAGCACAATCATTTCCGCCCCGGATATCAGAAGCAGGATTGCCACGATCATGGAAAAAGCCGCCAGTCCGGCAAACGGCGCCACTGCAAGAAGGATCCCGATCAGGATCGACAGGATACCCGATCCGGACAGGAACCCCCTGCTCGGAGAAACATGCACGGAAAGGAGTTCCCCGATGCCCGTCACGATCAGCCATATCCCCAGCACGACCGCGATCAGCACGTCCGCCTCCACGGGCCGGACCATGATGGTGATACCCGCGATGCACAGCAGCAGCGACCAGAAGAAACCGAAAACCTGACGACAGGCGATGGAAAGAAACAGAGCACCCATGGCATCCAGCAAAAGGAAGATGCCGAGGATGACCGTCACGGCGGCCATGCTGCCGATCGGACGGAACAGGCCGATCAGACCGAGAACGAAGAAGATGAGCCCGCGCATCAGAAGCGCCGAGCGGTTCGCATGAAAGAACAACATTCTGCGCGGAAAGATATAATTGCTTTCGTAGGTCTGATTCTTCATCTGGCGTCTGCTCCATTTTGATTAGTCACGACGATTGGAATTGAAAATCCGACTTTATATAATATAGCTCTTAAAGCATGTTTTTGCAAACAGGCTTTTCGCGATTCCCCATATATTTGACCGCGCGGCTTGATTTTTGTTCCGCACGGGGTTATATTTTCCGAAAGAAAACAGATGTTTCCCGCTTCACGACCGTCCAACTTCCCCGCCTTCGCGACAGATTTCCTGTTTCACGACCATGACCCCCTGCCCTCACGACAAACACACAAACCCGGACATCCCGCTCCTGATGCATTGCTGCTGCGGCCCCTGTGCCGCGGGGAGTATCGCGCCCGTGCTGGACGACGGACGCCGGATCACGCTGCTGTTCTCGAACTCCAACCTCGACACCGAGGCGGAATATCTGCGTCGACTGAACGCGCTGAAGACGCTCGCCGACTACTACGGGCTGCGTGTGGAAACCGATCCGTGGGACCATGCCGCGTGGCTCGAATTCGTGTCCGTCGTGCCGGATTTCGCATCCTGCCCGGAACGCGGCGAACGGTGCCGGCGGTGTTTTCAATGGCAGCTCACCCGCGCCGCACAGGCCGCGGAAAAGATCGGCGCACACTTCACGACCACGCTCACGCTCGGCCCGCGGAAGGATTCGCACGTGATCCACGGGATCGGCGCACAATGGGGCGACCTGTTCGAGCCATGGGATTTCAAGAAAGGCGGCGGCAACCTCCGCTCGCTCGAACTATGCCGCAAGCTCAACCTCTACCGCCAGGACTACTGCGGCTGCGAGTTCTCCAGACACATGAATGCGGACTGAGCGCAAAGTTTCTTAACGTTATTTCAGCATCGTCATCTTTGCGTTTGAACAAAAAATATATGTTTTTGTCTAAAACTAATATGGCGGAATCGCCTTTGCATGGTATATTTTGACAAATCGTATTTCATCAACGCATTTCGAACTCGAACATATAAATCGGTTTTCAGGAGGTACATCCATGAAACTCTCAATGCGCTATTTCTCCGCCGCAGGCTTCGCGCTCGCCGCCGCGGCCAGCCTTTCCGCTGCGGATTTCCACGACTGGGCGCCGACTCCGCCGATGGGCTGGAACAGCTTCGACTGCTTCGGCCTCAGCCTGACCGAGGCGCAGGCAAAGGAACAGGCGGAAGCCATGATCGAACAGCTCAAGCCGTTCGGCTGGAACATCTTCGTAATCGACCACCAGTGGTACAACGACAACCAGAAGGGATTCCAGAGCGATATCCGCCACGAGTTCGCCATGGACGAATACGGACGCTTCATCCCTGCTCCCGAACGCTTCCCTTCCTCGAAGAACGGCAAGGGTCTGAAGCCGCTCGCCGACTACATGCACGAACGCGGCCTGAAGATCGGCGTGCACCTGATGCGCGGCATCCCGCGGCAGGCCGTCCGCGAGAACACGAAAGTCAAAGGCACGGACTATCATGCACAGGATATCGTGAACATGCGCAGCACATGCCCGTGGAATCAGGACATGTACGGCGTGGACATGAGCAAGCCCGGCGCGCAGGAATATTATGATTCCGTCTTCGAGCAGTTCGCCGAGTGGGGCCTCGATTTCATCAAGATCGACGACCTTTCCCGTCCGTACGCCACCGCCGAAATCGAAGGCATCCGCAAGGCTATCGACAAGTGCGGCCGCCCGATCATTCTCAGCCTCTCCCCCGGCGACACCCCGATTCAGAACGGCGAGCACGCCGACCGCCACGCGAACATGTGGCGCGTTTCCGACGACTTCTGGGACCGCTGGGAACCCCTCCGCGGCATGTTCGGCCGCCTGCACCGCTGGGAACCCTACCGCATCAAGGGCTCCTGGCCGGACGCCGACATGCTCCCGTTCGGCATCATCGAGTTCACACGCCCGACCAACTTCACGCACGATGAACAGCAGCTGTGCTTCACGCTGTGGTCGATCGCACGGTCCCCGCTCATCCTCGGCGCGGACATGACCAAGCTCGACGACTGGACGCTGAAACTCCTCACGAACAAGGAGGTCATCGAGATCAACCAGAACAGCGAAAACAACCGTCAGCTCAGCCAGGACGGCGACCTGATCGTCTGGACCGCCGACGTCCCCGGCAGCAAGGATAAGTACCTCGCGTTCTTCAACACCGGCACGTCCGAATACAACAAGTACGACCGGCGGAAAGCCATCTTGCAGAGCGACGGAATCGGACTGAACGGTGTCCCCGAGGAGGAACTCTCCGCAAACATCCGCGGCTCGAAGATCCTCGCGCTCGCCGTCGTCGACGACGGCTACGGCTCCAGCTACAGCCATTCCGCCTGGATCCAGCCCGAAATCTCCGGCCCCGCCGGCACGAAGAAGCTCGTTGACATGCAGTGGTCCTCCGCCCACGCCGGATGGGGCGCGGTCCGCAACGGCCTGACCAGCGACGGCCAGGAGATCGACGGCATCGGCACGCACGCGCTCTCGCTCATCGTCTACAAACTCCCGGAAGGCTACGACACCTTCAAGACCAAGGTCAAGCTCGTCGACAACAGCGATTCCCGCAACCGCCTGAAATTCCTCGTCCTCGACGAAAAGGCGTTCGAACAGCCCTCCCCCGAAACCAGCGACATCAAGGTCGACCTCGCCGAGCTCGGTTTCTCCGGCAAGGTCGCCGTCCGCGACCTGTGGGAAGGAAAGGAAGTCGGCACCGCCGAGGGCACCTTCACCTGCGAAAAGCTCCCATGCCACGCCACGAAGCTCTACCGCCTCTCCCCGGCGAAGTAAGTCTCATTCCGCCCCGGCTTCATCCTTGAATCCGGGGACATACTTTCTGCTCACGCACATCTGTTCATGATCGTGCGTGAGCTTTTTTCGGCATTTCGGTCGTCCCCGGCATTAGGATGTATGGAATGCCGACTGCTTCCAGCTGCCGGATGCCGGATTCATTTTCCCGCGCCGGACTCGGGCACGGAGCGAAACGGGCTGTCTCTTTCCTCTCAACTTCTCAATGCCTGTCCCGTTTTTATTCCAATTGACCTGCTGATACGGAACAGGTTGGACACCGGCTTAAACTTTTTTCGTAATTTTCGGAAAAACAACTTGACAAATGCACAAACTGAATGTAAATTTAAATGTCGATCCCAATGTCGAATGACTCAAAAAGAAGAAAACATTGCTCAAGCCCGTAAAAATAAAAAATACATTATGTTCATTTAACACATGACATTGCTTACATTGAGTCGTTCAAATCATCTTCGGGAATCGTACGGCAAAACCAACAACTCTACCTTACACAATAACACGAATCAGGAGAAACAAATGGCAGATTACATGATTTCATCCGGGATGTCTTCCTCAGGCATCGTCCTCGAACCATCCGACCGCATGACGGTCTGCGGCGGCACCGTGAACAATACGACCGTAAACCGGTGCAGCGAGCTTATTATCCTGAGCGGCGGCATCGCAAACGGCACGAATGTTCCCGACGGCGGAAAGATCATCGTCTCCTCCGGCGGCATCGCAAACGGCACGACGCTGGAGAAAGATGGCGTCCTTTTCGTTTCCTCCGGCGGCATTACGAACGGCACGAATGTTTCCGGCGGAGGCGTATTCATCGAATTCGGCGGCGCCACGGCAAACGGCACGAACGTTTCCAGCGGAGGCAATTATATCGTGTTCGACGGCGCCACGGAAAACGGCACGAATGTCCAGGAAAACGGTTTTCACTGGGTTCTCAACAGAGAAATCTCCAACAGCGTCTCCAGCCGAAATTTCCCCGACACCCCCATGGAATCGTACGGCGAAACGGCATCCGCGGATGTGCCGAATCCGGGCATGGCACCCTGCCCTGTGCGGACGATGACCGCCGCAGACTTTGAGAATACGTTCACGGTTTCCGACCTGACACAATGCGACTACAGGGATCCGGTTCAGATCAATGCCGCGATCCATCGTATCGATCCCGCCGCCAAGGAAACGGACCGCCTTCAGGTCGTTTCTCTTTTCTATGCGGTCAACACAGGTGAATCGCTCGCGTCCGACCGCATTCTGTCGGCTCTCGGATTCACGCACAAATCGAAGGGGCAGTTCGTCTATTACAAACGGATCGTCAATCTCCTTGCCGGCCTTGCATACAGGATCGAAGTAGTCAGGGACGATGCCGGCGGTGCCGCGGAGGAAATCGCCCGTGCCGGGATTGACGGTTTCGATCAGAGAAACCTTGACCCGCTCAGGATTTACCGGTTTTTCGAGGAACGTTCCTCCTCCCTGACTCCGCAGGACATTACGCACCTGGTCTCGTTCCTGTACTCGGTCGCAAAAAGGACCATGATGCCGTCCTTCGAATACAGGAGATTCGAACATGGCCCCACGATTCAGCAATACGGCTCCTACCATCGCGCCATCCAGTGGCTGACACGGCACGGATACCGCATCGCGGTCCGGGAAATCTCACGAACTCAGGAGCAGCGGTAAAACAACATAGCTGGAACCAGTCGCCCCCTCTCGCACAAGGCATTTTCGGCCGCTTTTTTCATAAATCATATTCGCAGTTTCATCCCAAGGAGTTTATCATGACAGAAACCATCCTGATATTCGAAAACACTGCGCCGCGCATCGTCATCAATTCGTCCGACCTCATGACCGTTCTGATCGGGGGAACCGCCGCGAATCCGGTCAGGAACAGCGGCGGGGTCGTCATCAGAAGCGGCGCGCCCGTTCTTCCTGACCTCACGGAATGCCGCACGAAAGATCACCTTCTGATCAATGCGATCATCCGAAACATGGATCCAGGTCAAAAGGAATCGGACCGGCTCCAGGTCGTCTCGCTAATCTACGCGATCAACACGAACGGAGAATCCATTTCTTCCGTCTTCAACGACCTTGCCCACACCGTCAAATATCCGGGCCAGTTCGGGTATTACGCCAGGATCGTCAACAACCTGAGAGAATTCGGGTATTGTCTTGAGCTCGTAAAGGACACCGGGGTTGCCGGCCTGGCAAATGACATCGCCGCTGCCGGGATCGACGGTTTTGTCTATCCGGATTTGAACTTCACAAAAGTGAATCGTTTCTTTCAGGTCAGGAATCATGATTCCGTCAAGCAGGAAGACATTGTCCAAATCATTTCGTTCCTGTATTCGCTTCTCACGAAAAAAGTCATCGACAGGATCGAACTCGAAAGGCTCCTGCGGGGAGCGATTTCAAGCCGGGGAACGACCAGGCAGTACGGTTATTATCCGCGCGCCATAAAATGGCTGGCCCGGTTCGGATACCGGATCGCAATCCGGAAGACGACATAAGATTCGGCAGGACAGGGGCTTTTTTACACGAAAACATTCTTGACATCATGGTTTTATGTGATATATTGATGGTAATAATCCAAGAATGCATGGAAATACTCCGCAAAACAACGAAGGAATCCGATCATGGCTGCTCAGACCGATCCGATCAGGAAAAAGAATTTGTCACCTTTGCTGGTATCCGTCATCGCTTTCCTTGCGCTTTCCTTCCTGGGGATCGCGGGATTTCTGATCTCCCTGAAGGTCGCTGATTCGACAATCGACCATTCGGAGAAACATCTCCTGACCAGCCTCGATTGCTACGAGCTGACCGGCTGGAACAAGCTTTCGTTCGGCCCGGACGCGATCGCGTGCAAATGGGATCTGCGGAGAAAAGACAACAGGGAACACGTGATCCTGTCCGTGCTGGCACCGTCTCCGGCCGATTTCGATTATACCATCTCCGGCTATGTCATCGTCACGGAGGACGGCACGAAAAACCTCCTCTCCGAATACGACTGGCAACCGGTTAAGCCGGACGAGCCCGCGGACGCGTCCGCCGCCGATGCCGACAACATCAGAAAACAACAGCTCGAAATGATCGACACGATGGAACTGAAAGACCGGACACTGCTTTATTCCGAAGCGTTCGGAAACAAGGCGACGCAGGAAAGCCCCTATGCCGGAATCATCCTCTTCGATGCGGAACACAACAGATTCTACTTCCATCTGCGCAGTTTGGATTGGCGAGAGGTGACGGTTCCTTACCTGAAAGGGAAATAGTCTGAACACAAACAGGAGTCCGATTATGTCAGCAAATGCTCCCGCATCCCCGTCCGGTCCCGCGAGTCCGCCGAACAAGAAAAAGCGCTTGTCCTGCGCGGTCATTTCCTGCCTCGGATGCCTCGGGATCACGGTCCTGGGCATCGTCATCCTCGTGATCTCCCTCGCAATCGCCGATGCCTGCATCGACCATTCGGAGAAGCTGATCTCGTCCAGCACCGATTATGACGCATTTACCAAAAAGAGCAAAGTCACGTTCGGCCCGAACGTGCTCTCCTGCGAATGGGCGTTGAAGAGGAAGGACAACCGGAAACTCCTGTCGCTGTCCGCCCTGGTCCCCTCACCGTCGGACTATGACGTGATCATCTCCGGGTTCGTCGTCTTACCGGAGGAGGAGGCGCAGCGCATCTTCGACGGGTACGGCTGGCAATCAGTATCGCAGGACAAGTACGCGCTCGAATCCGACGATTATCAGGACTATCTCAGGAAGAAGCGGCGTTACGTGATCGATGTCATGGGATTACAGGACCGACAGCTGCTTTATTCGGAATATTATGACGGTGAAATCCAGCAGCAGGGCACGCCCTACGACGTCATGATCCTCTTCGACCCGGCGCACAATACGCTCTTCTTTCACATGACGCACATGTGACGCAATCGGGCGGATGAACCGCTTCTTCCGGGTGCAAGCCCCTCATCAAACCGGTCAGGTCATCGGAGGGGCGGAACGTCTTCCTTGTCTTCGGTCCCGAGGAAATCCAGCGTGCAGCTCCATTCGTACCGGTTCGGACGCAGCTGGTACTCGTTGTGGACACTGACGGACCAGCCATCATCGCCGCCGACGCCCATGTGGAAGCCGTCGAGGATCAGCCAGGTCTTTTTGCCGGGTTTCAGTTCCCAGCTGTGGTCCGCGGCCATCAGGTCCTGCGGAGAGAGGTGCAGTGCGGAGAAGCGGAACGGCTTGCCGCCGTCTTCCCAAACGCCAAGATGCTGTCCGCCTTTTCCGGTCAGATTCAGCTCCACCACGTCGCCGCGGCTGCCGCATTCGGACGGCACGAGATA
>JAGCTY010000129.1 GCA_017963105.1 Lentisphaeria bacterium
CGCGCCGAATCCATGAACACGACGCTCCTTGTCCGTCCGGACCTGATCAACGACAAAAATTAACATATGGAGGTTACAACCATGAGCATCATTGACAAGATCGAAAAGGCGCAGTGCAAGGCTTCTGTGCCTGACTTCAATATCGGGGACACCGTCAAGGTTTCCACCAAGATCATTGAAGGCACCACCGAACGCATCCAGAATTTCACCGGCGTCGTCATCGCCCGCAAGAATTCCGGCATCCGCGAAACCTTCACCGTCCGCCGCTTCCAGAACGGCTACGGCGTCGAACGCGTGTTCCCGATCCACAGCCCGCGCATCGACGCGATCACCGTGGAGCGCCACGGACACGTCCGCCGCGCGAAACTCTACTATCTCCGCGACAAGATCGGCAAAGCCGCCCGCGTCAAAGAGAAAAAGTATTTCGGCCCCGCGGCCTCCGCTGCCGATCCCGCGAAGTAATCCCGCATGGGTTTCCTTCCCGGAAATTCCGAACTCCTCGTCCACGAACGCAAGTGGGACGGGGAGTTTTCTTTTATCGCCGGGGTAGACGAGGCCGGGCGCGGCTGCTGCGCCGGACCGGTCTGCGCCGCCGCGGTCATCTTCACCGACCGCGCCCGCATCCCCGCCGGGGTCAACGACTCCAAGCAGCTCACGCACAAGCAGCGCATGGAGCTTCGCGAGGCGATTCTGGCCGAGCCCTCCGCGCTCACGGCGGTCGCCATGGTCGACCAGGACGAGATCGACCGCACGGACATCCTGCGCGCGACCTGGCTGGCGATGCGCCGCGCCGTCCTCGCCCTGCCGCGTCCCGCCGATTTCGTGCTCGTCGACGGCAATCCGGTGCAAGGACTGCCCGTCCCCTCGGAAAGCATCGTGAAGGGCGACGCAAAGTCCGCCAGCATCGCCGCCGCCAGCATCCTCGCCAAGACCTCCCGCGACCTTTTCATGATGGAGGCGGCGAAACAGTATCCGCAATATCAGTTCGAGGTCCACAAGGGCTACTGCACCAAACTCCACACGGACCTCATCCGCAAGTACGGCCCGTGCCCGCTCCACCGGAAGACCTTCGAGCCCGTCCGCTCCATCCTGAACCCGCCCGATACGATCCAGGGCGAATTTCAGTTCTGATCCGCCCCGCGTGCATTTAACAGTTCGAGCACGACGCAAGCCTATTTTTTCTTCAAATCATCAACAATTCTCCGTGCGGTTTCCCCATAGCCGCAGAAAACCGGAAAATTGTGAGATTTGAACTTGATTTTTTGGAATTGTGTGATATATTAGGGTTGTTGAAATTTGGTCCGCGTCCGGACCTCGGCAGGCGGTTGTTTCCTGTGTGCGCGAGCGGAAGCCGCGCACTGCTTCAGCACACTTCGTGTGTGCGCGAGCGGAAGCCGCGCACTGCTTCAGCACCGCTTGCGGTGTGCCGCAGTCAAGGCGCCGGCCAATCCTGATTTCCGAACTCAAATCATCCTAACATAAAACTCAACTTGAAAGTTTTTTGAACTTATGGCAAGATACGATGTGACGGACGGCGTCGTCAGCTCGGGGCTGTTCCTGGATTATGATGAAATGCACGTATCCTCCGGCGGCACGGCGACCGACACCACGGTCGATTACGGCGGCCATTTCCACGTCTCCTCCGGCGGTCTGGCGCTTGACACCACGATCAATTCGGTCGGCAAAGCCTACGTCTCCTCCGGCGGCACGGCGATCAATACCATGCTCGCTTCCGCCTGCGCTTTCCACGTCTCCTCCGGCGGTCTGGCGCTTGACACCACGATCAATTCGGTCGGCAAAGCCTACGTCTCCTCCGGCGGCACGGCGATCAATACCATGCTCGCTTCCGCCTGCGCTTTCCACGTCTCC
>JAGCTY010000130.1 GCA_017963105.1 Lentisphaeria bacterium
AGCAGGCGGAGCGGCTCCCGGCGGCGCACCTGCAGGCGGCATGGGCGGATTCCCCGGATTCGGCGGCGGCCAGGGTGGCCAGATGCCTCCGATGGGCGGATTCGGCGGCGGTATGGGCGGCCAGATGCCTCCGATGGGCGGCTTCGGCGGCGGAATGGGCGGCGGCCAGGGCGGAATGCCCCGTATGGGCGGCATGGGCGGCGGCGGTATGCCCCGCATGGGCGGCATGGGCGGCTTAGGCGGCCAGCAGCGTGAAGCGAAGCCCGAAAAGAGAGAGAAGATGGATTCCCTCGCCTCCACCCGGACTGAGTTCCCCGACAACAAGTTCAAGGACATGCCGCAGGACTACACCCGTCCCAACGAGAAGGCCGGAAAGATCGTATCGTTCAAGTACAAAACGCGCGACAATTCGAAGGCGGACAGCACCGAGGTCGAGAAGACCGCTCTCATCTATCTGCCCTACGGCTACGATGAGAAGGACACCAAGACTCAGTATAACATCCTGTACTTCATGCACGGCGGCGGCGGCAACGAGACGTCGTATTTCCGCGGCGAAGGCCAGAACACCCAGATGAAGAACGTGTTCGACAACATGATCGCCAAGGGCGACATCAAGCCCCTCATCGTCGTCACGCCCACCTACAACGTGCCGTACAGCAGCGACATGAACAGCACCAGCATGGACTTCCACCGGGAGCTCGTCAAGGACCTGATCCCCGCCGTCGAGAAGCAGTATCACACCTACGCCAAGGACGTCACCGCGGACGGCATCCACGCCTCCAAGTGGCATCGCGCGTTCAGCGGATTCTCCATGGGCGGCGTCTGCACCTGGGGCGTCTTCGACCACTGCATCGACCAGATCGGCTGCTACATCCCGATCAGCGGCGACAGCTGGATCGCGGGCATGGGCAACGGCGAAGGCTCCGCGAAGTATCTCGCGGAAACCTTCACCCAGACCGGCTACAAGCCCACGGATTTCCGCGTCTACGCCGGCTGCGGCAGCCCCTCCGACATGGCATACGGGAACCTGACTCCCCAGATCGACGCCATGAAGAAGCATACCGAAATCTTCAAGTATTGCGACAACTTCAAGGACGGCAATCTGTATCAGTCCATCAGCGAGAAGAGCGGCCATGACAACACCACGATCATGAATACCCTCTACAACGGCCTCCCGAAGATGTTCGAGTGAGACCCCATGACGGAATCATCATGTGTTTTCACAGGAACAGCTGATGAAGTCTGACTGTTCCCCGGGCGCGGACCGGAAAAGGGTTCGCTCCCGGGAGATGAAAACAGGTACGCGTCGGCCCCCGAAGCCCGAAAAGGTTCCGGGGGCCGGTTTTGTTTGCCGACGGGGGCGGCACGGAGCGGATTCCGAGTTCAGCCCCGCAGGACGCGATGAGGCGGCGGTCTTCGGATTCGCGGTTTCCTTCGAGGCTTTTTTTTGAGAAAACAGGGGTTTCACGCTTGCATTCCATCCGGTTTCACGCTATATTTATTTGACGTACACGTATTTTCTTAATTCCGAAAGGATTTTATCATGAAATATATGTTCCTTGCCATGTTCGCCGCACTTGCCCTCGCATTCACCTCCGGGTGCTCTTTCCTGGCCCGCGGCGAACAGATCGTTGCAGTTACCGTTACGCCGAGCGATGCGGCCGTGATCGCGAACGGTGTGGAGTATCATCTGCTTTCGCCGATGTATATCGAAGTGCCGACCCGGGACGCGCTCCTCATCACGGCGTACAAGCCGGGCTACCGCACCGCCTACTACGCGGCCGACAGCGAACTCAGTTCGACCGGAAAGTTCGATGCGCTCGGCAGTATTTTCATCCTGCCTGCCGCCGGACTTCTTACCAACGGCGCATGGCGGTTCACCGAAAGCAACATCGTGATCCACCTTCAGCCGCTCCCCGACCCCGAAGAATCCGTCATCGAGCAGGAGGCCACCCAGCGCAAGCGTCAGGAAGTCGCGCGTGAGCTCAACGACCAGGTGATCAACCAGAAGGCCGTTCCCGTTTCGGACGCGAATGCAAAGACCTCCGACATCCGCACCGTGGACAAGAGCGGCGTATCCGTGGTCAGCCAGGAGCCGCTCGATAAGAACGCCCCCGCGGATCCCGACGAGATTTCGATCGAGTCGAAAGACTGACCGCGCTCCTCCCGAACAGGAAAAACCGTGTTTCCGCGCCGGAGGCTTTTGCGGAGCTTCCGGCGCTTCATTTTTGCCTTCGGGCGGTTCCGCCCCGAATCCGCCCCCAGGTGATTCTGCGCAACGTTATCTCTCTGAACCATACGGAGCCCCATGATGCTCACCATACAGGAAATACGATCTCTCGCCGCTGAAAAAATACTCATTCTGGACGGCGCCATGGGCACGATGCTTCAGGCGGGCCATCCGACCGCCGCGGATTTCAATGGCGGCGAGTTCGCATCGCACCCGGTCCCGCTGGCCGGGGACAACGACGTGCTGAACATCACGCGTCCGGACCTGGTGAAATCCGTGCACCGCGCCTATCTCGAGGCCGGAGCGGACATCATCGAGACCAACACGTTCAACTCGAATTATTTCTCCCAGCTCGACTACGGCCTGCAGGACCGCGTGTACGACCTGGCGTTCGCCGGGACGCGTAACGCCCGCGAAGTCGCTGACGAGTTCACCGCCCTCGATCCCTCGAAGCCGCGCCTCGTGGCCGGCAGCGTCGGACCCACCGGACGCACCGCGGGCATGTCGTCCGACGTGGAGGACCCCGCCGCCCGCAACGTCACGTTCGACGAGCTCTCCGCGACCTATCAGACGGCCATGGAGGCCATGCTCGACGCCGGCGCGGACCTCATCCTGATCGAAACCGTGTTCGACACGCTGAACTGCAAGGCCGCGCTTTTTGCCGCCGAGGACGCCATGGCATCCCGCGGACGCGACGTCCCCGTCATGGTCTCCGCCACGCTCAGCGACGCCAGCGGACGCCTGCTTTCCGGCCAGTGCGCCGAAGCCTTCCTGATCTCCGTTTCCCACGCCCGCTGCCTTTTCTCCGTCGGCTTCAACTGCGCCCTCGGCGCGGAAGAGCTGCGCCCTCACATCGAGGAAATGGACGCGAACTCGCCGTTCCTGGTCAGCGCCCACCCGAACGCCGGACTGCCCGATGTCGAGGGCAAGTACACGCAGACGCCCGACCGGATGGCCGCCGTGATCCGTTCACTGGCGGACGCCGGGCAGCTCAACATCGCGGGCGGATGCTGCGGCACGACGCCCGCCCATATTGCCGCCATCGCGAAAGCGCTCGACGGCGTGAAGCCGCGCGTTCCGCCCTCCCGTCCGCGCCTCCTGCGTCTTTCCGGCCTCAACGCGTTCACCGCCTCCCGCGACAAGAATTTCATCAACATCGGCGAGCGCACCAATGTGGCCGGTTCCCGCAAGTTCCTGAACATCGTCAAGGCGGACGACATGCCAGGCGCAATGGCGATCGCGCGCCACCAGATCGAAAACGGCGCGTCCATCATTGACATCAACATGGACGACGCCCTGCTCGACGCGCCCGCCGCAATGAAGCGTTTCCTGCTGTACGCCGCGAGCGAACCCGACATCGCCTCCGTCCCGTTCATGATCGACTCCTCGAACTGGGAGGTCGTCCGCACCGCGCTCCGATGCGTGCAGGGGCGCTCCATCGTGAACTCGATCTCCCTCAAGGAAGGCGAGGGGCCGTTCCTGGCGAAGGCCCGCGAAATCCGCCGCCTCGGCGCGGCCGTCCTCGTGATGGCGTTCGACGAAAAGGGCCAGGCCGACCGCTACGAACGCCGCATCGAAACGCTTTCGCGCTCCGTGAAGCTCCTGACCGAACAGGCCGGGTTCGCCGAGGAAGACATCGTGCTCGACCCGAACGTGTTCGCCGTGGCGACCGGGATCGCCGGGCACGACGACTACGCGGCAGACTTCATCCGGTCCGTGGCCGAGCTCCACCGGCTCTTCCCGCTCTGCGGCATCAGCGGCGGCATCAGCAACGTCTCGTTCTCGTTCCGCGGAAACGACCTCATCCGCGGCGCGATCCATACCGTTTTCCTGAAGCACGCCATCGACGCCGGCCTGACCATGGGCATCGTGAACGCCGCCCAGCTCGGCAACTACGACATGCTGCCCGCCGACCTGCGCGACGCCGTCGAGGCCGTCGTGCTCAATATCTCGCCCGGCGCGGGGGAACGCCTCCTCGAACTCGCCGCGTCCATGAAAAATACCGCGGGCGCAGCCTCGAAAAACGAGGCGGAAACCGCCCCGGAATGGCGTTCGCTCCCGCTCGCGGAACGCATCGCCGCCTCCCTCGTGCGCGGGGACGATTCGTTCGTCGACGCCGACATGGCGGAAGCCCTCGCGGCGTACCCGGACCCGATGGCGATCGTCGAGGGCCCGCTCATGGACGGCATGCGGAAGACTGGCGAACTTTTCGGCGCGGGCATGATGTTTCTGCCGCAGGTCGTGAAGACCGCCCGCGTGATGAAGCGCGCGGTCGCCGTGCTGATGCCCGTGATCGAAGCCTCGAAATCCGCCTCGTCCGGCGCGAAATGCCCGGTCGGCGTGTTCGCCACGGTGAAGGGCGACGTCCATGACATCGGCAAGAACATCGTGTCGGTCGTGCTCCAGTGCAACAACTGCACGATCCACGACCTCGGCGTGATGATCCCCGCGAACGAGATCGCCGACGCCGCCGAACGCGAGCACGCCGATTTCGTCGGCCTCAGCGGGCTCATCACGCCCTCGCTCGATGAAATGGCGCGCACGGTCGCCGAATTTGAGCGGCGAGGACTGAAGACCCCGATCCTGGTCGGCGGCGCCGCCACCTCGGCGCTGCACACTGCCCTGAAACTTCAGCCGCTCTATTCCGGCCCGGTCATCCACACCGCGGACGCCTCGGATTCCGCGGTCGTCGTGAACACGATCATGAACCCCGACAAGCGCGGCCCCTACCTCGAATCCCTGCGCCGTACCTACGACGAACTGACCGGGAAGGCCGCGAAACGCGCCGAACCCGCGCTTGTTCCTTACGCGGAAGCCTGCGCGAAAGCCTCCAGTGAAAAACCGTTCTGTCCCGTCCCGCGGTTTGTACAGGATAATCCTGAGGATGGAATGGGAGAATTCTGCGGGAAAGTTTTTTCCGCATCCGAACTCGCCGGCAGGCTCGACTGGGACGCATTCGCCCGTGCCTGGAAAACCCCGTCCGAAGCTGAGGCCGCCGGGAACCTCATCGACGACGCGAAAAAGCGCCTCGCCGAAGCAAAATTCACCATCTCGTCCCGGGGAGGCATTTTCCCGGCGGAGCGCCTGGACTGCAACACGTTCAAAGTGTCCACCTGTCACCACGCATCGCCGCGCGAGGACGGCGTCGGGGACGCGGTCATCACGTTCCCGCGTGCCCAGGCCGGCGACTGCCGTTCCCTCGCGGACTTCATCGGCGACTGGCTCGGCATGTTCGTGGTGTCCGCGAAGGTACCGGAGACGCCCGGCGACGACTACGTCTCCCTGCTCGACCGCACGCTCGCGAACTTCCTGGCGGACGCCGCCGCGTCGGCCCTTTTCGAATGGATTTCCACCTGTTTCTGGGGCTGGCGGAAGGAATCCGATCCGCCGTCCGGCATCGCGCCCGCGCCCGGCTATCCGGTCCTGCCCGACCACAGCCTCAAACGCGAAATCTTCCATCTGCTCGACATCCAGGAGGCTTTCGTGAAACTCACCTCGAATTTCATGATGTCGCCGTCCTCCTCGACCTGCGCCTTCGTGATCCCCGATCCGAGGGCGGACTACCGCGCCGTCGGTCCCCTCGGAGACGACCAGATCGCCGCGCTCGCCGCCGCACGCGGATTCTCCGTCGAGCGCATGAAAGTCCTCCTGTCACAGTCAAAATTCCCGGTCGGTTGACTTGAAAAATAGAAAAAAGACGGCATATTATTTATTTGAGCTTTTATTAATGAACAAACGGCGGCCGCGGAATTCCGTTCCCGCCTCAATCCAGCGGAAACATCCTCATGCCACAGACTCTTCAGCAGGCCCTGCACGACCGCATCGTGATCTTCGACGGCGCGATGGGTACCGAAATATATCGGCGGAATTTCTTCGTCAACATCTCGTTCGAGAACCTCTGCCTTGCACGGCCGGACGTGATCCGCGCCATTCATACGGCTTACCTCGATGCCGGGGCGGAAGTCCTCACGACCAATTCCTACGGCGCGAACCGCGCCAAGCTCATGAAATTCGGCCTGGCCGAGCAGACCGCCGCAATCAACGAGACGGCCGTCAAGCTCGCGCGTGAGGTCGCAGGAGACGATGCCATGGTCGCCGCGTCCGTCGGCCCGCTCGGAGAGCTCCCGGCGTTCCTCGATCCGCTCGAAATCCTCTCCGAACAGGTCTCCGTGCTCGCCAAGTCCGCACCCGATTTCCTGATGTTCGAAACGCTTGCCAGCCTCGCCGACCTCGACCTCGCGCTGAAGGCCGCCGCATCCGCAAAGGGCGTGCCTTTCGTGCTCAGCTTCGCACTGGACGAAAAAGCCATGACCGCCAAGGGAGAGCCCGCCGCCTCCATTCTGGCACGCATCGCCGCGTCCCCGTTCCAGCCCGTCGCCGTCGGCCTCAACTGCTGCAGCGGACCCGGCGCGATGCTCCATGCGCTCGAAACCATCCTGCCGCTGGTCGACGGACGACTCCCCGTGATCGCCCAGCCCAACGCAGGCAATCCGCGCAGCGTGGACAACCGCATGCTCTACATGTGCAGTCCGGAATATTTCACCACCTACGCCATGCGCTACGCCCAGCTCGGCGTGCGCGGCATCGGCGGCTGCTGCGGCACCTCGCCCGAGCACATCGCCGACATGGCGCGCAGCGTGAGCCCGCTGGCGAAGCACGCCCATGCTGTCGAAATCGCGCCGTCCGCGCCGTCCGTCCCGCTTCAGGACCCCGTCCCGACCGCCGAAAAAAGCTCGTTCGCAGCGAAGCTCGCCTCCGGTCAGTGGGTGAACGCGGTCGAGATCGTGCCGCCGCAGGGCTACCTGCTCGACACGACCATCGCGAAGGCGAAACTCTGCGCCGAGGCGGGATTCGATGTCATCAACATCCCGGACGGCCCGCGCGCGAGCTCGCGCGTCTCCACCATCGTGACCGCCATCAAGATTCAGCAGGAGGTCGGCATCGAGACTGTCCTGCACTGCTGCTGCCGCGACAAGAACGTGATCGGCATCCAGGCCGACCTGCTCGGCTGCGCCGCCATGGGGATCCACAACATCCTGTTCATCACCGGCGACCCGCCGAAGCTCGGCGACTACCCGTTCGCGTCCGGCGTGTTCGACCTCGACTCCATCGCCGCCGTGAAAGTGCAGGCGGCGCTGAACCGCGGCGTCGATTTCGGCGGCAAGTCCATCGGCGAACGCACCGCGGCCTTCTGCCTTGTCGGCGCGGACCCGAACGCAATCGACATGGTGCGCGAACTCCGCCGCACCCGCGAGAAGATCGACGCCGGAGCCGAGGCCGTCGTGACCCAGCCGGTTTTCGACACCGCCTCGCTCCTGCGCTTCATCGAATCCGTCCCCGAGCTCGCCGACGGCTCCGTCCCGGTGATCGCCGGCATCTGGCCGCTCGCCAGCCTCCGCAATGCCGAGTTCATGAAGAACGAGGTGCCGGGCGTGGTTGTCCCCGATTCCGTGATGAAGCGCATGGCGCGCCCCGAAACGCGCGAAGAACAGCGCCTGGAAGGCATCGCCATCGCCCGCGAGGCTGTCGACGCCATCCGGTCCTCCGTCCGCGGCATCCACGTGAGCGCGCCCTTCGGCAATGTCCAAACTGCCATCGCCGTGATGAAGCCGTAACTTTTTTTGAGCTCCGGAGGGTCAGCCATGCGCCGCCTGTTCAGTTTGCTTTTCCTCGCGGTCCTTCTCTGCCTCGCCGCTTGTTCGGACGAACAGAAATCCGCGCCGGGCGGCGTGGTCTCGCTGTCGCCGGCGCTGACTGAACTGATCTGCCATCTGGGGCGCGATGACCGGCTGGTCGCCCGGAGCACCGCATGCGACTGGCCGGAGAGCGTGAAGTCGCTCCCGACTGCGGGCAATTTCGCCGAGCCTGAACTCGAACGCATCCTTGCCATGAAGCCTGCGCTGGTCGTTTCGAATGAATTCGTGAACCCGAAGGATGCCGATGCGCTGCGTCAGGCGGGGATTGCCGTCGAGCTGCATCCGTGTGACGGATTCGACGACTACCGCGAATGGGTCGCCCTCATGGGAAAACTGCTGGACTGCCCGGAGGAGGCGGAATCCGAGCTGAAACGTACTGATTCCCGAGTCGCGGAATTCGAAGCCGGGCTCAAAAATACACAGGAAAAGCCGCTCCGCGCGCTTTATGTGATCTGGGACAGCCCGCTCCTCACCGCGGGCGCGGATTCCCTGCCGGACGCCGTCGGACGTCTTGCCGGGCTGGAAAATATCGTGAAAACCGAAAAGGGCTACCCGTCCATCTCGCTCGAATTCGTGCTGAAGGAGGATCCGGACGTGATCGTATGGTTCGCGCACGGCAAGGACTGGAAATCGAATCCCTCATGGAGCGGCATCCGCGCGATCCGCGAGGGGCGCGTGCTGATCCCGCGCGACGATTCCGCGCTGCTCCGCCCCGGGCCGCGTATCTTCGACGGTATCGCGGACCTGAAATCCGACCTTGAAACGATGTTTGCAGGCAAAGAATCCTTCGGGGCCGCGCAGCCATGAAGACCGCGCGCATCATCCTGATCTACCTCGCCGCCGCGCTGGCCGCCGCCGTGTGCGGGGTGCTGTTCGGCGCCGCCCGCATCCCGTTGTCCGAATTCGTGCAGGACGGCGCGCTGAACCCCATCGTGGAACTCCGCATCGTGCGGACCGCCGCGGCCGCCGTCGTCGGCGCTTCGCTGGCCGTTTCCGGGCTGGTGTTTCAGGCCGTGCTCCGCAACTCATTGGCGGAACCTTTTCTGCTGGGCGTTTCCGGCGGCGCGGGCCTGGGCGCGGCGGGCGCGATCGTCCTCGGGTTCAGCGCATGGGGGTTCATGTCAGTGCCGCTCTTCGCCCTGCTGGGCGCGGTGACGGCGAATCTGCTTGTTTTCGCGGCGGTCCGCAGGCGCACGGCGGAGGAGCTTCTGCTCGGCGGCGTGATGATCGGCACGCTCGCCTCGAGCGCGCTCATGGTGCTGATCACGTTTTCGCATTCGCACGACATGGCGGGGGTGATCTGGTGGATGCTCGGCAGCGTGCAGAACGTGGACCCGGTGCGTCAACTCGCGCCGTCCGCCGTCCTGCTCGCAGCAGCCACGGTCTTTCTGCTGTTCCGCGCGGGCGACGTCGACCTGCTCACGTTCGGCCCGGAATACGCCTGGAACCACGGCGTGAACGCCCGCGTGATGACGGTCGTCCTGCTCGCGCTCGCCTCGCTTCTGGCGGCGGTCACGGTCTCCATGGCCGGGATCATCGGGTTCTGCGGGCTCGTGGTGCCCCACATCGTGCGCCGTCTGCACGGTGGTTCCCACCGGAAGATCCTGATCCCCGCCGCGCTCGCCGGAGCGGTGTTCCTGATGCTGGCGGACATCCTCGGACGCGTGGTCTCGCCGGTCCGCGAGCTCCCGGTCGGCATGGTCACGGCGGCGGTCGGCTGTCCCGTCTTCCTCTGGCTTTTGAACAGGAGCCGCGCCGGATTATGAAGCTGACCGCGGAACAACTCGTCTACACGCCTCCCGGGGCGCGCGAACCGCTCCTGAACGGCGTTTCCCTCGAGATCGCGCCGGGGCGCATCGCCGCTCTGCTCGGAAGCAACGGCTCCGGCAAGTCGACGCTCGTACATCTGTTGTCCGGCTACCTGAATCCCGATTCCGGCTCCGTCAC
>JAGCTY010000131.1 GCA_017963105.1 Lentisphaeria bacterium
CAAGCTCGCCGTCAACGCTCAAGGTCGTATCGCCGCCGAGAAGTCCAGCAAGAATCTCGCTCAAGCCGGACAGATCGCCGAGTTCACCATCCACGCTCAAAGTCGTATCGCCGCCGAGAAGACCGGCAAGAATCTCGCTCAAGCCGGACAAATCGCCAAGCTCGCCGTCAACGCTCAAAGTCGTGTCGCCGCCGAGAAGTCCAGCAAGAATCTCGCTCAAGCCGGACAGATCGCCAAGCTCGCCGTCAACGTTCAAGGTCGTGTCGCCGTCAAGAAGTCCAGCAAGAATCTCGCTCAAGCCGGACAGATCGCCAAGCTCGCCATCCAACAGACCGGAAATCAGCCCGTCGACATCGATTTCATCGTCAAGCCCGTTCAGGAGATCGGAGCCGACCTGGAACACGTCGTCGACATCGCCGCTGATATCGTAGTCATCGTAGCTGTAATCGTTGTAGGAGTAGTCGTAATAGTAATCGTCGTAGTACCCGTAACCATAATCCCCGAAAAGATAGCTCAGGTCGTCGAAGAGTCCGTCGAACAGCCCGCTGAGTCCGCCCACGCTGAAGTTCAGGTCGTAGTCGTCGTAATAGCTGTAGTCATTGTAACCGCAATCGTCGTAGTAGCCGTAGGAATAATCCCCGAACAGGGAACCCAGCCCGCCGAACAGATAGTCCAGTCCGCCAAGTCCGCCGTAGCCGTCCACGCTCAAATAGGAATCCATATTGACCTCGCTTTCTCCATTTTTGCGGAGAAAATGGTTGAAAAGGTTTATTGCAATAAAATACTATGTTAAATATAGCACGCACGCGCACGTTGTCAAGCGCCATAAAATATTTTTTGCATTTTTTCCGTCTTTCTTGCTTTTTCCGCATCAACGTGCTATATTGATTGCCATGCACATGCTACACGATAAAACCATTCCCTCTGCCCCATGCCGACCGAAACGAAATTAGGGCTGTCCGAGGAACAGACATCCATGCCCGACGAGCAGACACACCTGCCCGGGGATCAGACGTTTCTGCCCGCGAAACGTGGCCTCGTGAAGCTGTTTTTCCTCATCCTGCTCTCCGTGCTCCCCATTTGGTTCAGCGGCATGCTTTCGCTTCAGATCATCAAAACGGTGTACGACATCCGGTTGAATCGGGACGGCGACGCCGCGCCGGAAGAAGCCGCCAGCTACGAACAAGCCGCCCGTGACGCCATCCGGCCGGTCCTGACGGAAAAGTACGGTCTGAAGGAATTCGACGTGAAATACACACGGCCCGGCTGGTACGCCGGGGAACGGCGTATCTGCGATGCGGGCGAAAAAACGGAATGCGCGCTCCGCCTCAAAATCATCGCTCCCGACGAGAAGCACATTTTCGAGATCGCGGAGGAGATCGCGCGCATCAAACGTGAAACGTCCGGCCTCCCGCAATGTCCCTTCGTGCTGGAGTTCGCGTACCTGCCAACGATAGAAACGGAGGAACCGGAAGAAGGAAAATCCCGTCGATTCAAACCTTTCCACAACATCGCCGCAATCGTGATCCCGGATGCCGCGAACGGCTACAACGGACGCTGGAAATGGGACATCGGCGATTTTTCGCCCTGGGACGGGTTCTTCTCCATAAACTGGGAGGCGCGGCGATGAAACGGAACGCTTTCTGGAACCGGATCGACAAGGCGGGGCCGCGCACCTTCGTGATTCTTTCGGTCGTCAATGTGATCCTCATCCTGATCCTGGGAGCCGTTTGTGGTGAGAAGAACGTCGTTCTAGCCTCCATCGCAAGGCTTGAAAAGGCTTACCGGGAAGAGTGGATCGTGCCGCCTCTGCTCGAACAGACAGGCATCGAAACATGTCTTATCAAACAGGTGTCCTTTGAGGAAACACATTTCAAAATCGAGGCGGATCCGTCGCGGTATGCGGAGATTACGGAGGCTTTCATCCCGTTCCTGCGGGAAAAGACCTGCGAGGATGACGCGAGGTTCATTCTGGAGTTCGACCACGATTCAGAAAGCCGCGGGCTGACCGTCTGCCTTATCCGGGAAGAAAGTGTTCACCCCCGGATCCATGAGCTAAAAGCCTGGCGCACCCCGGCCTTCTGGAAATAAACGATTCACGAGAACAACCAATTTTCACGATTTTGAGGAGAAGCGAACGATGAAGACCATGATCGGCTGCTGCGGACTGGACTGCGAAAAGTGCGACGCGTATCTCGCCACGATCCATAACGACCAGGCGCTGCGCGAAAAGACCGCGAAACTGTGGTCCGAAATGAACCATGTCACGATCCTGCCGGAACAGATTAACTGTGAGGGATGCCGCGCGAACGGCGTCAAGTTCGTCTACTGCGAACAGCTCTGCGCCATCCGTCAGTGCGTCATGAAGAAAGGTTGCGAGACCTGCGGCGACTGCCCGGATCTGGACGTCTGCCAAACGGTCGCCATGGTCATCGGCAACAATCACGACGCGCGCAGGAATCTGAAGGGCTGAACCGCCCTACCCCTGTTTTCGGTCGGCATTGCCAATTCCGGCCTGTATATCCCCTGCCCCGATTTCATTCGGCCTCCCGTCCTTTTTTTCCGATGCCTTCACGGACACGACGGTCCTGATTTTTTTCTTTAAATTTTAGCAATTATCCATTTGCTTTTTTTATCAAGCGGGGGTATATTGTTTCGTTCTTAAAATTTAATTCGCCTCAAACCTAGTTTTCGGCGCATTTGACCGGATGCCATCCCTGCCCCGAAACAAAAACACGCTTTACCCCACAGGAACCCACGACATGACCAAAGCCATGAAACACTGTCTCTGCATCTCCGCCGCCCTCGCGTCCGTCATCCCGTTCACGTTCGGCGCGGCCCGCGCCGTCCCGTTCCAGCTCAACGAAGTCGAGCTCCTCGAAAGCCCGTTCCTCGCGAACAAGAAACGCAACGCGGATTTCCTGCTCACGCTGAGCCCGGACCGCCTCATGGCGCGCATGTACGAGTATTGCGGCGAGACGCCGAAGGCGCCGGTCTACGGCGGCTGGGAAAGCAGCGACCTCTCCGGCCACACGCTCGGTCATTACCTGACGGCGCTTTCGCTCGAATACGCCACCACCGGCGACACGCGGTTCAAGGAGCGCGTGGACTACATCATCGGCGAAATGGCGCGCTGCCAGAAGCTGTACGGGGACTCCGGCTACATCGGGTGCATGTCGCGGAACGCCCGCCGCGCGCTCGAGGTGCTGAAGGACGGCGACGTGGAGACGATCAACCACACCTGGGCGCCGTGGTACACGCAGCACAAGATCGCCGAAGGACTCTATGACGCGTGGAAGATCGCCGGGAACGAACAGGCGAAGGACGTGCTGGTGAACTTCGCACGCTGGGTCGACGGCCTCACGAAGGGGCTCGACGAAAAGAAGTGCCAGCGGATGCTCGACATGGAGTTCGGCGGCATCGGCGAAGTCTTCTGGAAGCTCTATGCAGAGACGAAGGACGAGACGCACAAGGCGCTCGCGCAGCGGTTCCGCCACCACTGGCTCGTGGACGACCTCGCGGCGGGCAAGGACAACCTCGCCGGCAAGCATGCTAACACGCAGGTGCCGAAAGTCATCGCCGAGGCGGTCAACTACGAGATCACAGGCGACGAGTTCGCGGGGAAAGTCAGCAAAAACTTCTTCGACATCGTCGTGAAGGATCACACCTACGTCACCGGAGGCAACAGCGACCGCGAGCATTTCTACCGTCCCGCCGACGCGGACAAACACCTTTCCCCGGCGTCCGTCGAATGCTGCAACGTCTACAACATGATCCGCCTCGCCACGCATCTTCAGAGCCGGGAACCGGAAAACACCGTCTACGGAGACTTCCGCGAACGCGCCCTGCTGAACCAGATCCTGCCGTCGCAGGATCCCGAACGCTCCATGTTCACCTATTTCGTTTCGCTGAAGCCCGGCCAGTTCCGCGTGTACAGCTCGCCCGACCAGTCGTTCTGGTGCTGCTTCGGCACGGGCATCGAGAACCACACGAAATACAACGATGCCATCTATTTCCACGACGACGACAACCTGTTCGTCACGCTCTTCATCCCCTCGAAACTGAAGTGGGCGGACCGCGGCCTCGAGCTTACCATGAACACCGAATACCCGAAGAACGGCAAGGTGATGCTCACGTTCGACAAGGCTCCTGAGAAGAAGCTCGCGCTGAACGTGCGCTGCCCAGGCTGGGTGGACGGGGCTGTGATCTTCTCGCTCAACGGCAAACAGATCGCGACGGGGAAAGCCGGTGAAAACGCCGTGCTGAACGCCGACTGGAAGACCGGCGACAAGGTCGAAATCGACATCCCGATGTCGCTCCGCACGGAACACCTCCACGGCGGGCACACCGAGCTGAACGCGTTCTTCTACGGGCCGACGCTCCTCGCGGGCGACCTCGGCGAAGTCGAAAACTACCAGAAGCGCATTTATCTGCGCGACCAGCTCGACCTCCAGAACGCCGCCTGCAAACCCGTACCCATCCTCCTCGGCGACTCCGCCGCGCAGCTTGTCGCCTCCGCGAAAGCAGTCGGCGGCTCCGACCGCGCGTACAACCTGCCCACGACCGACGGCTCCACCGTCCTCATCCGCCCGTTCAACCAGATGCCGTACCAGCATTACAACGTCTACTGGCGGAACATGAACGACGCCCAGTGGGCGGCCGAAAAGGCGAAGATCGCAGCCGAGGAAGCACGCCAGCGCGAACGCGCCGCCCGCACTGTCGACGAAATGAATTTCGGCGAACAGCAGCCGGAGACCGACCATGCGCTGAAGGCGGAGAACACGCACTCCGGACGTTTCAACGAACGCGGCTACCGCGGTGCGCATCAGGGCGGCTGGATCGAGTTCCGCATGAAAGTCAGCCCGGACAGGAAGAACGTCCTCGCATGCACCTACTGGGGCGGCGACAACTGGACCGAAACCGCGATCCTCGCCGACGGTCAGCAGATCGCCGTGCAGAGGCTCTCCGCAGCGCATCCGAACCAGTTCTTCGAGGTCGAATACGAGATCCCGGAAGACATTACGAAGGGCAAGGACCACATCGTAATCCGGCACCAGCCCGCTGGCAACCGCGGCGGCATCGGCTCCGTCTACCACGCCGCCATCCTCACCGCGCCGGAAGGCTGAGCCTCCACTGCGGCAGTGCCCGGCTGCGCTCGGGCAGGAGGCAACGCCTCCACTGCGGCAGTGCCCGGCTGCGCTCGGGCACAAAAAAAGAAAACACAAAAGCCTCCGTTCGCATCATCGCGGCGGAGGCGTTCCTTTGTCGTGTAATTTGAGGAGGACTCTGTTCAGAAAAGATTCTGGGAAAGGCAGTGCAGTGCGCCGCCCTCCAGGATGATATCCGCACAGTCAATGGAAACGACCTCGCGTCCGGGGAAGCATTCGCCGATGATCGAGGCGGCGAGGGCGTCGTTGCGCGGCTGGCGATAGGACGGCACCAGCACGCCGCCGTTCACGAGCAGGTAATTCGCGTAGGACGCAGGAAGCGTCTCCTCGCGCCAGCCGTCGGGCGGAGCAACCGGATCGGGCAGCGGAAGCGGGATCACGTCGAGCGGCTTTCCGAGGCGCGTGCGGTATTCGCGCAAACGGCGCAGATTCTCGTTCAGCGTCGGGGCGTTCGGCGAGTCTTCGGGTGCAACGCAGGTGAGCACGGCATCAGGGCGAACGAACCGCGCAAGCGTATCGATATGGCCGTCCGTATCATCGCAGAAGAGTCCGCCTTTTAACCATAATATTTCGTCCATGCCGAGCGATTTCATCAGCATGTCGCCGATCTCCGCCCGCGTCATGGACGGGTTCCGGTTCGGGTTCAGCATCACGGATTCGGTCGTCATCAGCAGACCTGCGCCGTTCGATTCCAGCGCGCCGCCCTCGCAGACCATCGGGACGGGGTTCCGTGCATAGCCGAGCAACGCGGCGGCGTGTTCCGGCACGGCGGCGTCGAGGTTCCACGGCGGGAACTTCCCGCCCCAGGAATTGTACCGGAAATGGTTCAGAAGACGCAAGCCGTTTTCGCGGTTCACGAGGCACACCGGGCCGTGGTCGCGGCACCAGGCGTCGTTGGTCGGCACGTCCAGCAGTTCGATTCGTGCAGCGTCGGCTCCGGCGTCGGACAGCAGTTTGAGGATACGGGACTGTTCGGCGCACACGCAGTTGATCTTCACATCCTCGAAACGCGAGACCGCCGCCGCGAATCCGGCGTAGGTCGCCTCGATATCGTTTCTGCGGTCCTCCCACGTCGCGGGATTCAGCGGCCAGGACAACAGGATCGCACGCTGTTCTTCCCATTCTGCGGGCATCGTGAAGCCGAGATCGGCGGGGCTTGGCTCCTTCAGCATGGATCAGTCTCCGAAACGCTTCAGGATCGGGCCGTAGGCGTCGATGCGGCGGTCGCGGAAGAACGGCCACATGCGGCGGTGTTCCTCCATCGCCTTCAAGTCGCAGTCGGCATACACGATTTCGGCTTTGTCGCGGGAGGCAATCGCCAGGTCGGCGCCATAGAAATCCGACACGAACGACGAGCCCCAGAACCGTGTGCCGTGCTCCGTGCCGACGCGGTTCACGGCGGCGAAGAAACACCCGTTCGCCACGGCGTGCCCGTGCTGGACCGTGAGCCAGGCATGGCGCTGTTTCAGCATCAGGTCGTCCGGCTCGGATTCGATCGTGCCGATCGCGGTCGGCGCGAAGATGATCGACGCGCCGTCAAGCGCGGTCAGGCGGGCGGCTTCCGGGTACCACTGGTCCCAGCAGACCACCACGCCGATGCGTCCGAACGCCGTATCCCAGGCGCGGAACGGGCCGTCGCCGGGCGTGAAATAGAATTTTTCCTCGAATCCGGGGTCCTGCGGGATATGCATCTTGCGGTAAACTCCGGCGATGCTCCCGTCGGCGTCGAAGATGACCGCAGTGTTGTGACAGAGCCCGGGCGCGCGCTTTTCGAAGAACGACCCGACGATCACCACGCCGTACTGTTTTGCGAGGGCTGCGTAGAAATCAGTCCCCGGACCCGGAATCGGCTCGGCAAGCTCAAAAAAGTCCGGGTCCTGTTTCCAGCAGAAATATTCCGTCTGGAAGAGTTCCTGCGTGCAGAGGATCTTCGCCCCCTGCCCCGCGGCTTCCGCGACCTTCGCGGCGAAGCGTTCACGTGATTCTTCGAAGGATGCGGGCGCGAAATCCTGCACCAGCGCCACGCGGACGGACGTTGTTTCCTTCATCTTTTTGCTCATTGCGGGGAATCCTCCTGTTCGTTCGTCTGGTTCAGGCTCGTCCTGGCGTCGAGCGCCAGCGCGATCGTGGCGGCATCGGCGTAGGTCAGGTCGGATCCCGCAGGCAGGCCGCGCGCCGGACGCGTGATGGCGAAACCTCGTCCCCGGAACCGGTTGGCGAGGTAGACGGCGGTCGCCTGCCCCTCGATGTCCTGGCTCAGCGCCAGGATCATTTCGCGGATGCCGCCTGCGGCGATGCGTGTTTCGAGGCGCGGGATGGACAGCGATTCGGGGAACTTCCCCTCCAGCGGGGCGATGCGTCCGCCGAGCACATGGTAAACGCCCTTGAAGACCCCGGCGGATTCCAGCGAATGGATCTGCGCGACGTCTTCCACCACGCAGATGACGGATTTGTCCCGCACCGGGGAAGAGCAGATGCCGCACGGGCCGTTTTCAGGCGCATCGGACAGATTGCCGCACTCCGGGCAGGCGTGGATACGCGTGTGAAGCGAAGCCAGGTTCCCGGCCAGCGCCTCAAGTTTCGCCGGATCCCACAGGTACAGCGCCAGCGCCATGCGTTCGGCAGACCGCTTTCCCACGCCCGGCAGGTTCTTCAGCATCTCGATCAGTTCGGCCAGGGGTTCCGGCCACGGCTGTGCAAACATCGGCGGAATCTCCTCCGTCGAATGCTCAGATCAGATCTTCAGGCAGACCCCCGGTCACCTCGGAGATCTTCTGCCCGATCGCCTGTTTCGCCTGCGCAAGGCCGCGGTTGACCGCCTCAAGAATCGCCTGCTGGGTCGTATTGGAGTTCATGCACGAGATGGAGCGAACGAAACAATCGCCGCTCACGACGGCGATCACGGACCCGTCCTCGCTCTTTCCCTCGAATTCCATCTTGGAGATTTCCTCTTTCAGGGTTTTGACTTTCTGTTTGATTTCCCCGAAATCCTTCATCATTCCGAAAATGTTTCCGAACATGGACATGGTATATTCCTTTCCAGGTTATTGAGTTGGTTATCGATAGATCAGTGACGGATGATCCCCGCGAACACGAGCACGAGAACGATGACCACCGCGGCGATTACGCCAAAAGATACGATCATGTCTGCCTCCTGTCAACTGCGGTTATTTCCGGTTTGAATCATTCTGGAGTGTTTCCAGCATCTTTTCCAGCGCGGCGTCGCGTTTCGCGCCCAGCTGGAGCGCCTTTTCATACGCCTTCATGGCGGTATCGGCGTGTTTCAGGGCGTAGTGAACGCGCGCGAGGGAAAGCTGGGCCGAGAAATCCGTGGGGTCGGCATCGGCCGCGATCAGATAATGCCACAGCGCGTTCGTGAAATCCTTCGCGTTTTCGGCCTTCTGCGCCTCCTTCATGGCTTCCTCGAATTTGAGCTTGTCGATCTCGACCGCGGGTTTGATCTCCTTGCCGGACATGATGTCCTCGAACATCGGTTTCAGCTCTTCGGGGATGGAGTCCTCCGTCCTCGCAACCGCGGGTTTCGCGTTGGGATCGTTGCGGCGGTAGGTGTCGAGTTCGGCCCGGAGCGTGCGGGACTCGACGAGCGCGGCTTCGGCCACGTTCCGCGCGGCGTTCATGGTCTTTTTGTAGCGGGACGACAGCGCGCGTTCGTCTTCGAGTTCGGCTTTCAGGGAGGCGACTTCCTCGTCGAACGCGGCGCGTTCCTTCAGAAGCTCGGCGATGGATTCGTTTTTCCGCTGGATTTCGGCGGAATCGGCGGACTTCGGGTCTCTGCGGCGGAGTTCGACTTCCCGCTCCAGTCGCTGGAGTTTGGCGTTCAGCTCGGTCTGGGATGCCAGCACATTGGAAAGCGTGGTCTGAAGCGCCTCGGAGCGTTCCTTGTACGCGGCGGATTCCTTTTCGAGCGTTTCGTTTTCGGCCGTCCGCTTCTTCAGGAGCGCATCCTTGTCCTCCAGCGATTCTTTCAGCTTGCGGACCTCGGCGTCGGACGCCTTTTCGATCTTGAGGTTTTCAAGTTCGGCCTGTGCCGATACGAGGTCCTTGTTCGCCTTGTCAAGCGCCTCGGCGGCGGCCGTTTTTTCGGCGGTCAGCTTTTCGTTGGCGGCCGCGAGGGAGGCGTTCAGTTCCTTCTGCTTCGCGAGCTCGGGCGTGTCAGACGAAACGGGGGCGGAGAATTTTGCGATCTGCGCCTGGAGGTCGGCGATCCGCTTCTCGGCGGCGGCCTTCGAATCGGTCAGTGTCCTGTTCTCCGCCTCGAGGGATTTCCGTACCGCTTCGCCGGCCTCGAGTTTCCTGTTTTGCTCGGTCAGGTCCTTGATCTCGGCATTGAGCTTCGCGACGTCGGATTCGAGCGCATCCGCGCGTTTTTCGGCGGCGGCCAGGGATGTTGCGGAAACAGCCGCGGTATTAGCCTTATCGGATTTTGCCTTTGCGGCGTCGAGCTCGGCCTTCGCGGCGACCAGTTCGTCCTGGAGTCTCGCCTTTTCCATGGTCAGGGCGGAGATTCTGGCGGCGGCGTCGGAGGGGACGGGACGGTTTGCGGCTTCGGCGGCGGCCTGTTTCGCGGCGTCGAGTTCGGCGGCAGTCCGTTCGGCGGCGGCCTTCTGCGAATCCAGCTCGGCGGCCAGTTTCGCGTTCGCGTCCATCAGGACTTTCATCTTCGCGTTCGTTTCGGTCAGGGTCCCGGCGGTTTTCGCGGCATCCTCGGACGCCTTCTGTGCGGCGGCCTTCTGCGAATTCAGTTCGGCGGCGAGTTTCGCGTTCGCGTCGGTCAGCGTTTTCACCTTCGTGTTCGCCGCGTCCAGCTCTTTCGCGTCGGAGCTTGCGGAAAGAGTATTCTTCGCCGCGTTCAAATCAATTTTCAGTTTCGCGTTTTCTTCCGACAGCGCTCTCACTTTCGCATCGGCCTCGTTCAGGGCTTTCGTGTCTTCCTCGGAACGGACCGGAACGGCCATCGGCAGGCTGCCTTTCTTCGCCGCGTCCAGCTCCGCTTTCAGCTTTGCATTCTCGTCCGTCAGGTTCCTGACCTTCGCGTTCGCATCGTCAAGGGCTTTCGAATCGGCGGCGGGTCCGGCGGCGGGTCCGGTGGTCTTCCTGGCCTCGACGAGCGCATCCTTCAGCGCCTTGTTTTCGTTGGTGAGCGCGCCATTTTTCGTGGTCAGCTTCGTGACATCTTCCGTAAGCGCGGCATTTTTCTTTGCGAGATCGGCGGCCTTCGCGTCGTCGGCGGTCTTCTGCTTCCTGAGCTCGTCCAGATCGGTTTCGAGCTTTTTGACGGCATCCGGCTGACCGGAACGGGCCTGCGCGAGATCGGCCTCGAGTCTCTTCCGTTCCGCCTCGATCGAAGCGGTTTTCTTCTGTTCCTCGGCGAGCCTGGATTCCAGCTGGTTCGCCGTACTCTTCATCCCGGCGAGTTCGGCGGCGGTCCTGGCGGACGCTTCGACCTTCTGTCTCAGTTCGGATTCCGTTTTTTTCGTCTCGTTGTACGACGCCTGAAGCGTATCAAGCGCTGCCTTGCGGTCGGCGGCGGTCTTCTGCGCGGCGGCGAGGTCGGCAGCCGCCTTGTCCGAAGCGGCTTTCTGCGTGTTCAGTTCAGCTGCGAGTTTCGCGTTCGCGTCGGTCAGGGTCTTCAGTTTCTCGTTTGCCTCGGCAAGCGCTTTTGCGCCGGCGTCGGCGGCTCCGGCCGCATCGGCGGCGGCGTCAAGTTTCGCCTTGGCATCGTCGGCCTCTTTTTCGGCGGCGGCGAGTTTCGTCTGGGATTCCGCCGCTTTCTTTTCCGCGGCGGCGAGCTTCGTCTGGGAATCCGCCGCTTTCTTTTCCGCGGCGGCGAGTTTCGTCTTCGCGTCTTCGGAAGCCTTTTCGGCGGCGGCGAGCTTCTCTTCCGCCTGCGCGAGCTTCGTCTTCAGTTCCTCCGCGGCCTTCAGCTGCGCCGCGGCCTTTTCGGGATCGCCGGCGGCCTTCAGCGCGTCGCGTTCGGCGGTCAGGGACTTGATCTGTTTTTGGAGCTCGGTCTTTTCCTTCGTGAGCGCGGCGGCCTGTTCCGCGGACTGTTTGGCGCGTTCCGCGGCAGTCTGGTTGGACGCGACCTGCTTCTTGAGGGCGTCGACCTGGCTGCGCAGTGACACGATTTCGGCGATCGCCTGCTGGTTGATCGCCTCGTTGGAGGGCTTGGCCCCGGTGGTCGAAGTCGGCGTCTTGCCGGCAGCGGCGGCTTTCGCCTCGTTGACCTTGCGTTCGGCCGAGCTGACCTTGCTTTGGGACGTGGTGATGCGGTAGTTCACGACGGAGCGGTTCCAGTTCGGGTCGCTCGTGCGGAGTTTCTGGAACGCCGCCAGGGCCTTGTTGTAGGCGTCGAGCGCCTCCTCGTATTTTCCGGCCTCGAACAGCTTGTCGCCTTTTTCGATGTTGTCGCCGCCGGCACGGAAGATATCCCAGTTCGCGCTTGTGGAGGACACCTCCATCGACTGGGAAACGGCCTCCTGCGGCGCGACCATCGTCCCGGCCATCAAGGCCAGGCCGAGCGCGGTTATGATTCGGGAACGCTTGATATTCATAGTGTTTCTCCTGTTTTTATGTCATTGTCATAATTGTTTGTTTTGATTCGGCCGTGTTTCGTCCGGGGTCAGGTACGGCGAGAACCGGTCCGACTCGCGGCCGGACACGGACACCATCGCGACGAACACGCCGTCGTCGCGGTAGGCGCTCTCCAGTATCCGTGCCTTTTCATGCAGGAGCGCCACGAGGTCGGCGCGCTCCGGCGGGATTTCCGCCCGGCAGATCTCCGAAGGGCCGCCGCATTTCGCGGACAGCGCCTCCAGCAGAGTGTCGATGCCCTCGCGGGTCCGGCAGGAAATGAACACCGCATCGGGAAACGTGTTTTTGAGTTTGATCCGGGTCAGCGGATCGGTGATGAGGTCGCATTTGTTGCAGACCACGAGGATGGACTTGCGTTCCGCGCCGAGTTCGCCCAGCACGGACAGCGTGGTCTCCACGTGGTTGAAGACGTTCGGATTGGACGCGTCCAGCACCAGCACGATGAAGTCGGCGAGCACGGCCTCCTCCAGCGTGGAGCGGAACGCCTCGATCAGCGAGTGCGGCAGCCGCCGCACGAACCCGACGGTGTCGGTCAGGATCAGGCGCGACTTGTCCGGCAGCGTCAGCGCGCGCGTCGTGGGGTCGAGCGTGGCGAAAAGCTGGTCGGCGGCATACGCGTCCGCCCCGGTCAGCAGATTCAGAAGCGTGGATTTTCCGGCGTTGGTATAGCCCGCGATCGCCGCGTTCGGCAGATTCGCGCGCACACGGCTTTTCCGCTGGGTGCCGCGGTGCTTGCGTATCTCCGCGAGTTCCGCCTTCAGATCCGAAATCCTCTGCCGGAGTTCGCGCCGGTCGATTTCGATCTGTTTTTCGCCGCCGCCGCGCGCCCCGGTCAGGCCGCCGCGCTGGCGCGACAGGTGCGTCCATGCTCCGGTCAGGCGCGGCAGGAAATACTGGCAGCGAGCGAGTTCGACTTGAAGCACGGCCTCGCGAGTACGCGCGCGCGAAGCAAAAATGTCCAGAATGACCTCCTGGCGGTCGATCACCTTCATGCCGAAGAGCTGTTCCAGGTTCCTCTGCTGGGGCGGGCTGAGCGCCACGTCGAAGATCACAACGTTCGCCTCCGCTTCCTTCGCCGCATCGCGGATCTCCTCCGCCTTGCCGCTCCCGACATAGTATTTCGGGTTCGGCGCCTTCAGCCCCGCGACGATCTGCCCGGCGACCGGGACCTCCAGCGTGCGGACCAGCTCGGCGAGCTCCTTCAGGTCGTCCGCCGTGGACGCCGGGTCCGCCGGATGGATGCACGGGCCGACCAGATACGCGCGGAAGATGTTCTTCCATTCGTTCTCGTCCGTCCTGTAAGTCATCGTCTGGGACATGCGGTCAAAACTCCTGAAGGAAACAAGTTCAAGAAATCAGATGCTGTCGCTGAAAAGCGAACGGTAGCGGATGAAGTACTGCAACCCGGAACCGACCGTGATGAGGACGACCGCGCCCTGGAGGCATTTCCAGATGACCGTCACGGGGGATACGCCGAGGTCAAGCCCGAAAAGATGGATCCAGGCGGCGCCGCCGAACGCCAGAGTGAACATCTGCGTGGCGGTCTTCATCTTGCCCCAGCGGTCGGCGGAAATGATCACGCCCTTGGACGATGCCAGGGTCCGAAGCCCGGTCACCATGAATTCGCGGGTCAGGATCACGATCAGCACCCAGCCGGGGATCATGCCGTAGTCCAGCATCATCACGAACGTCGCGAGGATAAAAATCTTGTCAGCCAGCGGGTCCATCAGGCGGCCGAAATCGCTTTCCACATGGTATTTGCGCGCCAGATAGCCGTCCAGCAGGTCGGTGATCCCCGCCAGGAATGCCACGATCAGGGCGATCACATGGCACACGTATGCAGCATGTTCGCCGACCTTGATGCAGGTTGGATTCACATTGTCGAAATTCGCCAGCACCACGAAACAGAAGATCAGGACGATACGGCTGATCGTGAGCGCGTTCGGGAGATGTTTCATTTTGCCTTTCCTCCGGGCTTCCGCCCTTCATAGGTTCCGTACAAATCGTATGAGGCCGCCCGCGTGATGGTCATGGGTACGGTCATCCCCGCCGTGAGGCCGGAGGGGCATTGGGATACATGGACCGTCTGGTCGATGTCCGGGGCGTCCATGAGCATTCGTCCGCGCCAGCGGCCGCGTCCCGCGTCCTCGTCCAGGATGACCTCGAGCGTCTGTCCGACCAGCGCCCGGTTCGTTTCCCGCGAAATCTTTTCCTGTTCGGCGGCAATCATGGCGGCGCGGGCGGCGGCGGTCTTCGCGGGGACGCGCCCCTTCATGGAAGCCGCCGGAGTGCCGTCCTCGGGCGAGAACGCGAACACGCCGATGCGGGAGAAGACGCGGGCTTTCACCGCGTCGAGAAGCTGCTGAAAATCCGCCTCGGTCTCGCCGGGGAATCCGGTCATCAGCGTTGTGCGGATGGTGAATCCCGCCTCGCGGAGCTTGCGGATCACCTCGGACTGGCGTTCCGCCGTGATGTGGCGGTTCATCGCGGCCATCACGGCGTCGGAAACGTGCTGGACCGGCATTTCGATGTGCGGGATCAGACGGCGGCATTTCTTGAAAGCCTTAATCATGGCGTCGTCGATGGACGCCGGATGCACGTACATCAGGCGGATGCGGAATTCGCCAGGGAGCTTGTCCAGCGCGGCAAGCAGGTCCGGCAGTTCGGATTTGCCGCCCGTGCGGTCGCGTCCGAACGCCCCCGTGTCCTGCGCGATCAGGATCAGTTCGCGGTACCCCTGCTCCGCAAGAGATTTTGCCTCGGCCACGACCGATTGTATGGTGCGGCTGCGGAGCGCACCGCGGATGGACGGGATCAGGCAGTAGGTACAGCAGTTGCAGCAGCCGTCGGCGATCTTCAGATACGCGAAATGCGCGGATTCGACAGGCAGGCGCGGCGTCGTTTCGTCGTAGATCCAGGAGCACGGCTTACCATTATTCCGTTCGGGAAGAGGCTTGTCGGCGATCAGGCGTTTCAGCACCGCGCCGATCTTCGCTGGCGAATCGATGCCCTCCCAGGCGTCGACCTGCGGATACTTCGCACGGACCGCGCCGTCCTTGTCCCATTGGGGAAGACAGCCCGCAACCACGACCAGACGGCCCGCGCGGCGTTTCTTCCACATGCAGGCGCGGCGGATCTCCTCCATCGCCTCCTTGCGGGCGGAGAGCAGGAAGGCGCAAGTGTTGATCCACATCACGTCCGCCTCGTCGTCATCGGCGGTCAGGCCGAATCCGTCCACGAGCAAGGCCCCGGCGGCCACACCCGTGTCCACCGTGTTTTTCGGGCAGCCGAGGCTGACCAGACGCACCAGATACGGCCGCACCTGCTGTTCTTCCGTGTTTTTTTTCAAGAAAAAATCTCCGCGTTCAGAGTGGTTAAAAATCTTTATTCTAATAATGTAGCACGCGAAGCGCTTTTTTTCCAGTCGTTTTCAAGGAAAATAACGCATAATCTGACAGCATTTCCTGTTCGGAGAAAAGAAAACGCTCCGGCACGATGACTTTCACCGAGACCGGAGCGATTGTTTTTGAACTTGTTTTCAGCGCGGACGGATCAGGCAGTTTCTGCCTCGTCTGGAGCGCGGTTCACCGGTCGGCGTTTGTTCGGGAACAACGCGCCGAGGAAGAGCCCGATCAGGCCGAACGTCACGACCGAAAGCAGCCACGGTCGCACCGGGGCGGCTACCTTTTTCTTTTTGACTTCGGACATGATCACTTCTCCTGTGACCGCGTCGCCGGTTTCGGGCGCATCGGCAAGGACCGTTTCCGGATCGGAAGCGTCGATCTCTGCCGCGGGTTGCGCTTCGGACAAATCTATGATCTCGAATTTCTCCTCGACCTCATAGGACGAACGCTGGATCACTTCGAAGAAGTTCCCGTAGAATCCGCCCCAGCTGTACTCCTCCCGGAGCGTCGGGCTTTCGAACCAGTAACCGAGCAGGCATCCGGCGATGATGCCCGCCACCGTACCGTGGACGATGAACGTCCTGAATTTGTCGCCTGCCTTCAGGATGTTCTCGCGCGTCATCACGTCGGGCGCGATGTAATTCTCGTCGCCGCCGAACCGCTTGTAGTAGAAATGGATCTTCACGAACGCGACCGCCGAGATCAGCGACAATGCCGCGCCGAGCAGGAACAGTAGATGGTAGTTGCTGTCCTGCACGTCCAGGAAGTACCCGAACGCCGGAACGATGATCGTGGTGCCGAGCGCCAGGATCATGGCGTTCGCCGAGGCGAACTGCGCGAAGATCGAGCCGGGGAAGAGACGCAGCGGCAGCGAGCTGGACAGCGTGAAGAAGCACCCGGACACCACGCCGTGAATGATGAACACGATCGCGAACGAGGACAGGACGAGCGACTTCGAGCCGGACATGAGCCCCGGAATGTGGTAGGTGATCTCCTTCTGCCACGGATTGCCGACCACCAGCCAGCCGACGAGCATCAGCGCCGCGTACGCCGCGAGGGAAACGAAACTGGTCCGGATCGGATGGAACCGGTCCGCCAGGGCGCCCAGCGGATAGCTCAGCACGATGGAGAAACAGTATGTGATGGCGAGCAGCTGCCCGTAGGTGCTGTCCGGCACGTCGATCGCCTTGGCGTACTGGATGGAGAAGTCGTTGATGGGATGGAAGCTGATGTTCGCCAGCAGGAGCGCGACGATGATCCACCGGTAGTACGGCACGGAGAAGCACTGCCGGAAATAATCGATGAGCGCGCCGAAGACGCGCTGGAACTTGCTCTTGTCAGCGGGAATCTCCTCGGGCGGGGGATATTTGCCTTCCTTCACGAAGAAGCACATCGAGTACAGACCCGCGGCGTACAGCACGCCAAGCACGAGGAAGATCCACTTGAACCAGTCAAGCGCGTGTTCGAAAAGGTAGTAGTTGTACAGGATGCCCGCCAGCAGGCTGATGATGCGGAAGAGACTGAAGAACCGCCCGATGATGCGCTGCGGCACCACGTCGTTCACCAGGGCGTTGAAGATCGCCGACGCAAGCGTGTTGCCGAAGTCGAACAGCACCCAGAAAACGCAGAAGCCGATCAGCGCGGCGATTCGGGGATCGAGCGACGTGACGGACTGGATCACCTTTCCGATCTCCGCATTCAGGCCGATGCCGATCAGGCCGGCCACGATGAACGGCGTCGTAAACAGCAGGAACGGGATGCGGCGGCCCAGGCGTCCGCGGTGCCGGTCGGAAAGATAGCTCACGATCGGCATCAGGAAGATGTTCGTGAAATTCGGGAACGAAATGATCAGGATGGAGTACAGCGTGTCATTCAGTTCGAACCGTTCCTTCGCCAGCTTCACGGTCATCGGAAAGACCACGCGGTCCTTCATGGACCACGCGAAATCGCCCCAGAGCAGCAGGGCGAACAGCACGGCAAGTCCTGCCGCGGTGTACGTCAGCGTGCCGACGCTCCATTTGCTTTTCGGTTGAGTCAGGTCCGGCAGAGGTTTGTCGCTCATGGCTTCGTTCTCCTTGTTGATTTGTCGCATGAAATTTTTACTAAATGTAATGCATTATTTGACAATTTCAAGTCAGGATTCCGTTTTTCTTCTTGATTTCAGGCGAATCCGGTGTATTTTTTATTTCATTCGTGACACGGTGTCACAATAAAATCACCATGTCAAATTCACCGGAAATACAGCATCTTTCTTTTCCATTCACTTTTTGCTATGCCCAGATACACGCAGAAAATGCGCGAAATGATGACCGAATCCATTCGACGGGACGTCTGTTCCGCCGGGATCGCCCTGCTCTGCGAGGGCGGCTGGGAAGCGTTCACGACCGAGAATATCGCAAAGCGCCTCAATGTTTCGCGCGGCGTCCTTTATAATTATTTCAAGGACAAGAACGACATCCTGTACGCCATCGCACGCACGTCCATCTCAGCGCTTTGCGACAGGCTCGAAGAGATCGCGGAAAACGGCAAACCTGCCTCCGACCGCCTCGCCGAAATGGCGCTCTTCATCATCCGCACGTTCCGCCAGGAACGCAAGTACCATCGCGCCATCATGGAGAACGTGCCCCCGCCCAAGGACTCCAACCATCCGGTCATCGTCGGCGACATGCGCCGCCAGAGCATCATCGAAGGCGTCATCCTCGATGGCGTCACGTCCGGCGAATTCCGCAGCGTCGACCTCTCCGCCGCCGTGATCCTCTTCAACGGCGCCATCCACAACATCTGCATGCTCAGTGATTTCCGGGACGAACTCATCGATCCCGTTCCAGTTGTTCAACTTTTCCTCCGGAGTATCCAAAACAACCATGAATAAGAAACTTCTCCTCCTCGCCGTTCCGATCGCGCTCATTTTCGGCGGCTGCCAGAGCTACACCAAGCCCCCCATGGCCGTCAAGCACTCCACCTACACCGACGTCCCCGACGAAGAAAAGGTGCTTTTCCCCGAGGACATGAAGGTCCTTACGCTCGAGAAAGCGCGGGAGATCGCGTTGAATAACAACCCCGATTTCCTCCGCGTCAAGTTCACGATCGATTCCGCGCGCGCCAGATACTACCAGAGCTTCTCGACCTACGCGCCGACCCTGAACGCCGGCATGTCCGTCAGCCAGAGCTTCTCCAAGGTGACATCGTCCAGCTCCGGCGAGAAGCCGTGGTCCTACAACACGAGCGTCGGGCCGTCCCTCAGCGGTTCGTGGCTCATCTTCGACTGCCTCGGCCGCGAAATGAACATCCTTGCGCAGAAGTACAACCTCAACCAGGCGAAGGACGCGCAGGAGGACGCAAAACGCCTCCTGCTCCGCACCGTCGCGTACTCCTACAACGACGTTCAGCAGGCGATCTCGCAGAAGGCCATCGCCGAGGCGCAGATCGACTACGCAAGAAAGATGCTGAAGGAATCGCAGGACAAGTACGATGCCGGGTCCGCGCTGCTCTCCGACGTCCTCAACTTCCAGATCTCGCTCAAAAACGGCGAGCTTGAGCTCATTCGCGCCGAATACAACATCCGCGCCACCAAGTACGTCCTCGCCGGAACCCTCGGCATCACCGACGGCACCATCCCCGACACCGTCGAGTTCGACGAGGTCACGATGCCGGAAAACGAGGTCCTCGCGGACGTCACCGTGTACCTCGACTCCGCGCTCGCGAACCGTCCCGACCTCCAGCAGTACCGCGACCGGCTCGAAACCGCCAAGTACAACTTCTGGAACTCCCTCACCGCGTTCGGTCCGAAGATCAACGCGAATTACAGCCTCGGCTACAGCTGGAGCCGCAACCAGACACGTCTGGCCCGCACCACCACGAGCACGTCCGGATCCTGGAGCTTCAACTACGGCGTCAGCGCGAACTGGAACATCTTCAACGGATTCTCCGACTACTTCTCCGCGCTCCAGTCATACGCCAGCCTCGCCGAATCCGACTACGCTCTCGCCCAGACCTGGCTCACCGTCGTCACCGACGTCCGCACCGCCTACGACAACTACCTGACCAACATCGAAAAGGCGGACATCGCGCGCGAAATTTATAAGCTTACGAAGGACACGCGCGACCTCGTCGAAAACGAGTACAAGGCCGGGACCGCCCTCGTGACCCGCCTCAACGAAGCCGAACGCTCCGTCATCAACGCCCAGCACGAGCTCCTTTCCGCCGTCATCAACGCCTCCAACGCAAAGGCCCAGCTCGAAGCCGCCGTCTACGCGTTCAGCGACCGCGACCAGCAGGATGAAGAACAGTCCGCCTCCGCTTCCTCTTCCTCCGCTTCCTCCGGGGGCGAGAGCGTCATGAACGACATGGAAGGCAAGGAAGACACCTCTTCGAACACCAGTCAGCCCGCCGCGGTCCCCGCGGAACAGCAGACCGGAATCTGACCGACTTTTCACCTCAAACCGAATCATAATCAAAATATAACATAAAGGCCGTTTTCACATGAAACATTTCCTGAAAAACCTCCTCGTCCTCATCATCATACTCGGCGTGATCGCCATCGGCTGGGTCGTCCTGCGCAGCTACTCCCGCAGCAAGGCCGGCGTCAAGGTCGTCTTCAAGACCGAAGAGATTCTCCGCACGGACGTCATCCGCTCCATTTCCGCCACCGGCACCGTCGAGCCCGAAGAGCTCGTGAATGTCGGCGCGCAGGTCAACGGCAAGATCATGAGCTTCGGCAAGGACGTCGACGGCAATCCGGTCGACTTCAGCTCCCGCGTGAAGACCGGCATGGTCCTGGCGCAGATCGACGACGTGCCGTACAAGGCCGACCTCCAGGACGCCCAGGCCACTCACGAACGCGCCAAAGCCGGCATCCTCCAGGCGGAAGCAGGCATCGAAAGCGCAGAGGCCAGCCTCAAGCAGAGCGAGACGCGTCTCGCCCTCGCCAAGGCGAACTGGGACCGCGCACAGACGCTCTACCAGTCCAAGACCATGACCAAAAGCGATTACGACAGCTACCAGTCCGACTACAACACCGCCCAGGCGGAGATCGCAGTGAAGAAGGCCGCCCTCACCGAAGCGAAGGCCTCCCTCTCCAGCGCGAAGGGCACTCTCTCCAGCGCCGAGGCCTCCCTGCTCCGCGCACAGCGCAACCTCGACTACTGCACCATCACCGCCCCGATGGACGGCGTCGTGATCGACCGCCGCGTCAGCATCGGACAGACCGTCGTGTCCAACCAGGCAGCCTCCAGCATCTTCCTCGTCGCGAAGGACTTCGCGAAGATGCAGGTCTGGGTCTCCGTGAACGAAGCCGACATCGGCAGCATCACCCCCGGCATGGACGTCACCTTCTCCTGCGACGCGTTCCCCGGCGTCACCTTCCACGGCAAAGTCTTCCGCATCCGCCTCAACGCCACACTCTCCTCCAACGTCGTCACCTACATCGTCGAGGTCAACACCGACAACGACAGCGGCATGTTGAAGCCCTACCTCACCGCCAACGTCAAGTTCATCCGCGAGGCGAAACGCGGCGTCCTCGCCGTCCCGTCCTCCGCGCTCCGCTACACCCCGAACATGCAGAACATCGACCCCGCCGCCCTCGCGAACCCCGTGCAGGCCGAACATGACGAGGCCATCCTCTGGATCGAGAAGTCCGAAGGCATCCTCTCCCCCGTCAAGGTCAAAGTCGGCCTCAACAACGGCACGCTCGCCGAAATCGTCTCCGACAACCTGAAGGAAGGCGACGTCATCATCACCGGCGTCGACACCTCCGCCGCCATGCGCGGCCCCGCCGATGCCGATTCCGGGATGCAGAACAACCCGTTCCTGCCCAAGATGCCCAGAATGCCCGGACGCGGCAGCGCGGGCGCACGCGAACGCGCCAGCCAGCGTGAAGCCGCGGGCGGCGCAGTCTCCGCTCCCGGCGCAGGCGGTCCTCCGGCAGGCGGAATGGGCGGACGTCCCGGAGCCCCGAGAAACTGATCGCGAGGTCCCGCACATGTCCCTCATCGAACTGAAAAACATCGGCAAGACGTATTTCCTCGGCGAAATCTCCGTGCCCGTCCTGAAGGGCATCTCGCTCGAGATCGGCAAAGGCGAATACGTTGCCCTCATGGGCGCGTCCGGTTCCGGGAAAAGCACCCTCATGAACATCCTCGGCTGTCTGGACCGCCAGACCGAAGGCGATTATTTCTTCGACGGCGAGGAAGTCGGGCGCATCTCCGGCGACAAACGCGCGAAGATCCGCAACAAGAAGATCGGGTTCGTCTTCCAGAGTTTCAACCTGCTGCCCCGTACGAGCGCGCTCGACAACGTCATCATGCCGCTCAACTACACGGCGCAGAACCTCTCCTCCGCCGAATGCCGCCGCCGCGGCATCGAGGCGCTGAAGCAGGTCGGCCTCGGCGAACGCATCGACCACTTCCCGTCCCAGCTCTCCGGCGGCC
>JAGCTY010000132.1 GCA_017963105.1 Lentisphaeria bacterium
CGGCATCGGCCCGAAGAAGATCTACCTGCTCTGGCACGAGGAGCTCGAATCCCTCGCCCCCTACCTGAAGCCCTACGGCCTCAAGGAGGCGCGTTTCTGGATGACCTTCTCCGACAACTACATCAAGCACCTCGAAGTCCTTCAGTACGTCGGCATGACCCGCATCGACCCGGTCATGTACGAGGGGCACGAGATTATCCCGCTCCAGTTCCTGAAGGCGCTCCTGCCCGACCCCGCCTCCCTCGGTCCGCTCACGAAGGGCAAGACCTGCATCGGCTGCCTCCTCCAGGGCTCCAAGGACGGCAAGCCCGTCAAACGCTTCGTGTACAATGTCTGCGACCACGAGGAATCCTTCCGCGAGACCGGCGCGCAGGCCGTCTCCTACACGACAGGCGTCCCCGCCATGATCGGCGCCATGATGCTCGCCACCGGCACATGGAAGGGCCCCGGCGTCTTCAATATGGAAGAATTCGATCCCGCGCCCTTCATGCAGAAGCTCAACGAGTACGGCCTCCCCTGGGAAGAGATCGTGTACTGATTATTGCCTTATATGGGACGGTTTCCCGAACATGGAGCCGTCCTGTTTTCTGTTGCGATGATGAAGAGAAAAACAAAGATCCCCAGAAATATCTGGGAGTTTATCTGTACGGCGGCGATTATTGCCGTCCTCATCTTCGCCGCTTACGCATTCTTCAAATAAGCCGGGCGACCCCATGTACACGACGAAAAAAACATTGCTGCAGCGGATGCAGAACTGCGACGAGATCTCCTGGGAGGAGTTCTACCGCATCTACTGGCCGCTGGTCCTCGACATCGGACGGAAACTCGGCATGCCGCAGGACAACTGCGCCGATCTCATGCAGGAGATCATGATCGATCTGTTCAAGGGGGAACCGCTTCTGCGCTACGATCCGGCCAAAGGCAAATTCCGGACCTATTTCGGCGTGCTCGTCCGGCACAAAGCCGTGGAAATGCTCAGAAAATCGGCCCGTTTCCCGGTCGTTTCCGCCTCGGACAACGGCGTTCCCTCTTCGTTTACGGAGGACCTTCCGGCGTCGCTGAACGCGGACGATCCCGACGAAAGCAACCCGTTTCAAAGCCTGTTCGACGAGGAATACCGCAAGTGCCTTCTCACCGCGGCGATGAACGAGCTGCGGAACACCGTCGAGCCGAAGACCTACGCGATCTTCGAGATGGTCGTGCTTCAGGAACGCCCGCAAAAGGAAGTCGCGCGCTGTCTCGGGATCAACCGCGCCACCATCGACGTCTACTGTTCCCGCTGCCGGAAAACGCTCAGGAAGATCGTTTCCGACATCCGCGTCGAAAACCCCGATTTCAACCTCGACATGCCGTTATGAGCTTCACCGGACCGTTCGATTTCCAAAAGGGCGATCTCCTGGAAGGGATGACGATCATTTCGCCCCTCGTCCGGGGCGGCCACGGGGACCTGTACCTCGTGAACGAGGACGTCGAGCAGAAAAAAGTCCTGAAGGTGATCCAGAGGGCGGACAACGACGGCGAGCTCACCGGAATCGAAAAATGCCGCGCTGTCTCCTCGCATATCCCCGGACTGGTCCCCATCCTGAAAGTCGGAAAGCTCCCCAGCGGACGCATCTGGTGCGTCATGCCCCCGGCGGACAATCTGGCTCAGTGGCCGAACTACGAGCCGGACACGCTCGCGAACCGCATCGCCCGGAACGGACGCCTCCAGCCGGAGGAGGTCCTGCGTCTGGCGGATAAAATGCTGGCGACCGTCAGAAACCTTCACCGGGCCGGACTCGCGCACTGCGACATCAAGCCGGACAACATCGTCTTTCTCGACAGGGAACCGAAGCTGACCGACTACAGTCTGCTTTCCGACACGGTGAACCGCCTCCCGGACGCGCCGTTCGGGACCAACGGCTTCGTCCCGCCGGAAATGACAAGCGACCCGGACGCATACAAACCGCGGGACTGCGACCTGTACGCCATCGGCAAGGTCATCTACTGCGCCTGGTCCGGGATGGACGCGATGCTTTTCCCGTCCGTTCCGAAGGAGATCCCGCTGCCGGAAATCGGGATCATCCTGCCGCTCTACATGAAGGCGTGCAGCGAGTCGCCGAACAGACGATTCCGGAACGCCGACGAGTTTATCTCCGCCGTCGCGGACGCACGTTCGCGCCTGCATGAAAGCCGCCTGTCACGGGGCAGACGCTTCCTTCGCAAATCCGGACGGCTTCTGCCCGCGCTTCTGTTTCTGCTCGCCCTGTGCGCGGCCGTCCTGCTTTTTTTCCTCTGGCGCGGGACTCAGAACGCCGATCCGCTCGTCGTCACGACACCGTGGGACAGCGCGGACGAGAACGACGGCGCGAACAGTCTGCGCGAAGCGGTCGCCCATTCGCAGATCCCCGGCGGCCCCTGGAAGATCCGCTTCAACATGCCGGACAGCGACACCGTCTATCTGCCCGACCCGACGCAGGTCACCCCGAACATGCGGTTCTCGACTGTGAACGAAAAGAACGGCCATCCTGTGGACATCGTGCTGAACGAACTCAAAGTCATAAACCGCGTGATCAGCACATCCGAAGACATGGAAGGCGGCGGCGCGGCGCTGCATGCGAATACCGGACGGTTCGTGGTCAAAAAGGGAAAGTATGAACGGAATGTGGACCGCGGGACCGGCGGCGCGGGCGGCGCGTTCCGCATGATCAACTGCGACCTGACCATAGACGGCGCGACTTTCCGGCAGAACGCCGCGTTCAGCAGAGGCGGCGCACTGAACCTCGAACGGACCCGCGCGACGATCCGGGGCACGCTATTCCAGGGAAACCAGGTCAACGGCTTCGGCGGTGCGATCAACCTCTTCGACTGCCAGGATGTCCTGATCGTCGATTCCTGTTTCGAGAACAACAGCACCGGAGACCATTTCCTGTACGGCTGGTGCGGCGGCGCGATCCAGGTCGAGGGCAGCAGACTTGTTTACGAGGTCTCGGACGGGCTCACGATCATAAACGAGGGCAACAAATCCGGTCACGGCGGCTTCATCGCGTTCGCCATTTACGACAGGACGCCCGTGAAATCCTCCGGCGCGGAATTCCGCATCGACGGCGTCATGATCATCGGCGACGGCGACGGGAAGGACTCCATCGCATCCAGCGTCAGAACAGGCGATGAACATACGGATATGCCAAGCCCGGTCGAGGATATCAGCGCCTACGACATCTTCATCCGCAAGACGGGAAAAGGGATCCTGTCGATTAACGCGCCCGTCAGCGACTATGACGGGCAGTGGTCCATCGAGGAAGGCACACTGACCCTCACCTACGATCAGGGCGGCGACCTCGACGGCAGGATCACGATCTCCGGCGGGCAGCTGAGCATGGATGATCCGTACAAGTTCAAGGAGCTGACGTTCCGCCTCGGAAAGCCGAACGAGCGGCCGTTCATCAGGAACCTCTTCAACCTCACAGGCGGTTCGTTCATCATCGACGCCGCCAATGCCGAAGACGGCACCTATCCGCTCGCGAACGGTACGGACAGTTTTATCAGGACATTCACGCTCCGGGACGATGCGTCCGGCGGATCGTCGGGCACGAAACTTTCCGTCGGGCAGACCGTGACCATCGGCGGGTCTAGCTACACGCTGAGCCTGAACGGCGGCACGCTGTCCCTGACGAAAGCGGCTGCGCGGGAATAATCCTCCCATCAGCGCCAATCCGCCCGGCAAAGCGTCCTTTTCCTCAAAAAAAGCGTAAAAATCAAAAAAAGAGAGGCCGGGGGTGTTAGATTTGATACAAAAAACGCCGTATATATGATATATGCGACTGCGTTTGATCCGCCCGGCAGGGAAACCGGATCCCCTGGACCGGAAAACGCCGGGGCGGCGCATCCCACACAAGGAGAAACGGGTTGAACCACAACAAAGACATCACGGACAATGCTCCCCAGGCATTCGGGAAACAGGACGGGAAACACCCCGACAAGTGGAAGAAATATGTTGTGGGAGGAATCTTTCTGCTGATCGCGATGCTGCTCCTGGCCGCGATCTTCATGCTCAAGAACGCCTGAAGCCGAATGTCTTTGTCCGACGCTTCACGCGTTCAGCGGGCGACGTTGAGCAGAGCGTTGTTCATGTTGCGGAGGGACATGTACACGCCGCCGAACGTCCTGATCTCGTCTTCGGACACCGAATCCGCCATATCCTGCTGGATCGCGGTAAGCAGATCCTGGCTGTTGCTGATCCTGTCGACGAGGCGCCGGCGCTGTTCGTCGTTCATGCCTTCCACGATACGGTCCGCGTTGGCGCTGATGCCGTTCAGGAAGTTCGCGGTTCGTTCCGCGCCCGCCCGGATGCGCTCCTGTTCCTCCGGCGTGCCGTTGCGGTAACGGTCGAGCACGTCATGGGCGAAGTTCACGGCTTCCTCGCGCGTCGGCATCCCCCGGTCTCCCTGCATGGGGAAGATCTGCGAGATGCCGGAATCGAAATCGTCGTTCCGGGGGCGGCTCCGCTGCGGACGCTGCCGTGTCTGAACCTGGACCTGAGGCTCCGGCTCCTCCGTTTTCTCCGGCTCCGCGACCGGCGTTTCAACAGCCGCCGGTTCCGCCGGGACAGGCGTTTCCTTCCGTTTTCCAAGCATGGTGAAGCCGGCGACGACGAGGACGGCGGCGAGGACGAGGACGGCGAACAAAGCAACGTTCTTTCTGTTCATGTTCGGGATTCCTTTGAGGTGCCCTTGAGGTTGCGGGGACCTCTGTGTTATTGTTTCCGGGTCGGATGAGGGGACGGAGAAAGCGACTCCAGTTTGATTTAATATACTTTCAGCCGCAAAGATTTCAAATGCAAAAGCAAAAAAAGGACAGCCTCTTTCGGGGGAAATCCCATTATTCCTTCGCGGACTGCTTTTCTTTTTCCTCAAAGTAACGGATCATGTCTCCGACGGTGTGAAGGTTCGCGGCGTCTCCGTCCGGGATCCTGCAGCCGAATTCGTCTTCGAACGCCATGATCAGCTCCTCCATGTCAAGCGACGCGAGATTCCGGAAAAGCGGCGTATCGTCCGCGATCTCGTCTTCGGCGACGCCCTGGTGGTTCGCAGCGATTCTCCGGACCCGTTCGGTGATTGTTGATTCATGATCTGTCATCGTCGAGGTACCTTTCTGTGCTCAAAATGACCATTTCTTATTTCCCGACGATTTTCCGTGACAGGAACTTGAAAAGGCGGTGCAATTCCCTGCACAGCCAGTAGAAGAGCGAACCGAACAGGACGGAGTAGAATGTGCCTACCACAAGAAGCAGGAACAATAAGGGGGGGAGAAGCCCCATATCATTATAATCGGAACGGGGGAGAGGAAGCAGAAGCAGCCACTCCGCCGGCTTATACACATATCGCTTGTACAGCGATCCCGGGCCGCTGTCACCATAAAACAAGGAAAGAAACAGCAGAGGCTGCGAGGCGATCAGGACACTGATGCAGCATCCCCATTTCACCTTTCCTTCCGGTTCGATAATCGGGAATGCCGAACTCTTTTTGCCCGGTCTTCCCCGACGTTTGAACGCCGATGACCGCCCGAGCATTCGTTTGATGAGCGGATATCCGAAATAAACGACCGAACCGAAAAAGACGGAGAAAACCACGACCGACAGGAGAAACAGGAGCAGTACGTCGGGAGCAGGAAGGCCGAAACCGTCCACAAGCAGTCTCGCAGGAAGATAAAAATACGTCATGATCCCCGCCGCCAGGAGCGAATCCGGGGCAACGAGGCACAGCAGGAGCAGGCACGGCTGCACGGCAGTCACGCCGATGACGCAGCGCAGCCACAGCAATCCGCGATTTTTCGGCGGATCGGCGGCTGGCTCGGATTCGGCGGGGATCTCCAATTCATCCTGTTCTTCGACACTCTCTTCCGCCGCCGCATCCGACAGTTCTTCGCCCTCCGGGATCGCCGTACTCGTTTCGACCTGTTCGTCCCGTGTTTCCGGTTCGGGCTCGGACAGGGGCTGATACGGCCTGGCCTCCCCATCTGACCTCAACATCAGAACATATCGATGCCACCAATAAAAGAGCGAGCCGAACAGGACGGAATAGAACGCGACGGAAAACAGAAACAGGATCCATCCTGCCGAAGCGGACATATGGATGGATTCGCTCCCGCCTATGACGATGACCCCCGGAAGATAGAGGAATACCAGGATCACTGCCGCCAGGAGTCCGCCCCCACCCAATGTGCCGGCGATCACATTCCCCGCAATCCGCACAATGAAACACAAAATGATCAGCAGGACCTGCACGGCTGTCGCCCAGCCGACATAGTACCACCATGACCTTTCATGGTTGGAATCATTGCTGAACAACATCGAACTCACTCTCCTTGTTCTCCCCGGAGTTTTTTCCCTCAATAATCTTTCTCTTTCAGCCAGCACACGAAATAAATGATCGAGCCGAGAACGAAGGAGTAAAGCGCGATGAAAACTGGCAGCAGGATGAAAAGAATCGGGAGGGAAGCAGGATTCTGAAACGCAAACACAATACACGGGAAATAGAGGATCGTCAGGATGATCATAAAGTCAGTCGTCCGGAATATGAGGGACAGGAGGATCAGGATCGGCTGGATGCCCGCCGCGATGAACACGCAGCGCCACCACAAATGTTTATTGTCTGACGGATCGCCGTTCGGGGATATGATCGCCATTTCTGTTCTCCTCGGAAAAGGTCTTTCGAAATAAGACCTATAGGTCTTGCAGGTCCTATATAACTTATTCTCAGCAACTTGTCCGGCTGTTCAGTCTTTCTTATCCTTCGCTTCGGGCTTCGCCTCCTTGGCGGGGTCTTCGGAGATATAGCCCTGCTTGAACATCCACGCCGCGCAGGCGTCCTGCCACATCTGCCACAGCGGCAGCTTCGAACCGGTGAACCCGTGGCCGCCCTCGGTGAACTCGAGGTATTCGACCGGGACCTTGTGCGCCTTGAGCGCGTCGACGTACATGCGGCTGTTGTCGACCGGGACGAGCTGGTCTTTCGCGGAATGGCACACGAACGCCGGCGGGGTCTTGTCCGTGACCTGTTTTTCGTTGGAGAGCAGTTCGATCAGCTCCTGAGACGGGTTGTTGCCGAGCAGGTTGCGTTTCGTTCCGCCCTCGGTCTTCGCGGTGAGCGTGATGACCGGGTAGATCAGGACCTGGAAATCGGGGCGCGAGGACATCTTTTCGATCGGGTCCTCGGACTTCGCGTCGCCGTCGTCGAAATGCGTCGCGATGGTGCTCGCGAGGTGGCCGCCCGCCGAGAATCCCATCACGCCGACCTTCTTCGGCTCCACGCCGCGCGACTTGCCCTCGGCGCGCACCGTGCGCATGGCGTGCGCCGCGTCCTGAAGCGGCAGCGGATGCCGGTTCGGCGCGATCCGGTAGGACAGCACCACGCCCGTCACGCCGTACTTGTTCAGCCATTTCGCCACGTCGTACCCCTCATTGCCCTTCACGAGCATCCCGTAGCCGCCGCCGGGGCAGATCACGACGACCGTTCCGTTCGGCTTCTCCGGCACGTACCAGCGAAGCGAAGTCTTTTCCGCATTCGCGCCGCCCGTGCCGGCTTTCCACAGCGGGACGTCTGACGGTTCGGCGGCGGCGGACACGGCGGAGAATGCGGAGAATGCGATGCAGACGAGGGCGAGACCGAGTTTGCGGGAGGATGATTTGAGCATGACAGGACTCCTTTTCGTGAAATTGCGAGGTTATGTAAAATGATTACCATACAATAGCACGTTTTCTCCGCTTTGCAAGCGTTTTGAAGACCTCTTTTCCCACTTCTTCCTTATTTCCGCCTCAAAACCATTGCACTCCTCCGGCTTCGGCTTCTACGCACTGAACATACGTCGCCCCGACGGGACCGATGCCGCCTGCGTCGGCCAATGCGTCAGCGGACTTTTCGCGCCCCCTGCCCCGGCATGTCACTTGTCAAGGTAAATGCACGTTTGTCAGAGTAAACGCACAACGAACGTGAAAACCGAGCGTTTAGTCTGACAAACGCCAGAATTTGTTGAAAGAATTGGCAATTGCGTTGAAAGTATTTGCAATGTTTGAGCGTTTA
>JAGCTY010000133.1 GCA_017963105.1 Lentisphaeria bacterium
CGGGTCCCACAACCCCGGCCGCGAATCGGCCGGAAAGATCACCCGCGCGCAGATCAAGCAGATCGTGGAAATGAAAAAGAAAGACATCAACGCCCGAAGCGAGGAAGCCGCGATGCGCGTCATCGAGGGTACTGCCCGCAGTATGGGTATCGAGGTGGTAGATGCCTAAAAGAAGCAAACTTTACAGAGCACAGCTGGAGCGTTTCGACAAGCTCAAACGCTACTCGCTGGCCGAGGCGGCCGCGCTGCTCAAGGAGCTCCCGAGCGTGAAGTTCGACCAGACGGTCGAAATCGCATTCAAGCTCGGCGTCGACCCGAAGCAGACCGACCAGACCGTCCGTGGGGCTGTCGCCCTTCCGCGCGGTACCGGCAAGGAAGTGCGCGTCGTGGTCATCGCGGACGACGACAAGTTCCGCCAGGAGGCTGAGGCCGCCGGCGCGAACGTGGTCGGATTCGAAGATGTCATCTCCCGGATCAAGGGCGGATGGCTCGATTTCGACGTCCTCATCGCGACTCCCTCCTCCATGTCCCAGATCCGCCCCCTGGGCCGTCAGCTCGGCCCCCGCGGCCTCATGCCGAACCCGAAGACCGGCACCGTCACCGAGAAGGTCGGCGACGCCGTCCGCGAGGCGAAGGCCGGCCGTGCGGAATTCCGTGCCGACCGCGGCGCCTGCGTGCAGGTTCCCATCGGAAAGCTCTCGTTCGAGGCTGATGCCATCGTCGAGAACGCGATCGCGGTCATCAAGGCTCTCATCAAAGCGAAACCGTCCTCCGCGAAGGGTGTCTACATCCAGTCGATCACGCTCAGTGCGACCATGACCCCCGGCGTGAAGGTTGACATTCGCGAAGCATCGGTGAAGGAGACAGCATGAGACAGGAACGCATCCAGCTCGGACAGGACGTCGCTGCCCTCCTTACGGGTTCCGACTATCTCTTCTTTGTGACCTACAAGGGACTGAAGGTCAAAGACGTCGACTCGTTCAAAAAACAACTGGCGCCGCTCGGCGCGGAGTGCCACGTGCTGAAGAACCGTTTCATCACCAAGATGGCGGAACTCAACGGCCTGACCGCTCTCGCCGAATTCAAACTCACCGGTGATACCGCAATGATCTCCGGAAAAGGCGATGCCGGCCCCGTTGCGAAGGCGATCAAAGCCTTCTCCTCCGAAACCAAAGGTGTTCTCTCCGCCAAAGGCGGCTATTTCGACGGCGAACTGCTGGACGCCCAGCAGGTCATCGCGATCGCCGACCTCCCGAGCAAGGACGCGCTCCGCGCCCAGCTGCTCGGCCTCCTCGTGGCCGTCCCGACCGGCCTCGTCCGCGTGCTGAACGCCAAGGTTTCCAGCATCGTCAACGTTATCAACGCTTACAAAAACAAACTCGAAGAAAACTCTTAATTCAACTCATATGGAGGTCATACAATGACTGAACAGGCTAACGTGGAAGTGACGCAGGATATGGAACAGTTCATCTCCTACGTTGAAAAACTCTCCGTCCTCGAGCTCTCCAAGCTCGTCAAAGCTCTCGAAGACCGTCTCGGCGTCTCCGCCGCTGCTCCGGTCGCCGTCGCCGCTGCGGCTCCCGCCGCTGCCGCCGCCGCCCCCGCGGAAGAAAAGACCGAATTCGACATCATCCTCGCCGAAGTTCCGGCCGCCAGCAAGATCGCGGTCATCAAGGTCGTCCGCGAGATCGCGGGTCTCGGCCTGAAGGAAGCGAAGGAACTCGTCGAAGCGGCTCCCAAGGCTGTCAAGGAAGGCGCTTCCAAGGAAGAAGCCGACAAGATCAAAGAGCAGCTTACTGCCGCCGGCGCCAAGGTCGAAGTCAAGTAATGACTTCGCTTTGAAAGAAGTACGTTTGTTGACGGTGGGATTCCCTCACGGGGGTCCCCCGTCCTTTCCTCGTTTAAATCCGCAACGGGCTTTGCGGATTGCGTGGCGGGACGTCCCGCCGCGAGTTTATGCCTTCTCAACTAAGAACAGGGTGGAATATGCCTGACCGACTGAACTTTGGAAAATTGGAAGAAGTACTTGAAATTCCGGACCTGATCGGGATTCAGCTCGACTCATACGCTTCTTTCCTTCAGCTGGACACGCCTCCCGAAAAGCGCCTGAAGCAGGGTCTTCAGGAGATTTTCATGGACGTGTTTCCGGTTATTAGCTTCGACAAACACATCACCCTCGAATTCCTCTCCTACACCATAGGCACCCCGAAAAAAGATATCGTCGACTGCATCAAGGACGGCGAGTCCTACACCGCCTCCTTCCACGTCGATTTCAAGCTGACCAACAAGGAAACCGTCACCACGGAATCCGTCTACCTCGGCGAGATCCCCATGATGACCCCGCGCGGCTCGTTCATCATCAACGGCGCCGAACGCGTCATCATCAGTCAGCTGCACCGCTCCCCCGGCATCTGCTTCGAGAAACGTCATCACTCCACCGGCAGATTCCTCTATTCCTACCGCATTATCCCGGACCGTGGTTCCTGGCTTGAAGTCCAGTTCGACATCAACGGTCAGATCTTCATTTTCCTCGACCGGCGCCGCAAACGCCGCAAATTCCTCATCACCACCTTCCTCCGCGCCCTCGGATACAGCTCCAACGACGACATCGTCCGCGTGATGTACGACGTGAAGAAGATGACGCCGGCCCAGCTCCTCAAGGCCGAAAACATCGGCGACTACTACACCTACGAGCCCATCCTCGACGACAACAAGCGCGTCGTGGTGGAGCCGTTCATCTCCATGACCGACAGCCATGCGAAATCCATGGCTTCGGCGGGCATCAAGTCCGCGAACTTCGCCGTCGTCCCGAACAAGGAATCCTACATCATCAACTGCCTTGCCCGCGACCCGTCCAAGAACACGGACGACGCCCTCAAGGAGATTTACAAGCGCATGCGCCAGGGCGATCCCTCCCCGAGCACGGAAACCGCCAGGGCGCTCCTCCAGCACCTTTTCTTCGACAACGAGCGCTACGACCTCGGCCTCGTCGGCCGCTACAAGATCAACGAGCACCTCAACCTCAACATCGACGAAAACTGCCGCATCCTCACGAAGGAGGACATCATCGAGGCCACCAAGCGCCTCATGGACCTCCACACGCACAACGGCGATCCCGACGATATCGACCACCTCGGCGCGCGCCGCGTCCGTCCCGTGGGCGAACTCCTCCAGAACCAGTGCCGCGTCGGTCTGCTCCGCACGAAACGCATCGTGAAGGAACACATGACGATGGTGCAGCCGGGCGACACCCCGCTGAAGCTCATCAACCAGAAGATCTTCATCAGCGCCGTCCGCGACTTCTTCTCGCGCAACCAGCTGTCCCAGTTCATGGACCAGACCAATCCTCTGTCCGAGCTGACCAACAAGCGCCGTCTCTCCGCGCTCGGTCCCGGCGGCCTTTCCCGCGAACGCGCCGGATTCGAAGTCCGCGATATTCACACCAGCCACTACGGCCGTATCTGCCCGATCGAGACGCCTGAAGGTCCGAACATCGGCCTGATCTCCTCCATGTCCCTGTACTCCCGCATCAATCATTTCGGGTTCCTCGAGACTCCGTACCGCCGCGTCGAAAACGGCGTGGTCACGGACAAGATCGACTACCTGACCGCGGACAAGGAGGAACAGTTCGTCATCGCGCAGGCCAATGCCCCGCTCACGCCCGAACATACGTTCGTCAATCCCACCGTCATGGCCCGCTACTACGGCGAATCCGCCGAGCATCCGCGCGAGGAGGTCCAGCTCATGGACGTCTCCCCGAAGCAGCTCGTCTCCGGCGCCGCCGGCCTGATCCCCTTCCTGGAACACGACGACGCGAACCGCGCCCTGATGGGATCGAACATGCAGCGCCAGGCCGTCCCGCTCATGACGACGGAATCCCCGTACGTCGGGACCGGCCTCGAACACAAGATCGCCGTGGATTCGCGCGCCGTCCTCAGCGCCGACCGCGACGGCATCGTGGCCGAAGTCTCCGCCGACCACATCGTGGTCACCAGCGACGGCAAGGTCATCGGCGAGACCTCCGACAAGAATCCGACGACCTACAAGCTCGTCAAATTCCTCCGCAGCAACGCCGGCACGTGCGTCAACCAGGTGCCGATCGTGCGCTCCGGCATGACGATCCATAAGGGCGATCCCATCGCCGACGGCGCCGCCACGCAGGGCGCCGAGCTCGCGCTCGGCAAGAACGTCCGCGCGGCCTACATGCCGTGGTGCGGATACAACTTCGAAGACGCCATCGTGCTCAGCGAACGCCTCGTGAAAGAAGACGTCTACACCAGTCTCCACATCGACGAGTTCGAGATCGAAAGCCGCGAGACCAAGCTCGGCAACGAAGAGATCACGTGCGACCTGCCGAACGTCGGCGAGGACGCGCTCCGCAATCTCGACGCGCACGGCATCGTCCGCCTCGGCACCGAGGTCAAACCCGGCGACATCCTCGTCGGCAAAATCACGCCGAAGTCCGAAACCGAGCTTGCGCCCGAGGAACGCCTCCTGCGCGCCATCTTCGGCGAAAAGGCCGCCGACGTCAAGGACTCCAGCCTCACCGTTCCCAGCGGCAAGGGCGGCGTCGTGATGGACATCCGCATCGAATACGCCAAGGAATCCGGCCAGCAGGCCATGACGAAGACCGAGCAGAAGCGCGCCCTGAAGCGCGCCAAGGACACCTACCGCGAACAGTTCGGAGCCGAGATCGACTCCCTGGTCGAACGGCTTTCCGCCATGCTGCTCGGGCAGAAGCTCCCGAAGCCGATCTACACGCACAACGAGGAGACCGACGAGGACGTCGTCCTGGTCACGTCCAACCGCAAGGTCACGCGTCCGTCCATCGCCAAGCTCGCGAACGCCTACAACAACTGGAGCATGGAAGACTGCGAGGTCCGCGACCAGCTCAAGGAAATCTTCGACGACTATGTCCCGCGCTTCCGGATCATCGAGCAGACCCGCGCCGACGCCATGAGCGCCGTCAGCGACAACAACTCCGAGGAACGCGGCCCGATCAAGCGCGTCAAGGTCTACGTCGCCTCCAAGCGCAAGATCCAGGTCGGCGACAAGATGGCCGGCCGCCACGGCAACAAGGGTATCGTCTCCCGTATCGTCCCGATCGAGGACATGCCGTTTACCAAGGACGGCCGCCCCGTCGACATCGTGCTGAACCCGCTGGGCGTGCCTTCCCGCATGAACATCGGGCAGGTCCTGGAAGCCCACCTGGGCTGGGCCGTCAGCATGCTCGGCGTGAAGGTCGCGACCCCGGTGTTCGACGGTATCTCCGAAGAGAAGATCATCGACATGATGCGCGCCGCGAACGCCAAGGTCGAACAGGAGACCGGCGAGAACTTCCACTGGGGCTTCAAGACCGTCAACGGCGAGGAAGTCTTCGACGGCAAGACCGACCTGTTCGACGGCCGCACCGGCAACCGCTTCGACCAGCGCGTCATGGTCGGCGTCGTCTACATGCTCAAGCTCGACCACCTGGTCGCCAACAAGATCCACGCTCGTTCCATCGGCCCGTACTCGCTCGTCACCCAGCAGCCGCTCGGCGGCAAGGCGCAGCACGGCGGCCAGCGGTTCGGCGAAATGGAAGTGTGGGCGCTCGAAGCCTACGGCGCGGCGCACACCCTGCAGGAAATGCTCACGGTGAAGAGCGACGACGTCACCGGCCGTACCCGCATCTACGAGTCGATCGTCCGCGGCCAGGGCATCCTGGAACCCGGCCGTCCCGAATCCTTCAACGTCCTGCTCAAGGAACTCCAGTCGCTGGGACTTGACGTGCAGACGGTGAAACGTTCCGAAAATCCGAGTAAATAACAGAAGGGGGAAGAGATATTATGATTGACAGCTCTTACAACCGGGACGCCCGCGAACCCTACCAGCCGCTGAGCCAGTTCGAGGCGGTCGTGATCAAGGTCGCGTCTCCCGAAGTCATCCGCTCCTGGAGCCACGGCGAGGTCAAGAATCCCGAGACGATCAACTACCGCAGCTTCAAACCCGAAAAAGGCGGACTGTTCTGCGAAAAGATCTTCGGCCCGTACCGCGACTGGGAATGCAGCTGCGGCAAGTACAAACGCGTCAAGAACAAAGGCATCATCTGCGAACGCTGCGGCGTCGAAGTCTGCCACTCCAAGGTCCGCCGCGAACGCATGGGCCATATCGAGCTCGCCGTCCCCGTGTCCCACATCTGGTTCTTCAAGTGCATGCCCAGCCGCATCGGCCTCATGCTCGAAAAGACCGCCCGCGAACTCGAACGCATCATCTATTACGAAGTCTGGGTCGTGACCGATCCCGGCGACACCCCGCTGAAACTCGGCGAAACCCTCGACGGAATGCAGTACCAGCAGGCCCGTTCCGAGTACGGCGACGGCTTCCGCGCCGAAATGGGCGCGCCCGCCGTGCGCACGCTGCTCGAACAGATCGACCTGGAACCCCTGCGCGCCCAGCTTGAGGTGGATTTCGCGTCCACCCACAACAAGGCCACCCGCAAGAAACTTTCCAAGCGCCTCCGCCTCGTCGAAGGCTTCATCAAGAGCAATTCGCGTCCCGAGTGGATGATCCTCGAGGTCCTCCCGGTCATCCCGCCCGATCTGCGCCCGCTCGTTCCCCTCGAGGGCGGCCGTTTCGCCACCTCCGACCTCAACGACCTCTACCGCCGCGTGATCAACCGCAACAGCCGCCTGAAAGGCATGCTCCAGACCCACACGCCCGAGGTCATCATCCGCAACGAAAAGCGCATGCTCCAGGAAGCCGTCGACGCCCTGCTCGACAACGGCCGCCACGGCCGCGCCGTCACCGGCGCCGGCAGCCGCCCGCTGAAGAGCCTCAGCTGCATGCTGAAGGGCAAACAGGGCCGCTTCCGCCTGAACCTGCTCGGAAAACGCGTCGACTACTCCGGACGCTCGGTCATCGTCGTCGGACCCGAACTCAAGCTCATGCAGTGCGGCCTCCCGAAGAAGATGGCGCTCACGCTTTTCGAACCCTTCATCATCCGCTACCTCAAGGAGCGCGGCCACGCGCATACGGTGCGTTCCGCCAAGAAGATGATCGAACGCGGCGCCGACGCCGTGTGGGACATCCTCGAGGAGGTCACGAAGGGGCACCCGGTGATGCTCAACCGCGCGCCGACCCTGCACCGCCTCTCCATCCAGGCGTTCGACCCGATCCTGATCGAAGGATCCGCCATCCGTCTGCATCCGCTCGTCTGCACGGGCTACAACGCCGACTTCGACGGCGACCAGATGGCCGTCCACGTGCCGCTGTCCGCCGCCGCCCAGCTCGAGTGCAAGCTCCTGATGCTGTCCACGAACAACATCTTCTCGCCCGCCAGCGGTAAACCGATCACGACCCCGACGCAGGACATCACGCTCGGCGTGTACTATCTGACGCGTGACCCGATGACGGAACGCGGCAGCGCGCGCCTCTTCCGCGACATCCACGAGGTGCTGTTCGCGCTGGACACCGGCCACATCAAGATCCACGACGCCGTGAAGATCCCGAACCCGGACTACGGCGTGGAGACCCCGCGCGGCGACAAGGATTCCAAGTTCATCATCACGACGCCTGGCCGCTGCATCTTCAACGGCATCTGGGACAAGTCGCTCGGTTTCTTCAATTCCCAGGCCACGAAGAAGGAGATCGGCAAGCTCATCGCCGAGGCGTACGAACACGTCGGCCACGACCGCGCCATCATCCTGCTCGACAAGCTCAAAAACCTGGGCTACGAATACGCCACCGTCGCCGGCTTCTCCATCTCCGTCGCCGACGTCCCGGTCCCGAAGACCAAGGCCAGCCTCATCACCGAGGCCCGCAAGGAAATCGAAAAGATCCAGGCCGAGTTCGACCAGGGCGCCAGCACCGAGGGCGAAAAGCACGACCGCATCGTCGAAGTCTGGACGAAGGTCACCAACAACGTCGCCAAGGACCTGTTCGCCGCCTGCGAAGCCGAAAACAAGGTCCGCATCAACCCCGTGTACGCCATGCTCGATTCCGGCGCACGAGGCAGCAAGGACCAGATCCGTCAGCTCGCCGGCATGCGCGGCCTGATGGCCAAGCCCAACGGCGAAATCATCGAGCGCCCGATCCTCTCCAACTTCCGCGAGGGGCTCTCAGTGCTCGAATACTTCATCTCCACCCACGGCGCACGCAAAGGCCTGGCCGACACCGCCCTGAAGACCGCCGACTCCGGCTACATGACCCGCAAGCTCGTCGACGTCGCGCAGGACATCATCTGCCGCTGCGAAGACTGCGGCACCATGAAGGGCATCTACGTCAGCGCGATCAAGGGCGACGACGACAAGCCGCTCCTGTCCCTCGCCGACCGTCTGGTCGGCCGCTACAGCGCCCAGGACATCCGCGACACCACGAACGACGGCGAACTCATCATCGCCGCCGGCGAGGAGTTCACGCCCGAGATCGCCAAGCGCGTCGAAGAGCGCGGCCTCCAGCGCGTCCTGATCCGCTCCGTGCTGACCTGCGACGTCGAACACGGCGTCTGCGTGAAGTGCTACGGCAAGAACCTCGCCACCGACCGCGACGCGGAGGTCGGCGACGCCCTCGGCATCATCGCGGCGCAGTCCATCGGCGAACCCGGCACGCAGCTGACCATGCGTACGTTCCATATCGGCGGCGTCGCTTCCGCCACGTCCAAGCAGTCCGACATCAAGTCGCGCAACGCCGGCAAGATCTATTTCGAAAACATCCGCACCGTCACCAACGACAAGGGCGAGATGCTGGTCATCAACAAGAACGGCTTCATCGTGGTGTTCGACGAGAACCTCGTGAAGGAAGCCGAGCAGAGCGCCCGCGAACGCGCCAAGCAGGAAGCCGCCATCATCGGCACCTTCTACAACGCCGACTACGACTACTGGTCCGACGCCATGAAGGAGACTCCGGTCGACCGCTACCCGGTCGAAATCGGCGCCACGCTCTTCTGCCGCGACGGAGACACCGTCGAGGCGAATCAGCAGCTTGCCAGCTGGGATCCCTCCAATATGCCGATCATCGCCGAGGAAGGCGGTATCGTGGACATCCCCGACCTGCTCGACGGCGTGACCTACAAGCGCGACCAGCGCCGCGGCAGCACGGAACAGCTGACCGTGCTGGAGCACAACGACGACCTCAACCCGCGCATTGTCATCAAGAATCCGCAGTCGTTCGAGGACATCGGCGAATACCCGCTGGCCGCCGGCACCCTGCTCATGGTCAAGAAAGGCCAGCGCGTCAGCCCCGGCACCACGCTCGCCCGTATCCCGCACCAGCAGCAGAAGAACAAGGACATCACCGGTGGTCTGCCGCGCGTCGCCGAACTGTTCGAGGCCCGTACGCCGAAGGACATCGCCGAGATCGCGCAGATCGACGGCTATGTCGAGATCACCAAGTACAAAGGCAAAAAAGGCCGCGTGCTCTACGTGAAGAACCCGGACACTGACGACACCTCGGAACACCAGATCCCGAACAACAAGCACCTGATCGTCAGCAACGGCGAATACGTCAAGAAGGGCCAGAAGCTCACGACCGGCGCCGTGATCCCGCAGTCCCTGCTCTCCATCTGCGGCGCGCAGGAACTCCAGCGCTACCTGGTGAACGAGGTCCAGACCGTGTACCGCAGCCAGAGCGTCGAGATCAACGACAAGCACATCGAGATCATCATCCGCCAGATGATGCAGAAAGTCCGCATCGTCGACAAGTGCAAGGACGGCACCTCCGGCCAGGGCGACACCCGCTTCCTCGCGGGCGAACTGGTCGACCGTTACGAATTCGAACGCGAGAACAAACGCGTCGCGGCCAACGGCGGCAGACCCGCCGAAGCCGAACCCGTCCTGCTCGGCATCACCAAGGCCTCCCTCGAAACCGACAGCTTCATCTCCGCCGCGTCCTTCCAGGATACCACGCGTATCCTGACCGACGCCGCCACGCTCGGACGCGAGGACGTGCTGCGCGGATTCAAGGAAAATGTGATTACCGGACATCTGATTCCCGCGGGAACCGGAGCCGTCGACCTTCAGAATCTGAAAGTGAAACTCCTGGGCGAAGAGTTGCCGCCCGAGACGCCGCTTGACGAGCATGAGGACGACGAACCCGGCCCCGATCAGCTCGACGACATCACCAAGATCGATTTCGGCGACGACGACGAATACCAGCCCACCGATGAGGAACAGGCGGAATTCGACGACCTCGACGACGCCGATTCGCTGGACTTCCCCGCCGAAGACATCATCTTCGACGAGACGGAGCTTTCCGACGACGAGTTCAGCGACGACTCCCTTACGGATGACGACGATGGGGAATAAAATCTGCAAAACAAACAAAAAATCAAAAAAAATAACGAAAAACTGGAAAATTGATTTGATAATCCGCCGGAACGAAGGTATATTATATGCTTGAGTTTTTGCGCATAATCAACAACTAACCAGAATACAGGTGGAAACTTAACATGCCGACAATCAACCAGTTGGTCAGAGCCGGTCGCAGCCCGAAACCGTGCAAGAGCAAATCCAAAGCTCTCCTCAAATGCCCGCAGAGACGCGGCGTTTGCCTCCAGGTTACGACGAGAACCCCGAAAAAGCCGAACTCAGCCTTGCGTAAAATCGCCCGTGTCCGTCTGACCAACGGACTCGAAGTCACCGCCTACATCGGCGGCGAAGGCCACAACCTCCAGGAACACAGCGTCGTCCTCGTGAAGGGCGGCCGTGTCCGTGACCTCCCGGGCGTCCGCTACCACGTCGTGCGCGGCGCACTCGACAGCATGGGCGTCGACGGACGCCGCCAGGGCCGTTCCAAGTACGGCGCCAAGCGTGCCAAGGACGACAA
>JAGCTY010000134.1 GCA_017963105.1 Lentisphaeria bacterium
GACGGAAAGAAGTACAACGCCATCGACCCGACGGTCTTCTGGGACCAGACCGGCCGCCTCTGGATGATCTACGGGTCGTTCTTCGGCGGCATCGCCATCGTGGAGCTGGACCCGAAGGATCCCGCCAAACTGCTTCATCCCGGCACGCACGGCAAGACCATCGCCTGCCGCGGCTACGAGAGAATCTACGAGCAGGACGGATTCGAGGGTCGGCCCACGGTCAGCGTCGACGGGCAGAGCTTCACCGCCTACGGCATCGAGGGCGCGAGCATCGTTTACAATCCCAAAACGCAATACTACTATCTCTTCGTCTCCTACGACCGCCTCGCCCTGACCTACCATGTGCGCGTCGGACGTTCGAAAAACGTCGAAGGGCCATATCTGGATTACAACGGCAAGCCGCTGGTCTACGATCAGGAGAAACAGGGGCCCGGGGACGTGAACGGCACCAAGCTCATCGGACCGTACCGCTGGAAATCGACCGGCGCGGGCTGGGTCGGCACCGGACACACCACGCTCTTCCGAAAAGACCCGAGGAGCAATTACAGCCATCTCTTCTTCGGCAGCAACAGCAAGGACCGCGCCAACGGCGCGTCGTTCGTCGGCCTGCGGCGGGTCTTCTGGTCGAAGGACGGCTGGCCGCTGCTCTCGCCCTGCATCTACGCCGGCGAGGATCTGGAGATCGGAAGCGGGGTCAAAGTCTACGCCGGCGAGGATCTGGAGATCGGCAGCGGGGTCAAAGTCGTCGACGGCAAACCGACCTGGGGCAAAAATATCGTCGAAAAAGACGGCATCCTGAACTCCGGCGAGTCGGCGCAATGGGACTTCATCGTCTTCAGCGTCACGGACGACACCACGTTCCGGCGCATCGACGAATCGACGATCTACACGCTCAAGGCGGACGGGACCATCGAGGGCGGCGGCAAATGGGAGCTCGATGACGACAAATCGATTACAATGTTCGCGGACGGCCTGTATGGAGGCTATGTCGAGTGTGAGAACGGCATTATCACCCACGTCGAGCTCCCGAACGGCGTGAAGGCGGACGGCGTCTGCGCCTACGGCTGGGATCAGGACCGCAAATGCCAGACCGTGTTCTTCACCGGCCTGACGGAAAACGGTGTGCCCGTTTGGGGTCAGCGCATCCCGCCAGTACCGGCAAAATAAACTGAACCTCTTTTTTCAAAACACGAAAGAGCCGTCCGGAAACAAACCCGGGCGGCTCATTTTTTTGAGGAGAAACAAGTAGAGAAACCGTTTTCGTGCTTGAGCGAAACCAAGCACGATATCATCACTGCTTGCAGTGTGCGCAAGCGAAGCAGAGCGCACTACCGCAGTGGAGGCGCCGCCTCCTTACTTTTTCACGAGGGACCAGTCGGACCAGCTGCCGACGGCGCGTCCCTGCCAGCCGAGGCCGTCGGAATTGCCGTAGCTGTCGGTGAGCTTATGGAAACGCGTCGGGATCGTCTGCATCCAGTTGTTCACGGTCACGTGGCCGTCGACGTACAGGATCGGCGGCGCGCCTTTGTGGCGGGACTTGTCGTCGCGGACGGTGCCGAGTTCGCCGATGCTCGTGTCGTTTTCGCGGATGCGCAGGTGGTACGCATTGACCGTTTCGTATTCCTCGCTGTTGTTGGACCTGCCCGGCTGGTGATTCGGGCCCCAGTGGTCGGTGATGAGGATCAGGTCGGACGGCCGCTGCGGATCGCTGAATTTGCTGTTCACGAGCTTCGGATCGGCCAGGGCGTCGCCCGCATTGCTGCCGTTGGAACCGGCCTTGTACTTCATCGTCCCGCCCCTCTGGGGGTTGTTGCGGCCATAGCTGGCGGTCGCGCCTTCAGACGTGTCGCTGGGGCACTTGAAGACCTTCACCATGGCGAGGCCGACGGGGGTCAGGCAGGCTTCACGTTTTTTCTGGTCGGCGTCCAGATAATCGTCGGAGTTTTCCTTCCCGTCCTTCATGCCGCCGTTCGCCTTCAGCAGGTCGCGGTACCAGGTGCTCCAGTTGGACAGCACGTTCATCTTCTGGTTGTTGTTCTGCGCGTACTGGCTGACGTACACGCCGAGGTTCTTCTGGTTGGCGAGGCACTGCGCGCGGCGCGCGCTTTCCCGGGCGGAACGCAGTGACGGAATCAGGATGCCTGCGAGGATCACGATGATGGCGATCACGACCAGCAGTTCGATCAGGGAATAATGGCGATATCGGGGATGTTGTTTCATGGCGGGATCCTTTCTGACCGGGGACTTTCTCAAAAATGGAGTCGTTGTTTATGGTATTGTTATGTAACACTATACCACATGTTCCGCGAAAATCAAGCAGGTTTCGTTTTTTTCCGGGAAAAGGGGAGGTTCAGCCCTTCCAGCCGTTCCGGTAATAGAACCACCGCGGCCAGCGGAGGACCAGGTGGACGGCGAGCGCGCTCCGCAGGAACCAGTTGAGCGTGATCAGATCATCGAACCAGAACTCGCCGATAAGGAACGCAACGATATTGATTACGAGGATGACGTTGAGCACAAGATCTTTGGAGATGTAAGGCATCTTCATTTCGTCCGTCCTCCTCGCCGCCCGTCTTCCCGGCTATTTCTTCTGCCCGGGAGTTCGATCAGCATGAAACGGTGATGCGCGGAATACCTCACCCCGGAGAAAAGTTCCTGACTGTGACGGTTTCCGCGCATCGTGAATCCCCCTGAAGATGCGTCCCGGTTATTTCTTCTTCAGGAGCGGATCGTCGGACCAGCTGCCGTAGGCGTGTCCGGTCCAGTTCATGTTGTCCTTGATCTCCTGGACGGAATAGCCTTTCACGGTGGACTTGTAGTCGACGGCAGTCACGTGGTTGTCGACGTAGAGGATGGGCGCAGTGCCTTTGTGGCGGGAGCCGTAGGCGTCGTAGTCGCCGATCTCGCGGTCGTTACGGAGGTTGAACGCGTTCACGGTGTCGAATTCGCCGCCGTTCGGCCAGGCGCCCAGGTTGGTATCGTTCTTGGTCGTTTCGCCGGGGGTGTGGTTGTCGGACCAGCGGTCGGCGATGATGATGAGGTCGGACGGCGTCTTCACGACGTTGATGCGGCTGGCGACGAGGCGCGCGGCACTGTCCTTCTTGAGCGTCCAGCCGCCGCTGGGATCGTTGCGGCCGTAGCTGGCCGTGCCCTTGGTAACGTCCGCGGCGCACTTGAAGATCTTGGCGATGCCCTGCCCCGCGGCGTCGAGGTTGTCTTTCCGGACGTGGGACCCGCCTTCGTTCTTGTACGTGCCGCCGGCCGATTTCACGATCTTCTTGTACCAGTCGTTGTAGTTCTCAAGCAGCGTGAGGGACTGCTTGTTGTTGAGCGCGTACTGCTGGATGTAGAGGCCGAGGTTTTTTTCGTTGTTGATGCAGCCGGCCTTCTTCGCGGTCTCACGGGCGGAACGCAGCGCGGGCAGCAGCATGGCCGCCAGGATCGCGATGATGGCGATCACGATGAGGAGCTCGATGAGCGTGAAATGTCTGGATGCGGAGCGTTTGATGGTCATTTTCCCGTTTGTCCTTTATTGAGAAAAGAAGATTGATTTTGAAAAAATATCCTTAAATATAACCCGTAAAAGACGTTTTTTCAAGTCTTTTCCGCTTTTATTAAGAGAAGAAAGACAAATCTCCGCGCCGCCGGAGCGTTCCGGTGAGATCATCACAGCCCCGGCACCGCCATCTGCTTCGCCTTCGGCACCCAGAAGGTGTTCTGGTACACCCCCAGCGGATACTCCACGACATTTTCGTAACGTTTGTTGATCACGAAGAGGTCGTAGGGCGAAACGAGGAAGAGGTACGGCTCCTCCTCGTGGATGAGCTTGTGGAACTGGTGGTAAAGCTCCGTGCGCTTGTCGAGGTCAAAGCAGGTGCGGATCTCCATGATGAGGCGGTCGGCTTCCGGGTTCGCGAACGAGATGTAGTTGCTGGACGCCTCGATCTTCAGGTTGTCGGAGTGCCACAGCTGGTACGGGTCGTTCGAGACGGACATGCGCCACGCCAGGCGGACGGCGTCGAACTGGTGTTTGTCGACGCGTTCGAGCAGGACGGACCATTCGAGGGAGAGGATTTCGAGCTTGACGCCGGCGCGCGCGAAATCCTCCTTCAGGATCGGGAGCAGCTTCTGGTCGGTCGTGCTGGAGTTGGTATAGATCACGGTGAAGACGAACGGCTTGCCGTCCTTGTCCAGCACGCCGTCGCCGTCGGTGTCCTTCCATCCGGCGTCCGCGAGCATCTTCTTCGCCTTTTCGACATCGAATTCATACGGTTCGATCGAGGGGTCGTTGGCACGGGAGTCCACGAAGAACGGGCCGGAGACCGGACGCACGAGGTCGGAGTAGACGTCCCGGATGATGCGCTTGCGGTCGACCAGATGGCTGAGCGCCACGCGGACGTTCCGGTCCTGGAAGAGCGGGTTCAGGAGGTTCAGCCCGATGTACGAATAGGACATGCTCGGCAGGCGCATCTTCCGCAGGAAACCGCCTTCCTGGAATTCCGGCGTGCCGGTGTTGTTCACCCACTGTTCGGTCGTGAGACTGTCGGCGTCGAGCGTCTGGGACCGGAGCGCCTGGAGGCGCGTGTTCGGGTGCTGGATCAGCTCGTAGACGACGGTCTTCAGCGCGGGCATGATGCCGAGGCGCTTGCCATAGAATTTTTCGAAGCGCTTGAAAACCACGCGCTTGCCCTTCTCCCAGCTCACGAACTGGTACGGGCCGCACCCGACGATCATGCGGTTTCGGACGTGGTCGTCGTTGAACTTCGCGCCGTCGAACGGCCCGTCGTAGGCGTGGTAGAAATGGCGGGGCAGCGGCATGAGCGAGAGCGTGATCTCTTCGGAGAGGATGTACGGGCGCTCCCACACGACCTCGAATTCGTAGTCGTTGATCACGTTGACCTGCTTCAGGTCGGCGAGATAGCTGCGCATCGGCGCGGCGTTCACGGTCTCGTCCTTGATCACGTCCACATAGAACTTGAAATCCTCCGCCGTGACCTCGACGTTCTCCCATTTCTTCCCGGTCTCGGGGTCGGTGAAATCGTGCCACAGGATGCCCTTGCGGAGCTTGATGCGGTAGGTCAGCTTGTCCTCGGAGAGCGTCCAGGACTCCGCCATGCGCGGCACGAACCGGTCGATATCCTTGAAATGGCGTTCCGCGAGCGTATCGCAGGTGAGGCCCCAGAAATCCGACACGGTCGCGTCGTTGTTCACGATCATGTTCATGTTGCCCGTGTCCGAGGTAATCGCGCCGATGAAGCGGCCGCCCGGTTCGGCGTTCTTGTCGTAGAACTCGACGTTGCCCGCCGGGGGTTCGCCGGCAAACGCGGAAACGCCTCCGGACGCGACGGCGATGCCGCCGGATGCAGAGAGACGGTCGATGCGTTCGGAGAGCTCGGCGACGGCTTTCGTGAGGGATTCGGTCTGGAACCGCTGCCGGTCGATCGCGGTCACGACGCCGGCGCCGATGACGGCCAGGACGATGAGGCAGAGGAAAAGCAGGATGGGCGTAAGGAATGATCTGTTCTGCATGGGACGAAACCGGGGTTATGGGTCATTTCTTATGGGTAAACGTCTTGCCGAAACCGTACTTGGTCTTCGCCTTGTTGTATTCCTCGCGGGCCGCAGGCTCGTTTTCCTCCATGGCCTTGATGCGGTCGGAGTCGCACGGGTGCGTGGACAGAATGGATTCCAGCTTGCTGGAGCCTTCGGCGTTGTTCGTGAAGCGTTTCCAGAACGTGTAGGACGCGCTCGGGTCGTATCCGGCGCGCGCCATCAGGATCAGGCCGATCATATCCGCCTCGGATTCGTTGCTCCGGCTGTAAGGCAGCATAATGCCGATTTCGGTGCCGGTGCCGTAGATCGCGTCGATCGTCTCGCTGTCGAACGCCACCGAAACGAGGACCGCGCCAAGGGTCTGGAGGATGGTGCGCGACATGCGTTCGCCGCCGTGGCGCGCGATGGCGTGGCCGATCTCGTGGCCGACCACGAACGCCAGCTCGGCTTCATTGGCCATCGAGTCCATGATGCCGCTGTAGACCGCCACCTTGCCGCCGGGGAGACAGAAGGCATTCTCGATCTCGGAGTCCAGCACCGTGAACTCCCACTCGAAATCGTCCGTTTCGCCCAAATCGTTCGCGACCGCCTTGATCGCGTTGCCACAGCGTTCCAGCGCGGCGTTGTACTCGGCGTTCGTGCTCACCGGGTACTCCGCCTTGTATTCCTCGTAGGATTCCGCGCCCAGGCTGTTCTCGTAGGACTCTGTCGTCAGCAGGAACTGCGAACGCCCCGTGACCGGGACGCTCCGGCAGCTGCACAGGCCGATCGCCAGGACGGCCATGGACAGCATCAGACAGGTTCGAACGGGCTGGAAAAAGCGCTTGACGGCGGATATCATGGTATTTCGCTCCTAACGTAAACGGATGAAAAGTCTTTTGTTGCTTGGTCGAATCTTGGAAACCGGTCCCGCGGCGCGCCGACGGAAGGACAGGGCGCGGGCGCGCGGAAGGTATGTTTCTAAATATACAGCATTCCGCCTCATCTTTCAAATCGTTTCCGCAAAAAAGTTCGGCGAAAAAGACGGCCTTCCCACGGGAGACATCCGGGCAGCCCGGCCGGCTGAAGAACCGGGGCGCCCCGCCCCGCGCACGTTCGGACGCGGCGGACGGGCCGCATCACAACGGGATGGCGTAATCGATCTGCGGGATCACACGGAACCAGTTGGCCGGAGCGCGTTCGAGCTTCACGCTCGTTTCGTGGAGCAGATTCCGGCGCATGATCGTGAGCTTGACGATGGTGCCCGGGTCGAGCGAAAGGATCCGGTTGCGGAGGTCGTACGTGTCGGTCACGTCGACGCCGTCCAGCTTCACGATCACATCGCCGTCGCGCAGTCCCAGCCGGGCGGCGGGGGAATCCTCGATGATCCTGCGGATGGCCGCGCCCTTCTGCACGGCCTCGTTTTCATCGCCGGGCGAACGCATCTGCGAGGGTCTGGCGCCCATGATGCCGAGCCACGGACGCACGATTTCGCCGTGCGCGATCAGCGTGTCGGCGACCGTCTTCGCGATCTCGGCGGACACGGCGAACGCGATGCCGATGTTGCCGCCGCTCGGCGCGAGGATGCAGTCATTCACCCCGATCACGTCGCCGTCTGTGTTCAGCAGCGGCCCCCCGGAATTGCCGGGGTTGATGGAGGCGTCCGTCTGGATGTAGTTCTCGTACAGGTTCACGCCGACGCCGGACCGCTGGACGCCGGAAACGATGCCCGCGGTCACGCTGTGCTCCAAGCTGAACGGCGCGCCGATGGCAAGCGTCCACTGCCCCAGACGGATGTTCTTCGGATTGGCGAATGCGAGCGCCATGAACTTCCTGCCCTTCGGCGGCTCGACCTTCAGCACGGCCAGGTCGGACGTCGGATCGGCACCCACCAGGTCGGCGTGGTATTCGCGCCCCTCGCTGTCCGTGACCAGGAGCGCGTTCGCGCCGCTCGCCACATGGTAGTTCGTGAGGATGTACCCGTCCTCGCGGATGAAGAAGCCGGACCCCTGCCCAGCGGGCACTTCATAATACTGCGCGGGACGTCCGAACCCGCGGCGCGACGACACGATCCGCTGGTTGGAGATGCAGACGACCGCTGGCATGGCGCGTTCGATGGTGGCGGTGAAATCCGGCCACGCGGCAGGCGTTCCGGCGGCGGCCGGAGGCGGCGCATACTCGCGCATTTTCGTCTCATAAACGGCCTGTTCCCCGACGGGCGGATTCACGAATTTCAGGACCAGAAGCGCGGCGCAGGCGCCCGCGAGAACGGCAAACATCGTATTGAAAAGGGATTTCATGGTATCGGCAATCCTTTCTTTTTGATTTCAAGATATCTGGTATATTCGGCGATCAGCGTGTCCGACATGGTATGCCAGTCGAAACGAGGTTTCACAAGTTCCCGGCCCGCCTCGCCGAACGCGCGGCGTCTGGCGTCGTCCAGCAGCAGTTCGGAAATCTCCTCCGCGCCGGGCGTATCGCCGCCGGGCTGGAGCAGATAGCCCGTCTTCCCGTTCAGGACCACCTCGCGCGTGCCGTCGATGTCGAACGCCACCACGGGCTTCCTCATGGCAAGCGCCTGGACCGCCGCGCGCGGCAGCCCTTCGCGCATGGAAAAATGCACGAGGACGTCCGTCAGCGCCAGGTAGCGCGGCACCTGCGCGGGCGGCACGAGCCCGGCGAAACTCAGGCGGTCGCGGAATCCGCGTTCCACTGCCTCGGCCTCAAGTTTTTCCCGCAGGATGCCGTTCCCGATCAGAAGGAAATGCACGTCCGGGACGCGCCTGACGATCTCGGGGATGCTCCGCCACAGCTCGACATACCCCTTCATCGGGAAGAGCCGCGCGAGCGTGCCGACGACTTTCGTGCCGTCCGGGATCCCCAGCGAACGCCGGAGTTCCGGGTCGGGTTCCGTCGTCAGAAAGGGTTCCAGCTCCATGCCGCTGTACACGACTTTGAACATCCCCGGCCGGCCGATACGGTTCCGCAGACACTGGTCGATCATGTCCTGCGCCACCGCGCAGATCCGGTCGCAGCGTTTCGCCGCCATGCGTTCCAGCTGAATGTAAACCGCGTTCTTCCACGCCGGGTAGATGCGCGAGAACGGCAGGCCGTGGACAGTATGGATCACCAGCGGCACCCCGGCGGCGCGGGCTGCGTAACGCCCGATGATGCCCGCTTTCGAGGCATGCGTGTGGACGACGTCGAACTTTTCGGCCTTGAAGAACTTCATCAGCGCGCGATAGCTTTTCAAGTCGCGGACCGGGTCGATCTCCCGGCACAGGCTCGGGCACTCTTCCACGCGGAAGTCTATCCTGCCGCACTGGCGGAGGAGTTCGCCCTCCGGCCCCGGCGAAGGGCCTGTCATCAGGACGGCTTCGTGTCCGGCCTCGTGGAGTCCGCGCGCGGAGAGGAACGTATTCTCCTGGGCGCCGCCGACGATCATGCGTGTGATGAGATGACAGACTTTCATGGTGTGATGCTTCCGATTGGTTGGATGTGGAGCCGACGCACCGACGTCTGCTGAAGATCGGCGTCCCGGAACGGGATCCCGTCCTTCCTCAGCGTCAGATGTCCGCGGCCTAGATGATTGGACAGCAGAATGCCGTCAATTGTTCCGATGGAAAAGAAAAAATGTTCGGCGGAAAGATCATATGAGCGTGTGGCGCCGTCGTACGGGAGCGCCGTGACGACCGGCCCCTCCGGCATTTTGCCCAGCGCGTTCGAGGGACAGAAAATGTCCAGAACGGGCATCATCGCGGCAAACGCGTCCAGTCCGTCGAACGACGCCTTGCGCCCGCTGGAGACCGCGACCGAGCGACAGACCGTAATCCCGCGTTCATGCAGATAATCCGCCAGGGCGTTCCCCGTCCGGTAGTCCGGCACGTTCACCACGTCGGCGCGTCCGAGCGCGGGGACCGTCACGACGACCGCCGGTTCCAGCTCGCTCCCGCCGCCGTCCACGATCAGGATTTCGGCGGGCAGGAACGCCGCCCGGAGCCACCAGAACACGAACAGCGCGGTCATCAGAGCAAGCGCGGACACCGCGCGCCGCCAGCGTTTCGCATGGAGCAGATAGAACAGCGCGGCGAGGAACAGAACGACCGTCCAGACCGGAGGCCGCGGGACCGCCGTTTCGCAGAGCCCGCCGAAAAAGCGCCCCAGCCATCCGATCAGACGGAAGATTTGTTCGAGCAGGCCGGAGAAGAGGAGGCCGACCGGCCCGGCCCATGAAAAGAGCAGCGCCACGCCCGCCATGATGAACGCCAGATACGCCAGCGGCATCACGAGCAGGTTGGCCGGGACCGCGGAAACGGGAAACAGCCCCTGATACAGGATCGACAGTACGCCGCTGCCCAGGCTCGCCACGGCGGTCGCGGCAAACGCGGACAACAGAATCCGGACCCAGTGCGACGTCCGAATCCGTCGCGAGGAAAGATAGCGTACCGGAAGCGGCTGAGACAACTTCCGGGAAAAGAAACCGAGAAGGACGCTCCCGACGTCGCGCGGCAGGCTCAGAAGCAGCGCCACGGACAGGAACGAGTAGTACATGCCGGGCTTCAGCAGGCTCGCCGGGGAGACAGTCAGGATCACATACGCAGCCAGCATCAGCGTGTTGATGTGCGAGGTGGACAGCAGAAGCGAACGCAGGATCAAAAACATCGCGATCATCACGTAGGCGCGCATCGCCGGTTCGCGCATCCCGGTCGACAGGACATACAGCAGAAGCGGCGCAAGCACGAAGATGCACCGCTTCCGGAACGGCATCCAGACAAAAAGCAGAAGAAGCAGCGAGGCAAAGATCCCGACGTGCGTGCCGCTGACCGTCAGGATGTGAATCGTGCCGCTGGAGAGAAATCCGGCGCGCGTCTCCTTTTCCAGCGCGATCCGCCGTCCGCCGAGCATCGCGCCGGCCATCCGCGCGGTCTCGACGCCGCGGAATCCCCGGCAGACCGCCGCCAGCGCGGCATCGCGCACATCGTAGAGCGCCCGCCGGAACCCCCTGCCCCGCGAAACGACCTCCAGCGATTGCGGTTCGGGACGGAACAGCTCGCAGATGCCCTCGTGCTCCAGATAGGCGGCATAGTCGAAGGATCCGGGGAAAAGCGGCGGGTCCGGCGCGGAGAAGACGCCCTTCGCCAGGATGGTGTCGCCGAATCCGAGCGGAACCGTCACGGCGTTTTCGGCGTCGGTCCGACCGCGGTCCAGCAGGATGCGCGGAGCAGGATGATCGAACTTGATCCACGGGGCATTCGAACCGTAGCGGAACCGCTTCACGCGGCATTGCAGATTCCGTACGCGGAACGCTTCGCCATCCCGCGCCGAGGCCGACGGGTCATCGACAACAAGCTCGACTTCGGCGGCGAAATGCGCCCGGCCCGCCGCGTCCGCCACGAAATTCCGCTGCTGTCCCGCCCAGTTCAGCGCCACGATCAGCGCGGGCAGCATCGGCAGGGCGAACCGGATCAGCACATCCCGCACCGGGATCAGCGCCCACACCAGCAGGACCGATGCCGCCGGGATCAGGGCAAAAGGAAAGCCGTTCCCCCGGACGGAGAGAACGGCTGTAACTGCAGCAAGAAGAAAGAGCGCCGCGGGGCAGGACTGTTCGAACGCGGTCGCGCTCTTCCGGATTCGGCGGAACAGCGCGCGCGGAGAGACGGTTCTGTATCCCGGCACGGATTCCATGGCGCGGCGTCCGAAAACGCCCCGTTACTGGAAAAGCGTGCAGAGGATCGCCTTATGCATATGGAGGCGGTTTTCGGCCTCGTCGAAGACGATGGAGTGTTCGGACTCCATGACCTCGTCGGTGATCTCCTCGCCGCGGTGCGCGGGCAGGCAGTGCATCACCTTCACGTCGGGCCTGGCGTGGCCGAGCATCTTCATGTCGAGGCGGTACGGCTCCAGGATCTTCATGCGTTCGCGGGATTCCTTCTCGAAGCCCATGCTCACCCACACGTCGGTGTAGACAAAAGCGGCGTCCTTCATGGCCGCGACCGGGTCGGTGGTCCATTCCACCTTGCCGGGGCCGAGGTCCTCGTCCATGATCGCCTGGCGCGGGCGGAATTCCTCCGGCGCGCCGATCGTGAACGTCATTCCGGCGAGTTTGCACGCCATCATGAGCGAGTTCGCCATGTTGCTGGCGCCGTCGCCGAGGTACGCCATCTTCAGGCCTTCGAGCTTGCCTTTGCGTTCCCAGATCGTGAAGAGGTCGGCGAACGCCTGGCACGGATGGTAGTCGTCCGTGAGGGCGTTCACGATCGGGATGGACCCGTACTGCGCGAGCCCCTCCACGTCGGACTGCCGGAACGTGCGGATCACGATGCCGTGCAGGAAGCGGCTGAGCACGCGGGCGGTGTCGGCGATGGTCTCGCCGCGGCCCATCTGGGTCTTGCTCTCGTCGAGGTAGATCGGCTGGCCGCCGAGTTCATGGATCCCGACCTCGAACGAAACGCGCGTGCGGGTCGAGGATTTCGCGAAGATCATGCCGATGGACTTGCCGTCCAGCGGGCGGGGCTGCCCCGCCTTGCCGCGTCCGGCCTTCAGGCTGGCTGTGGTTTCGATGAGCTGTTCCAGCGCGGCGCGGTCGAATTCGCGCCCGGTGAGGAGATGTCTGATCATTTCCGGCCTCCTTTCGAAGCTGAATATTCCTTGAATGCCGCGCCGATGATGCGCACGGCCTTGTCGCAGTCCTCCCGCTTCACGATCAGCGGGGGCAGAAGACGAAGCACGACCTCGCCCGCGGAGAGGGCCACGAGCCCTTTCTCGCGCAGGATCGGGAGGATGTCCTTCGCCGGGAAATCAAGCACGACGCCGAGCATGAGGCCGCGTCCGCGGACCTCCTTCACGAAATCGTACTTGCCGATGAACTTTTCGAGCTTGCCGCGCAGGTACGCGCCCATCTCTTTGGCGTTGTCCAGGAGCTTGTCCCTGTATATCGTCTCGAAGACGGCCAGCGAGGCGGCGGTGGCGAGCGCGTTGCCGCCGAACGTGTTGCCGTGGGTACCCGGCGTCAGCACGCCGGCGAGCCGTTCGTTGCACACGAACGCGCCCATCGGGATGCCGTTCGCGATCGCCTTGGCGAACGAGAAGGCGTCGGGCTTCACGCCGTATCCCTGCCACGCGCAGAGCGTTCCGGTACGGCCCATGCCGCACTGCACCTCGTCGAACAGCAGCAGAATGTCCTTCTCCTTGCAGAGCTTTTCGAGCCCCCTGACGAACTCCTCGTCGGCGGGCAGGATGCCGCCCTCGCCCTGGACCGCTTCCAGGATCACGGCGCAGGTCTTCGGGCCGATGGCCTTCTTCACCGACTTCAGGTCGTTGAACTTCGCGAACTTGAAGCCGGGCATGTCGGGGTTGAACCCCTCGCGGTATTTGCTGCGGCCGGTGGCGGCCAGCGTGGCGAGCGTGCGCCCGTGGAACGAATTCTCCATCGCCACGATCTCATTGCGGCCGGTGGCGTTGCCCCACTTGCGCGCGAGCTTGATGAGACCTTCGTTCGCCTCGGCGCCGCTGTTGCAGAAAAAGACGCGGCCCTTGCCGAACGTCTTCTTCACGATGAGCTCGGCGAGGCGCGGCATGTTTTCATTCAGGAAGAGGTTGGACACATGCACCAGCGTCTGAGCCTGACGGCAGATCGCCTCGGTGACGGCCGGGTGGCAGTGTCCGAGGTTGCACACGGAGATGCCGCTGGAAAAATCCAGATACTTGCGTCGGTTCGCGTCGTACAGGTTGACGCCGCCGCCGCGCACGAACAGCACAGAGGGCGTCCCGTAGGTGTTCATGACGTTCTTTTCGTAAAGTTTCTGGAGTTTTTTCGTGGTGTCCTGTTTCATTTTTTCCGTGTCCTTTCCTTATAAAGATGGAAAAGAGTTACTATAGCACATTTTTCGCGGAAAACAATCTTTTTTCAGGCTTTTTTCCGTTTTTTTTCATTTTTTTCCGTTTTTTGCCGGAAAACCGGCGGAAATCAGGAGAAAAACCGGCGAAAAAAGAACGGCATGAACCGGAGTTGTTCACCTGCCGGAACATGCCGTCGTGTCCGCGCGGCGCATTCAGCTCACAAAGGCGCGGACGGAGTCAGTCAGAGATTCATTCCGAAGTCGCTTCGCCGAGGGACGGCGTGTGCTTGTGGTCCTGCTTCTTATCGAGATAGCGGCGCATCTGCGCGGATGCCTTCGCGACGACCTCGTCGATGGCCTTGTAGACGTTGTCGAACGCCTGGGAAGCCGCCGTGACCGGGTGGTCCTTCACGGCCGCTTCGAGGTGCGCGGTGATCAGGTTTCTCTGCAAGTCAAGAACGATCTTCACGCTGCTGATGCGCAGGCGGAATTCGGAGAAGGCATCCTCCGCCGCTTTCACGGCGTAATCGCGGACTTCGTTGTCAAGTTCGAAGTGACGAACGCTTACGGTAATGTCCATAATGAGACCTCCTTGGTTCTGTTGTTTTCCGGAGCGGACCGGCCCTCCGGCCCTGTTCTCTCCGCCTTCAACTTACATCTGTTTGGCCCAATTGTCAAGCCCTTTTTCCGTTTTTTCCCGCTTTTTCCCCGTTTTTTTCGATTCCGGGCGGAAAAACGTGCCCCCGCGAGGCAAAAAAGAATCCCCGGCACGCCGTGAAAGCGAAGCCGGGGAGAGAATCGTTCGAGGGAAGCGCCGCAGGGAGGATTTTGATGAGCCCCGCGGCAGAGTTCCGTTTAAGAAACCTCACTTCTTCTCGTACTCGTTTTTGACCTTGTCCGTGCGGAACGGATAGGCCGGGAAACCGTCCTTGTTCTGGAGGTTGACGTCACCGCGGTACATGATGTAGGCGAAACGGACGGTCTTGGGCTCCTTGACCTTGTCGGAGGAGACTTCGACGGTGTCGCCGACGATCTTGGCGTCCGCCCAGACGAAGTTGCCGTCGGCGCCCGCGATGGCGAACGCGCCGGGAGCCTGTCCGTCGGAGGTGGTCAGGCCCTTGCCGACGTTCTTGAAGTGGATGATGCACTTGTCGCCCTTGATGTCCATGTGGTCGTAGACCGGGCCGACGCCGAGTTCGCCGCCGAAGTACTTCCACTCGACGAGCTTCGCCAGGCGGTAGCCGAGGGACTGCTTGTCGCGCGGATGGATGTCGGACTGGTCGCCGATGTCCATGAGCGGGACGCTGCTGACGTTCTCATAGATGTAGGACATTTCGTCCTGGATTTCGCGGGTGAGCGCCCAGCCGTCGACCCTGCTGCCCATCGGGGGCTTGCTCTTCCACTGGTCCTCGGGGAGACGGTTCATCGGGGTCCACTGCTCGAAACCGGCGAGCTGGCAGATCACCCACGGCTGCTTCGGGTCTTTGAACTTCTCGCGCCAGCCGTCGATGAGCATCTTGTGGAGCTCGTAGTAATCCTTGTTGCCGGTGTTGGATTCGCCCTGGTAGAAGAGCACGCCGCCGACGGTGTACCGGGTCCACGGAGCGGCCATGGCGCCCCACATCGTGCCGGGGAACTTCTCGCTGGAGAACTGGCCGCCGCGCACCTGTCCGGTCGCCGGGTTCGCCGCACCTGCGACGAGCGCGTCTTCGATCTGCTTGGCTTCATTGCGGTTGTGCTTGATGAACTCGCTGTCCGGGATGAAGGTTTCGATATTGACGCCGCCCCATGCGATCATGACGAGGCCGACCGGGATGTCGAGGTCTTTCTGGAGCTGGCGGGCGAAGAAGTAGCCGGCCGCGGAGAAATTCGGGACGGTCTGCGGGCTGCATTCCATCCAGACGCCGGTGTTCCGTCCGGCGCCGACGATTTCCTCGAACTCGTCGCCCGGGGCCTTCGTCTTCGGCACTTCGAACAGGCGGATGCGCGGATAATTGGCCGCCGCGGCTTCCTGCTGGTGGTTCTTGATCTGGATCATGGTGTTGTTGGTGGACACGGGCAGTTCCATATTGGACTGGCCGGCGCAAATCCACACTTCGCCGATCAGCACGTTGTCGAACGTGATCGTGTCGGTACCGTCGGTCACTTTCACCTTGTACGGGCCGCCCGCTTCGAGCGGTTCGACCTTGGCTTCCCATTCGCCCTTGGCATCGGCCTTGGCGGTCGCGGGCTTCGCCTGCGTACCTTCGATCGTGACCGTCACGGTCTTGCCGGGATCGGCCTTGCCGGCGAACTTGATCGGGGCGCGCCGCTGGAGGCACATGTTGTTCTGGAAGATGTTGTGGCAGGTGAGCTGCGCCGCATACGCGCTCGGGAGCGCGAGCAGAGCGGCGACCGCCGCGGCGAGGAAGAGCGTCATCTTTTTCATAACGATTTCTTTCCTGTTTGGTTGAATTGGTTGGTTATGTCGGGTTGTTCGAATTGGTTGGTTTTCGGTTGTTTTTCGGAAACGGAAACAAGGCATTTTGAGTTCATTCAGCCTCATCATGCCGTTTCGTTTCAGTCAATATATATCAATACGGAGAAAAATACAAGACGGTTCTTTCACTTTTAACGCTTTTTCGGCTATTTTTCCCCGCCCCGTTTTTCGTTTTTTCCGGTCCGGCGGTTGCATTTGTCTTGAGTTATGATATATTAGGTCTTCGAGAAACGAACTTACTTTTCCGCGGCTTCATGAAAGGACCTGAAACCATGCCGAACACGAAAACAAACTGGACGGAAAACCTCAAAAGGTTAGGCTGTCTGGTCGCGGTTCTCTGTTTTGCAGTTGTTGTCGCCGGGTTTCTGGCGCCGTTGCAATCGAGGGGCGCCCGCGCGGAAAGGCTTTGTCAAAAAGGTCTGGCCGCATACGAGGCAAAGGATTTCGAAACCGCGGTAAAGTTTTACAAGGAAGCCGCGGATCAGGGCAATCTGAAGGCGCAGACGCTGGTGGGTATCTTCTACCGGAAGGGCATGGGCGTCGAACAGGACTATGTCGAGGCGTTGAAATGGCTACGGCCCGCGGCCGAACAGGGATTCGCCCCGGCGCAGTCGGAGCTCGGGCTCTGCTATGAATGCGGTTTCGGCGTCGAACAGGATTATGCTGTGGCGGTAGAATGGTACAAAAAAGCCGCCGAACAGGGCGATGCGCAAGGTCAGATCCAGCTTGCGGCCGCCTATGGACTGGGACGCGGCATCGAACAGGACGACGAGGCGGCGGCCGAATGGATGTTCAAGGCCGCGGATCAGGGGGACGACCTCGCGCAGTACCATCTTGCCGTTTTCTACCGGGACGGCAGGGGCGTGAAACAGAGCGACAAAAACGCCGTGAAATGGTTCAAAAAAGCGGCGGAACAGGGCAATGTCGACGCGCAGTTCTGGTACGCATGGCATTGTTACCACGGCATCGGGGACAGGAAAGACGAAAAAGAAGCCGCAAAGTGGTGGCGGAAGGCCGCCGAACAGGGCGATGCCGAGTCGCAAAACCGGTTCGGGTTCTGTTGTCTCGGAGGGAAAGGCGTGGAGCAGGACCAGGAACAGGCCGTCGAGTGGTTCCGCAAGAGCGCTGAACAGGGTTTTTCCGCAGGGCAGTTCAGTCTCGGCCTGTGCCTCTATGAAGGAATCGGCGTCGAAAAAGACACTTCCGCAGCTGTCGAGCTGTGGCTCAAAGCCGCCGAACAGGGATTGGAAGGCGCGAAAGAACATCTGGAGTATTATGCGGATCAGGGCGACGCCGAGGCGCAGAAGGCGTTGGACGGGCTCGAAAAGGGCGATTGACGCCGGATGCGGCAAATCCATGCGCCCCTGATAATTTCGAAAAAAACGGATTTTTCCTCGAAAAACCTTGTTTTTCCGCTTGATTTTACGCACAATCCGGGGTAAAATATAGGAACATTTAAAACGCGGACGTAAGTCGAGTTCGTTTTTGCGCCCGTTTTCACCTCATTTTACCGCCGGCGCGCCGCCGGTCCCGGAGACAGCATGGAAGCATTCAAAGACGAACTGCGCCGCGTGGGCGAACAAATCGGGGAATTCATCCAAAACGACCCGTTCCCGGAGACCGTTCGGCCCCCTGCCCTCGGCGACGCCGTGCGCGATTATCCCGGACGCGGCGGCAAGCGCATCCGTCCCGCGCTCGTGCTGTGGGCGTGCGAACTCTTCGGCGGCGACCGCGAACAGGCGATCCCCGCGGCGGCGGCGATTGAAATCTACCACAACTGGACGCTCGTGCATGACGACATCATCGACCGCGACGACCTCCGGCGCGGCATGCCGTCCACGCACGTCACGGTCCGCGACTACGCCGCGTCCAAGCTCAACGCCGCGCCCGAGCAGGCGGCGTTCTTCGGCGAATCGCTCGCGATCCTCGCGGGCGACGTCCAGCAGGGATGGGCGGTGGAACGCCTCGCATCCGTCGCCGACCGCGGCGTCGATCCGGCGCTCGCGCTGACGCTGGTCCGCGCCATGCAGACGAAGCTGAACCGCGAGCTGATCTCCGGCGAGGCGCGGGACGTGGAGTTCGAACTGCTCGACCCGTCGGCGGTCTCCATCCCGGACGTGATGAGCATGATCAACGGCAAGACCGGCGCGATCATGGAGTTCGCGCTCCACTGCGGCGCAGCGATCGCGAAGGGCGCGTACGAACCGAAATCCCCCGATTTCGTGGCGCTTTCCCGTTACGCCGTGAACCTCGCCGCCGCGTTCCAGCTCCAGGACGACATGCTCGGCGTCTTCGGCGACGAAAAGGTCCTCGGCAAGCCGATCTGCTCCGATTTCCAGGAGGCGAAGCCCACGATGCTCTTCCTCGAGGCGATCCACCATCTGGACGCGGCCGGCCGCGCCAGGCTCGATTCCTGCCTCCGGCTGCCGCGCTACACCGACGCAGACGTCGCCGCCATCCGCGCGATCCTGACCGAAAGCGGCTCCGCGGAGACCGTCCGAAACAGCATCGCCGCGCTCTCCGCGTGCGCCTCCGCCGCACTGCGCCAGCTCCCCGACAACCAATGGCGCACCATGCTGGACACCCTCGTCGAACAAATGTTAGTCCGTTCCGTATAATAACCCCCAAAAAACCCGTAAAGGAGAAATCCGTATGAAGATCAAGAAGATCACGTTCCAGGGATGGAAAAACTGCATCGAGCTCACCAATGGCGAGTTCCGCATCGTCGTCACCACGGAGGTCGGCCCGCGCATCGTCGGCGCCTTCCTCGGGAAGGGCGAAAACCTCCTTTACCTCGACAAGAAGCTGCTCGGCACCTCGAACCAGAAAGTCTGGACGAACTACGGCGGCCACCGCATCTGGCACGCCCCGGAAGACAGCGTTCGCTCCTACTGCCCGGACAGCCATAAGGTCGTCGCGGCCGAGCTCCGCGACGGCGGCGTGGCGTTCATGGCCCCTCGCGAGGAGCTCACCGGCATCGTGAAGACCATCAACGTCTATCCAGAGGGCGAAAACTCCTTCCGCATCGAGCATCAGATCCGCAACGAGGGCCTCTGGGACATCGAGGCCGCCGCGTGGGGCATCACCCAGCTCATGCCCGGCGGGACCGCCATCCTGCCGCAGAACCGCGGCCCGGAAGGGCTCGTCCCGAACCGTTCCGTCAATTTCTGGCCCTATGCCAACCCCACCGATTCCCGGTTCGTGTTCGGCGACCAGTTCGTGCTTGTGAAGCAGACCGCGAAGGGCAAGCCCACCAAGATCGGCCTCAACTCCGCCGAAGGCTGGTGCGCCTACATCAACAAGAACACCGCGTTCATCAAGCAGTACGAGTATTTCGACGAAAACGAGTATCCCGACCTCGGCAGTTCCATCGAAGTCTACACCGAGGGCGGCTACCTCGAACTCGAAACGCTCGGCCCGCTGGCCATCCTCGAGCCCGGCGACGAGGTCACCCACTGCGAATACTGGACAGCAGCCGAAGTCGAACCGATGCCGCTCAACTGCGACGAGGACGTGATCAACATGCTCGGAATCGAAGAGAATGACGAGTGCTGCGACGACGACTGCTGCTGCCACGACCATGAGGAAGAAAAGAAGCCCGCGAAGAAAGCCGCGAAGAAAGCCGCGAAGAAGGCCGACTCCAAGGCCGCCGCGAAGAAGGACGGTGCGAAGAAGGCCGCCGACAAGAATACGGCAAAGAAGGCTCCGGCGAAGAAGGCCGCGAAGAAAGCCAAGTGAGGCTTTTATCAAACAAATAAAAGGTTCCGCTGAAATGTTGCCGGAGCGCAGCCCGGCACTACTGCAGTGGAGGCATTGCTTCCCCCCGTCCGGTCTGCAATCCGGCGGGGGATTTTTCAGGAAGGAGAGTTTGAATGATGGCACGCGCACAAATTTTTACCGCACGCATCGACTGGAGCGACCTCGATCTGCTCGGACACGTGAACAACCTCGCGTTTTCGAGGTTCTTTCAGGCCGCGCGCGTCGAGTATTGCGGGCACATCGGGCTGAACGTCTACCAGGGCATGGCGACGGGGCCGATCCTGGCGGCGTCGCGCGTGCAGTTCACCGCCCAGCTCTTCTTCCCCGGCAATGTCCGCATCCTCACGCGCATCAGGAAGACGGGCGGCACGAGCATCGTGCTGGAACACGCCCTGTTCGACGACAAGGGCACGCTTTGCGCGTTCGCCGAGGATGTGGTGGTGCGGTTCGATTTCAAGGCGGGCACGAAGATCCCGCTGGGCGACGTAATTCTCGGAAAGATCGCCGCCTACGAAGCCGCCTGCGAAGAGGAATTCCCCGGCCTGAACGAACGCGCATAACGTGTCCGGGCAAAGACGGACACTGCCAGATACACCATGTGTGTGCTCTCGCGGAGCAGAGCACTACCCGGCACACTCCGTGTGTCAATCGTCGTCCAGGTCGAACAGGGATTCGCGGAAGAAAACGGCGATCCGGGCCAGTTCGATCTTTTTTGCGGCGGACAGCCCGGATGCGCGGTCGAACCGGTTCACGAGCAATTCGGGATCGACGCCGAGGAAGAGCGCCCGCACGAACAGATATTCGCGGAATTCCTCGGAAAGCTTTGACAGCTGCGGACTGTTGACGAGGGTGAAGACGACGTGATCCTCCCCCTCGTCGGAACGGAGCTTATTCCATGTGACCCGCTGGGTGATGCTGGCTTTTTCGTCGGAAACCTTCATGCGGAACGTGTTTCCGGAGATGTCATCCAGGACGCTGTCCGGATAGGCACGAGGGAAGAGTTTCATGCCGCGGAGCACCTTTTGGTTTTCGTCGAGATACGGCAGCAGCGGCGCGGCGTTCAGCACGAGGAATCTCCGGATGGCGAGGCAGTTTTTCCGGGGGCTTTCGTCCGTGAACTCCTTGTCCGCCAGCAGTTCGTTCACAAGCCGGAGCGCCTCGGCGCATTTCGATTCGCTGCGGATGGTGCCCGGCAGATAGTCCAGCAGGAGCAGGTAGTTCATGAGAAGTTTGGAATCCATCGAGCTCCCGGCGACTTTTTCAGGCTCCGTTTTGACGGGTTCCGTCCTGTCGGGCGTCGTCTGTGCATTGTCGGGCTCCGTTTTCGCCGGGTCCGGCTTCGTCGTCTGCACGGTGACGACCGGCTTCTGGTCGGGGTTCATCGTTTCCGGCTTCGTCCCGGTCGAAACGGGGATCTCCCCGCCGAGGGACACGGCGAGCTGCAGATCGGAGAGCAGTTTGATGTAGGCGTCGACCTTTTCCGCGTGTTCCGGCAGATAGATGTGCTCGGTGAGTTCGGCGTCGAGTTTCTTGAGCTCGTCGCGTTTCGACAGCGCGGCCTGGTAAAGGTCGTCGAGCGCTTCGAAATCCATCTCCGCGGCATCTCCCGGTTTGAACGTTTCCGCCCGGTCCAGGAGCTCGTTCCGAAGGGCCAGCGCGCGGCTCTGCTTTTCCTCGGCGCGGAGCGCGGCGAGCGCCTCGACCGCCTCGACCGGCGCTTTCGGTCCGGCGTCCGCAACAAATTTTTCAACCTGTTTCAGTTCCAGGCCGGAACCTTTGGATTCCTCCTGGATCATGCGCCAGCGCGCCTGGTAAAAAGCCTCGTCATGAACGGATGACGGCTCCGTTTTCCCCCCGGATGCGGGGTTCGACGGGACAGACACGCTGCCGCCGGCGGAGGGCGGTACGTCCCTGCCCGGCTCATCCGTTGTGTTCGAAGCGAGCCCGAACACGATCGCGGCGATCACGGCGACCAGCAGGACCGCCGCAACGACGATCGCCCACACAGGGAAGCGTTTCCGCCCAACCGGATCCGACTGCGCCGGGACGCGGCCCGTTCCGGTTTTTTTCTTCTTCTTTGCGGCAGGCGCGGCGGCGTTGAGCTCGCGCTGAATGTCTTTCAGTTCATCGACCACGTCGCTCCAGTCCGCAGGCCGGTTTGCCGGGTCCTTCTCCATCAGCGCGTCGACCAGGTCGGAGAGGCGGCGCGGGATGTTCGGATTGAGCTCGCAGAGCGGCGTCTGGACGTCGGAAAGCTGCATGGCGCAGACTTTCACCGGGTCGGCGTCGATGAACGGTTCGTGTCCGATCAGGATATGGTAGGCCGTGGCGCCGAAGGAATACATGTCGGATTTGAACCCGGGGACGTCCTTGTCGCCGTTGATGATCTCGGGCGGGGCGTAGGCGGGCGTGGCGCGGATGTCCTCGTCGGCCAGCTCGGGGTCCTTCGCGCGGCGGGCAAGCCCGAAATCGGCGAGCTTGACCTTCCCGTTCAGGCGCATGATGATGTTTTCCGGCTTGATGTCGCCGTGGCTGAGCTGGTTGCGCGTCCACGCGTAGGAAAGCGCGTTCGCCACCGAGATGAAGACGTCCAGCGCCTGCGGAATGTTCAGCGGCCCGACGTTGTTCAGCACCAGCTCCAGATTCTCCCCGGTGATCTTCTCCATCACGAAATAATAGATGCCGTCCTCGGTCACGCCCGCGTCGTACGCCTGCACCACGTTCGGATGCGACAGGCTGGCCGCCGCCCGCGCCTCGCGGAAGAACCGTTCCACGTACACCTCGTCGCTGGCGCTGTCGTCGGACAGGATCTTGATCGCGACCTCGCGGTCGAGGTTGGTCTGGCGCGCCTGGTACACGATCCCCATCGCGCCGCGTCCGAGTTCCTCCTCGATCTCGAATCCGGCCACGACTTCGCCCGGCCGCAGGTCGCGGCGCAGCGGGATGTCGCCGCCGCACTTCTTGCAACGATACGTCACCGTCCCGTCGTCGTGTTTCTGCGGCGTGGTCGCTTCGAGCTGCTGGCATTTCGGACAGTATAGCATGGGTTCGTTTCCTGTTGCGCCCTGACCGCGGCCGGGAATAAACGCGTCCCGGCGGCGGGCATCATGGCATGATATCTTACTAATATAAACCGCGCATTCCGAAACTTCAACCGGGATTCGTTATTTTTTCCTCATTTCGACCGTTTTTCAGGGAGCCGGCGCTTGTTTTTCGGATGAACTGGAGTATATTATGTCTTCGTATCCCGCAACGATCTCATTCCGGACGCTCCGGACAACTCTTTTTCGAGCTCAAAATGTTTCAATTCATACCGCCTAAACTGACCGTCCCCGCCCGCCCGGGGTCGCCCGCGGCAAACAGAAAACCGGAGGAGGAAGCATCCGGTCCGGTCAGGCTGGATCCGCGGCGGGTATATGTTTTCGGATCCACGCACATCGACGTCGGCGGCTGCTCCTACTACCGCATCCTCTTCACTTCCCAGCTGCTTTCCCAGATCTACAACCAGGCGCTCTTCTGCGACACCCGCCTGCTGTTCCACTACGATTACATCTTCCCCGCCCTTTCGTCGTTCCGGCTCCAGCGCGCCTGCTCCACCCGTGACCTCCGCTGGCTGCGCAACGTCCTGATCCCAGCGAAAAACAAATACGGGTTCCCATTCATCTACGAGATCGACGACATCCTCGTCGAGGAGGATATCCCGGTCTACAACTGCTACCGCAGTATTTTCAAGGAGGGCAAGGACGCCCTCCCCGTCTACATGGACGCCAGCGACGCCATCACGGTCACCTGCGAACCGCTGGTCGACTACTACAGCACGAAATTCGGCATCCCGCGCGACAAATTCCGTGTGATCCCGAACTACCTGCCGCGCTACTTCTTCGATTCCTACGACGAGGCAGTCATCCTTGACCGCATCCGCTCGCAAAAAAAACGCAGGCCGCGCATCTGCTTCTCCTGCAGCATGTCTCACTTCGACATGAACCGCACCGGGGCGGGCGACGATTTCTCCGACATCCTAGACTGGATCGTGGAGAACCGCCGCAGATACGAGTTCGTCTTCCATGGCGGATTCCCCCCTGCCCTCAAACAATACGCCGACGATTTCACGCGCATCCCGATCGGACCCTTCCTCGACTATCCGCGCGTGCGCCGGTCCATCCATGCCGACCTTTTCATCCAGCCGCTGCGCCACTCCATGTTCAACGAATGCAAGAGTCCGATCAAACTGCTGGAATCCTGGGCGGAGGGCACGCCCGCCTTCGTGCAGGACCTCGGCTGCTACATGCGGATCGCACCGGACGCCTGTTTCGACACGGCGGACACGCTCGACCGCAAGGTCGAGGCGCTGTTCGCGGACCCGGACGCGCAACTCCAAACCATCCGCGCGAACTATGCGCGCATGAAGGACTACTGGCTCGACGACCACCTGAGCGAATGGCTGGAAGTCATGCTCTACCCGAAGGGGCGCTGACAAGAGGCTTTTGCCCCTCAACCGATCCGCCGGGTGCGCGAGCGAAAGCCGCGCACTGCCGCGGTGGAGGGATTTCCCTCCTCAGAAAAGGTCGGCGCGGAGCTTCACGACGGCCTTCTTGATGCGGCAGGGCGCTTCGGCGGCGAGCTTCGCGAAATGCTCGTCCGTGGGGAACAGCAGCACGAACCGGCCCGGCGCCATGGCGCAGAGCGTCATCATCTTCTGCGCGTGATAGAACGCAAAATCCTTTTCGGCGTCGTAGGGCGTCTTGAGCGTGGATTCGTCCAGCGGCGCAACGGCGATGTATTCCGTATTCGCGATGCAATACTGGATGTCGATGTATTTCCGGTGCGCCTCGAGGATCGGCGAAGGTTCCGCCTCGGTGTCGTAGGACTGCACCATCACGTACAAATCGCGTCCGATGAGCTCGTGCGTGGCGTCCGGCGAGTCCGGCGTGAGCGTTTTCAGAAACTCGAACGCTTTCATGGTCGCAGGGCTGAAACGGTATAGCCCGATGTTGTCGATATGGTCGCAAATCATGTTAGCCTCCTGGTGCCGGTTCAATCGACGTAAACGACGGGAGTGTCGGATACGAATTGGTTTTTGTTGTTGAATGCGTGGAGAAGAAAAAGCCGGTGGCCGTGATCGAAATCTTCACGGAAATAGAAGTCGGCCTTTTGATTCCCCGGTTCATAGTAGATGCTCCACAGGGTCACGTCGTTGTCGCCGTCCGTCTGCGGATACTGCGACTGCGCGACGGACGCCAGCAGGGCCCGTACTTCCTGAAACGGAAATCCTGGCCCCCAGCGGTACTGACCATCGCCGGACTTGCCGAGGACGAAATCCGGCCCGAACCGGGACAGCCAGTCGAACCGCTGGTGGGACTGCTCGGAGCCGACGCCCTTCTTCGCACAGTCGGCGAGATAGTGGTTCGTGACGACGTTCGTTTCCGCGACGAGCATTTCGCCGTTCACGTACTCCACGACCACGCTTTTCCCGCTCTTGTCCGCGATGGCGAAATGATGCGCCGCGCCGATGGACGAGTTCATGTCGTACTGCTTGAGGAGTTCGATCGCTTCGTCCACGTTCGCCGCGCGGTCCAGCAGCAGCCGGATGGCTGTCGTAGTCGTGAGGTCGGGCTTGTCCGTCTTCTGGTGCGTCTCCTCGTCGTCCCCGGCCATGAGGTCGGCGATGACCAGCCCCTTCTCGTTCATGCCGTCGAGCGGGACGTAGATCGCCGCGAGCGTCTGGATGCGCTCCGGCATGGAGCCGTCGGGCAAATAATCGTCCCCGAATCCGAGGAAATCGAGGTCGCAGGTGGACAGCGATTCGTAGCCGTCCTCCGGCACGGTGTGGACGATCATGGCGCGGCCCTTCGCCCAGTCGAAATTCCGCCCGAAATACACGTTGCCGTCCTTATCCTTCACGCAGACCGTGGAGCAGCCGTAATCGCCGGGTTTAATCTCGTTGTCCGCCTTTTTGTAATACCCGCCGGACAGGAATCCGATCAGGTAGTCCGCCACGGCGGAATCGTCCGCCGCGCCGCCACGCGCGAGAAACGCATCGAATCCGTAGTCGCCGCGGTACTCCATGACGTACAGGCCGTCCTGGAGCTTGTGGATGCTCCGCGCCGCGATGATGAACGTGCCGAACTTATGCCATGCGCCGAGCGCGACCGCGGCGAGAATCAGGACAAGCGCGGCGGGAGTCAGGATCAGGACGAGTTTCAGGTGCTTTTTCGTTTTGTTCTGCATGGGGAAGACCTCGTTTTTGTGCGCGCGTGAAAAAGGGAAAGGACGTTCCGTCACGGGAAAAACCGTTTGGCGGAACGTCTTTTGTCAGTCTAATCCATTAACGCTTTCCGGGGCTGCTTTATTGCATCGTGCCGGGAAACGCGCATAGGAAATCACTTGCCGCAGCACTTCTTGTATTTCTTGCCGGAACCGCAGGGGCACGGATCGTTCGGACCGACCTTCGGCGTGGTGCGGACGTACGGCTTCGGGCCGACGATCGCGCCGTCGTAGAAGAACCATTCGCCGCCGCTGCGGCGGAACTCGGAGATCTCGTGGTGCTCCATCTGCATGTTGCGGTTCTTGTAGCGCGCGACGAACTCGACGATGCCGTCGGAATCCTTCTCGCCGCCGCGTTCGGTGCGGAGGATGGTGATGCCTTCCCACTCGGACTGCTCGGCCCAGTTCTTGACTTCCTGGCGGTCGCAGGTGGCGCGCTGTTCGGGGTGGGTGGAGTCGAGGATGAAGTCGACGTGGCAGGTGGCGTAGGCGGAGTAGCGCGCACGCATGAGTTCTTCGGGGGTTTTCGCCTTGCGGGCGCCGAGGATGACGGGTTCGCAGCAGTCGGCAAAATGTTCGCCGGAACCGCAGGGGCAGAGATCGGGGTTGGTGTTGATGCTCATGTAAGAAAAAACCTTTTATGATTCAGGTGTTGAAGGTGCGGAGTTAATCGTGTCGAGGAAGACCTGCGGGGGTTTCTGCGGGCGGCCGTCGCGGTTCATGAAGGCGTGGACGGTCCAGCCTTCGGCGAGCAGCTCGTCGCCGCGCTTCACGGTGCAGGCGATCTTCACGCGGACGCCTTTCATCTCGGCGAGGGTGGCGGTGATGGTGAGGATGTCCTCGAACTTGGCGGGCTTTTTGTAATGGCAGACCGCTTCGAGGACCGGGAGGGCGCATCCGAGCTCTTCGAGCTTGCTGTAGGGCAGCCCGATGCTGCGCATGAGCTCCTCGCGGGCCATTTCAAAGTAAATGAGATAGTTCGCGTAGTAGACGAACGTCATCTGGTCGGTGTCGGCGTACGGCACGCGGTAGTCGATGGATGCCGCGATCATGCGTCGCCTCCGTCCCGGATGCACAGGACCATGGCGTCCAGCACATCCTCGGCGGTCATCCCGCTGCTGTCGATGAAAACGGCGTCGTCGGCCTGCCTGAGCGGGGCGACGGACCGGTTCATGTCCTGAAGATCGCGTTCGGCGATCTCGGCGGCCACGGAGTCGACCGTGGCGTTGTCGGGCGTCTCGCCGCCCTGCGCCAGGCGACGGAGCGCCCGGACGCGCGGGGAAGCGGTCAGGAAGAATTTGTACTTGGCGTCGGGGAAGACCGCGGTGCCGATGTCGCGCCCCTCCATCACGACGAGCTGGTTCTTCGCGGCGTCGCGCTGGATCTGGAGCGTGAAGTCGCGGACGAACGGGATGGCGGCGACATTCGACGCCCCCTGCGCGATCTCCGGCGCGCGGAGCGCCTGTCCGGGGAACACGCCGTCGATCTCGATGTCCGGGTTGCCGCCGTCCGCGGGGACCGCGTACCGGATGACCGTGTCCGCCAGCATGGCGCGGAGCGCGGCTTCGTCGCGCGTGGAAATGCCGTTCTGTACGGCTTTCCAGGCGATGGCGCGGTAAAGGGAGCCGGTATTGATGTACGGGATGCCGAGGCGTGCGGCGAGATTCCGGGCGGCGGTGCTTTTACCGGACGCGGCGGGTCCGTCGATTGCGATCACTGTGCTGGCCATGGGTGGGGCTCCTGATTCTGAAAAGGGTTATTTGAGTTTGCGTGTGTAGAACGATACCTGCACGGATCCGGCGGAGTCGCGCACGATGCCGAGCAGCAGCAGTGCGTCCGGATCCTTCTTCATGAAAACGTCGCCCGCGCCTTCGAAGAGGTCGGCGTGCTCCATGCTGGCGGGACCCCAGCCCGCGCTGCGGATCTTCGCGGTCAGGTCGTCCATCACGGGCGCGATCTCGGAACCCGCGATCTCGTACGTGCCGAAATGCGAGCCGCGGTTCGGGAAACTCATGAGGGTGAAATTTGCGGCTCCGGCGGCGACCGGGAAATCCGCGGGCCACAGCTCTTTGGGGCATTCCCGGGGCATGTCCTTCGGCAGGACCGTGGTGAACTGGAGAAGCGGATTCAGGCCGCGCAGATGCAGCAGGAAGATGCGCTGGGAGCTGCCGTCGTCCAGCGGGCGCTTCATGAGCAGCGAGGATTCGTTGCCCGCGACCTGCGCCGAGGGGAAGAGCTTCAGTACGGACGCCCGGACAAGCGAAAGAGGCTGGTCGGACATGGAAATCTTCATGGTCATGTTCCGCCCGTTCACCGCGACTTTCTCGGACCAGAACTGCGTGGCGTCGAGCAGCGTCGCCAGCGTGTCCTCCGCCGATTCCGCGGTCAGGTCATCCGAAATGCCGCCCTTCCCCGCCGATCCGCCGCCGAACGGCCAGATGGAGAAGACGTCCGCGCGCAGTCCGCACGGCGAGGCCAGCAGGGACGCGGCAAGCGCGAGCAGACAGAACGTTTTTTTCAGGGCGGCGGGACGGCTCATGGCTTGGCTCCGTAGACTTTGGACAGCACGGCCCAGACCTTCACGATCTGGACGGACGTGCCGACGGAAATCCGCACGTAGCGCTTCGTGCGAGGATACGGGAAATACCGAACGAGGATGTTGCGGGCGCGGAGCTCGCGGAAGCACCGTTCGCCGTCACGGTCGGGCGGCGAGGCGAAGAGGAAGTTCGTTTCGGACGGAACGACCTCGAACCCGAGATCAAGCAGTCCGGTGAGGAGCATTTCGCGCGCCAGCCGGATCTTTTCGACGCATTCCTCGAAGTATTTCTTGTCCTGGAGCGCAGCGATGGCGAGCATCTGCGTGAGGTAGGAGACGTTGTACGAATCCTTCATCTTCATCATGCCGGCGATCGTGCGCGGATGCGCCAGGGCGAACCCGAAGCGGAGCCCGGCGAGCGAACGCGATTTCGAGAACGTGCGGGAAATGATCACGTTCGGGTAGCGCATCACGAAATCCGCGCAGTTGTCGGACGCGAAATCGGCGTAGGCCTCGTCGATCAGGACCATGCCCTTGTAGTTCTCGCAGATGTACTCCATCATGGCGCGCGGGAAACTGTTGCCGGTCGGAGCGTTCGGGCGCGCGATCAGGAAGAGGTTGGTGCCCTTGAGCTGTTCCAGGATGTCGTCCGGCAGCCCGAAGTCGTCCGTGAGGTCGATGTATCGCACGGGAGCGCCGTGGAGCGCCGCCAGCGTGGGGTACAGCGTGTAGGAGGGACGCAGGCAGGCGATCGGCAGGTCGGCGGAGGAGAAGCACCGCACCGTGATGCTCAACGTGTCGTCCGAGCCGTTGCACGCGATCACGTGGTCGCGGGTCAGCCCGAACATCTTCGCGATTTCGTCGCGGACGGGATCGGAGGTCGGGTTCGGGTACAGGCGCAGGCGTTCCGGGTCGATCGAGGAGAGCGTCTGGAAGACGCCGGGACACGGCGGGAACGGGTTTTCATTGGTATTGAGCTTGATGAGCTCGGGGATATTGAGCTGTTCGCCGGGGGCGTAGCCCTCCATCCGGTCGATGTCCTTGCGGAAATAGGATGTGTATCGGTCAAACGTCATGGTCGGAAGCCTTTCGCGTTATTTCCGGCTTTTTCTGCGGATGGATGCACTGCGCCCGTGGGCGTCGAGCCCTTCGAGTTCGGCGAAGTGTTCGATCGCGTCCACCTCGCGCATCAGCGCCTTTTCCGTGAACGACAGGATGCTGCTGCGGCAGAAGAAATCGCCCGCGGTGATGCCGTGAAAGAACCGGGCGGTCCCGGCGGTCGGCAGCACGTGGCTCGGTCCCGCGGTGAAATCGCCCGCGGGTTCCGGGGTCCACGGACCGAGGAAGATCGCGCCCGCCGCATGGATGCGCTTCGCGAATTTCGCGGGCTCGGCGCAGTGGAGTTCGAGGTGTTCCGGCGCGAACTTCCCGGCGATCTCCGCCGCCTCGTCCATGGAGGCGCAGCGGATCAGGAAGATGCCGTTTTCCAGCACCTTCTGAAGAGGCCCCTGCCGGGTGAGCGTTTTGGACTGCTTCAGGATCTGCGCTTTCACGGCGGCGAGCACCTTTTTGGAATGCGTGACCAGCACGGCCTGCTCCAGACCGGAGCCGTGTTCCGCCTGCGACAGGATGTCGGCGGCGGTCCAGGCCGGGTCCACGCTGCCGTCGGCGACCACCATGACCTCGGACGGTCCGGCGACCATATCGATGGCGACGCGCCCGTAGACGTAGCGTTTGGCGGCGGCGACGTAGGCGTTGCCGGGACCGACGATCTTCTCCACGGCGGGCACCGTCTCCGTGCCGTATGCGAGCGCGGCGATCGCCGTTGCGCCGCCCATCTTGTAGACGGCCGTGGCGCCCGCGGCGACCAGCGCGTACAGCGTGGCCGGGTTGATGCTGCCGTCCTTGCGCGGAGGCGTGGCGGCGATGATCTCGCGGACTCCGGCGGCCTTCGCGATGGCGACCGTGTGGAGCGCACTGGAGACCAGGGGAGCCGTGCCGCCCGGTACGTAGCAGCCCACGCGATCCATCGGCTTGAACTGTTCGCCGAGCGTGACGCCGAGACGCAGATGCGAGGTCCAGGAACGCGGGATCTGCATTTTCGCGAATGCTGTGATATTGCCGAGCGCGAGCTTGATCGCGTCTTTTGTCTTCTGGGAGACGGCCTTCTTCGCGGCGGAGATCTCCCCGGCGGAGACCTTCAGTTCGGGCGAGGTAAGCACGACCCGGTCGAACTTCGCGATCTGAGAGCATACAGCCGCGTCGCCGTGCTCCCGGACCTCGTCCACGATCGCCTGTGCCCGCGCCTCGATTTCGGGGGGACACGCCGGCCGGGTATAAAGCGATTGAAGCGTCTGCTCGTAATCGGCATCGGTGCAGTCAATGATTTTCATGGAAAAGGTCCTTTCTGTGTCGGGAGCGCAAACATTAATCCATATAAGATAGCTCAAAAAACGCTTTTTTCCAGTCGAATCGCCCAAAAAGTCGTTTTTTTCCGCGCCGCCGGACCGATCCCCGGACAGGAAGGCTTTTTTTCGAAAAAATAGCGCAGGAGAGCTTGCATTTTCGGAAAACCCGTCTAAATTAATCACCAGGAAGCAGCGGTTCATTCCTCTGAACAAAGAATATATCGGGGCCGCAAGGCCTTATTGCACCTACTATTAAGTTGGAGCGGTATATGAAACCCTGCTTCTGTTTGGACGATCCGGCGGATTGCGGCTGTTCCCGAATCCGCCTTTTTTATTTTTTCACAGCTTGATTTTTCTTTTTCCGGTATTATGTTATTAGCTGTATTAAATTTCACGAAACACACCCGGATCATTTGCAGTTCCATCAATCGTTCGCAAACAGGAGGAAAACCGTGAGTAACTCATCCAGGAAATCCGGAATTTCCGGCTTCATCTACTATTTCATGCTCATCGTCGTCTCGGTCATTCTCGTTCTTTCCCTTTCCTACCTCTACAGGACAAACGACTTTTTCCGTTCGCTGTTCGACGGCAGCACGTCCGCGCCGGCGCAGCTTTCCGGGGAAGAGGACATCCGCGAGGCGGCAAAAGCCGTCGAGAACATGAACAGGACCGCCGCGCTCCTTTCGTTCATCATCCTCGTTTTCATCCTGATCCTTCAGCTGCTCGCGTTCATGATCGCGGCAAGAGTCTTCGCCTGTCTGAGGCGCAGCACCGAGGCCGTCTCGATCCGACTGAAAAAGCTTGAAAACGCCGACCTCTTCCTCGATCTGCCGCTGTATTTCGGTCTGCTCGGCACCGTCGCCAGCTTCATCGTGATGTCGTTCAATCCGAATATCAGCCGCCTCATCGCCTACTCCTCCACGCTCGTCGGAATCATCTTCAGCGTGATCCTGCGCCTGATCTTCCAGTATCCCCTCAAGCAGGCCCTCATCGGCGCTTCCGGGGAACCGGCCGAACCCAAACGGGAACCCGGACAGGAACCTGAACAAGAACCCGAAAAGGAAACTGAAAAGTGAACCGGTCCATTCTCATTGTCACATGCGACTTCCTGGTCCTGGCGGCAATGTCCCTTTCGATCGGGATGAACGACGTCGGGGACTCCGCGGGAGCCGCGAAAGGCTCGACCCCCGCGACCCGTCTGGTCGAAATGATCGACGAGGAGCTGGCGCGCCACGAGGAGGTAAAGCAACAGAAGGACGAACTGGCGAAACGCCTTGAGGAATTCCGGGCGCTCGCGCTCAGGGACGAGAAACAGCTTTCATCCAAGGACGAGGAAATCGCACAGGCCCAGGCCAGGCTCGCCGAAACACTTGCCGCCCTCTCGGAATCCAAGGATGAGCTCGCATCCGAAAAGACGAAATCCGAACAGGAACTCGCGAAAAGCGCCGCCGAGCTCGCGAAGACAAAAAAAGACCTCGACGAACGCGAAGCCGCGCTGAAACGCTCCGCGGCCGTCATAGAACAGAAGGAAAACGAGCTGAAAATCTCCGCGCAGGAGCTTCTGGAACGCGACAAGGTCATCCGCGACAGCGAGAATCTCCTCGAAAAGAGCGAACGGTCCCTCGCGCGCGTCCTCCAAGAGAAGACCGCCGCGGACGAAAAGCTCCGGCAGAGCGAAAAGGATCTCTCCCGGACCTCCGGACAGCTCGAACTGACGAAGGCCGAGCTCGAAGCAATCCGCGAACAGGCCAAACTCGATCGCGCGCGCGCCGAGGAGGCCATCGCGAAATACCACGCATCCGAAGTCGAGCTCGCGGAAACAAAAACCAAGCTCACGTCCACGCAGACCCAGCTGAACGGCATGGTCCGCGTGCTCGCGGACGTCAATTCCGATCTCGTCAAGACCAAGTCCGACCTGACCGAGTCCGAAAAATCGCTCGCCGTCTCGCAGGAGACGATCGCCCAGACCGAAAAGCTCATGGGCGAGAAGGACAGGACGATCGCCCAGACCGAAATGATCCTGGGCCAGAAGGACAAGGTGATTGAGGACAAGGACCGCGACCTGACCGAGACCAAGAAGGAAGCCGACGAACTGAAGAAAAAACTCAACAACGACGTCCTCACCAGCTACAACGCCTCCGCGCTCGAACTTTCCTTCCACCTCGTCAACGACCGCCTCTTCAACAACATCGTCATCGACAAATCCTTCTTCCTCCCGGCCGTCTCCCTCGGCGGAAAAACGTGGATCGTCTCCGCGTTCCGCGACACCACCGGACTCACCCTCCACTCCGGGTACACCAAGGTCACCGAACTCCAGTATAAGGTGCGCCGTCCGCAGAGCAAGGATAAATGGACCGAGATCGCCGGACCCGCCCTCTGCCTCGGAGAAGACGCCCGCGTGTGCCTCTTCCCCGTCGACGCGGGCAAAGCCGGGGAACCCCTCCGGACGATCACTTTCGATGCGCTCCGCGAACGCGGCCTCGACAACCTGACGCTCTTCAAATCCGCGACCTTCTCGAAGGATTCCGCCGACGTCACGGGCCGCTGCTCCGTGAGCATGGAGCAAGGCGACAACTACCTGTATATCCGCAATCCGAACCGCTCCTCCAGCGAGATCAGGGCCGAAGTCGGCGACATCGTCCTCTCGAAGGAAGGCCTCTTCGTCGGCGTCGTCGTGAAGGTCTCCTCGTACGACCTCGGACAGACCTCCACGGCACAGTGCTTCGTCTTCACCGGCGAACCCGAACTCGCGAAGGCATACAGAATCCGCCTCACCAAGGAACCTTCCCAGACGCTCTTCTACGATTTCGTGGACAAGCACGAATCCCTGCGGAAAGTCACGGAACAGATCGACAAACAGAGATAACCGCACAGAACACAAATCCAGCCCCGAAAACACACTGGCGGCGCACACCGGACATCCCCCTCTCCGACGCGCCGCCGATTCTTATTCCGATTCCGGGGAACAACCCCCAACCCGCCGGACCTTCCGGCTTTCTCAGGATCACGTAATCATGCAGAAAATCACCGAAATCATCGTCTCCATCCCCGTCATCTACCGCACCATCTTCCTCCTCGTCTGCGCGAACTGCTTCATGACGTATGCATGGTACGGACACCTGAAGAACATGGCGAGCAAGCCGTGGTGGATGGCCGCAATCGTCAGCTGGAGCATCGCGCTGCTCGAATACCTGCTCCAGGTGCCCGCGAACCGCATCGGCTACGGCACGCTCACGCTCGCCCAGCTCAAGATCATCCAGGAAGTCATCACGCTCTCCGTCTTCGTGCCGTTCTCCATGCTCTACATGAAGGAAGGCTTCCGCCTCGACTTCCTCTGGGCCGGGCTCTGCCTCTGCGGCGCAGTCTTCTTCATCTTCCGCAAATAACGGAGCGACAGAAAGTTTCGCCGCAAAGACGCGGCCATTTCCCCGTCTCCCGGCAAACTCTAAAACGGTGTTTGATACCTGTTCAGCCTGTCCATCTGTGAAAAGTCAGCCCGCGGACTCCTTGCAGAGTCGGCGGGCTGAGTGTTGTTAGAGTGCCGGGTTATGCTTTGGCACACGGCAGACTGTGCTGATGCAGTGTCCGGCTGCGCTCGGACACGGAATCAGTTTCAGGCTATCGTTGCAAGGTTTGCCCAGGTAGTGAGCTGTTTGTCGTTGACCTGCCAGTAGCCGGTGAGGCCGGTTTCGTTATTGCTCCACGCGATGTCGTCGGTGCCGTCGGCGTTGAAGTCGCCGGAGCCGACGAGCGTCCATTCGGCGGTGTTCACGGCGCTGAGGATGGACCACGAACTCAGATATCCGTCGTTCACGCCCCAGATGCCGACCACGCCTTCGATGTTGATCATGGCGATGTCGTGCATGCCGTCGCCGTCGAAGTCGCCCGCACACAGGAAGTTCCATTCGGAGGGATCCGATACGCTGACCATGCGCCAGTCGACCGGATCATCCACGATCCAGGTGCAGTAGGCGTTGTAAGTCCATTCGTCGTCGCCGACGAATTCATTCTTCCACAGCATGTCGCACTTGCCGTCGCCGTCGAAGTCGCCGGTCGCGACGCATTCCCACTCGGCGGAATAGCCGTTGAGAAGCGTCCATTCGCCGCCGCCCTTCCAGTACCCGAGCAGACCGACCGTTTCGGACGCCGCGGTCGGGTTCGCGATCAGCACGTCGTCCGCACCGTCTCCGTCGAAATCGCCGGTGCCGAGGACGTTCCAGCCCGCGTTCTTGAAGTTCAGGACCTGCGCAACGAACGTGCCGTCCGCCTGCGTCATTTCGCCGACCACATAGCCTTCGTCGCTGACGCGCAGGAAATCGTCGCGCCCGTCCGCATCGAAGTCGCCGACGCCCGCGAGCGTCCAGCCGGGATCGAGCGTGAGCTGGGAGCCCCAGCCCGAACCATCGGAATACATCGAAATGACGCTGCCGTCCTTCTCCTTCGCCGCGATCATCGTCATGTCGCCGCCGGCAAAGTACCCGGTGAAGAAGTCGAACCGCGACGGCACGCCCATCGGGATGGAGATGACGACCATGCTCACGTTGTCGGCGTGGTCGGTCGCGCGCACCGTGATGCTTTCGGTCCCGCCGATGACCGCAAACGTGGCACGGCTGTCGTTGAGCTGAAGCTCGGTCCATTCTTCGCCGTCGATGCTGAGCTCCACTTTCGGCGTGAGGTCGAGCGCATCCCAGACCTGTACGGACACCTGCGCCTCTTCGCCCGGCGCAAGGTATTGTTCGCCCGAATCGATGCGGAAATCGGTGATTTCCGGCGCGGTCGCGTCGTAGTTCACCGTGTAGGAGACGATCTCGGAGTCCGCTCCTGCATCGTTCTTCCCCTTCAGCTCGACCGTGCAGTATTCCGCCACGTCGAGGCCGTTCTCGTTGTCGAGTTCGAGCCAGCCCTCATCATCTTCGGAGACGACGCCTCTCAGGAGGCCCCTGTCCTTCACCGCCTGCTTGATGCGGTACCAGATGGACGTGGTGTACTTGTTGACCTCGGTCTTGATGTTGACCGAATACTTCGACCATTTGCCCTTCAGCAGCTCCTTGCCGTCGGACGTCGCGATGATGTTCGTGATCGCCGCTTCGGTCGACGTCACGGAGAAGACGAGCTCGTTGTTCTCGTTGTGGAGCAGGCTGTAGGTCAGGTCGTCCTCGACCTGCAGGTAGCCGTCCACGGTGAGCGTCCCGGCGAATTTCCCGCCGCGGACCACCTTCAGCGCGCCGGTCTTGTAATCCTGCGCGCCGCCGGCGAGCACATAGGAGCCTTCCGCCTGGTCGGCGTTCACGGTGATGAATTCGAGCTTCGCGCCTTCGAGGTTCGCGAGGTTGTCGATCATCGCCGTTTCGAAGCCTTCGGAGTGCTCGGTCAGGTCGAAATTCACGGTGAGCGTCTTCGCGTCCGCCACGGCGTTGTTCAACGTCACGCGCTGCCAGTCGGTATAGGTATCGCCCGTATCCGGGTCGGTCACCTCGACCTCGACGTATTTATAACGTTCCGCCGTGGTCACGACCGTGCCGGCGAGTTTCAGCGCGCCGTCCAGCACCACGCCGTCGGCATTCACGAGGAGCATCGCGGAGGAATGGATCTCGGCGTTGGAGAGCGTCGACGGTCCCGTACCGGGGTCCTTGGACCCCTCGGCGATCGTGACGACGCCGGCGCTGGCGTACACGTTGCTCACCGTGCCGCCCGCCACGATCTCGAGTTCGGCGGGGCCGACCTTCTTGCTGTCGCCGGCAGGGCCTTCGTAGCCTTCGGGGGCGAGCATGGTCACGCCGTCGGCCTTGCCGCCGTCTTCGACCATCATGTAGCCGCCGCTCATCACGGTCTGTTCCGCGAACCCGACGGTGCCTTTTTGCGAGTTGCCGTACACATAGATATTGGTCTGGTAGGCGCTGTTCGTGGGATCGGTCATGGCGAAGAGTCCGGAGGCGTATCCGCCCCCGCCGATGTTCGCGGTGATGCCCTTGATCTTCGTATTCAGCACCTTGGCGCCGTCGCGGACCGAGAAGTAACCGAAGCCGCGCATGTCGGCGTCGAGGAGCGTGGCGCTGTTCAGGAACGTCATGGAGAGGCGCGCGGAGGTGTATTTGCTGCCGTAAATCGGATCCGTGTACTCGAACCCGAACTGGCCGCCGAAGCCGCTCAGCACGCCGTCGGTGGTGGTGAAGGCGCCGCTGCCCCAGCCGGCCGTCCACGTGCCGTTCAGTTCGGTCCTCGCGTAGTTCTCGTCGGCGTCCTTCACGATGGCGAGTTCCAGGCCGGCGCTTTCCTTGATCTGCATGTCCGTGGCCTTCAGCGCGAACTTGCTGTTCACTTCCAGGATGCCGCCGTCCATGACCGTGATGCCCGACACCGTTGCGCTGCCGGGGAAGTAATCGCTCCAGCCGGAGCTGTTGCCGAAGATCAGGCGGCCGCCGGACGCGTCGAGGTTGCTCACGGCCGCGCCGTCGCTCACATAGAGCGCGCCGTCCTCGCCGACGGTCGCGCCGTTCACGATGCCGCCGGAGCTCACGTTCATATAGGCGATGGTCGTGGTCCACGCGGTCGGGTTGCCCTCGGCGTCTCTGGACGTGACGGTGGTGAAACCGCGGACGGTCACGTCGAGCGCCTTCTGCCCGTTGCCCAGGTTTACCCCGCCGGCGAAGTCGACGCCGCTCATGTACGCCACGCCGTTCGCCGTGACGCCGTTCAGCACGCCGCCGCCCTTGTTCGCGATGATGCTCGGCGTTTTTCCGCCGAACTGATATTCGTAGATCCCGGCGAGCTGGCCGCCCTTGTCCAGGTGGACGTTGTTCAGCACGGTCTCGTCCAGATACTGCTGGCCGGCGATCGTCTTGCCGCCGTCGCTCGACACCTGGAGCGCGCCGCCCCAGCCGGACAGATACAGGATGCCGCCGCTGCCCACGAACGCCCCGTCGATCGTGCCGCCCACCGCCATCGCGATGCCGTTGCTCAGGACCGAGATGTTCGTCGCCGTGCCGCCGCTGGAGACGACCAGCGCCGCATTGCTCTGGTACAGGTACTGCGAGGTGCGCTCGTAATTGGTGACCTTGCCCGTTACCGCCACGTTGTCGGCGGAACCGCCCGCGAGCACGACCAGTTTCTTGCTTACGTCCTCTTCGATCACCGGGTTCCAGGAGTCGCTCGTGAGGGTGTTGGCGGTCTTCAGCCCGTTCTTGGACCCGATGTCCTTCACGACCGCGCCGGAGCCGATCGCCAGCGTGCCGAGCCAGTCGAACCCGCCTTCGCCAATCATATCATAGTATTTCAGCACCTTTCCGGAACTCTCGTCGATCACGCCCTTCACCACGCCGAATTCGTAACGCCTGGAGGACGGAGTCAGCCAGCGGCTGATGCTGGAAACGTACTTGCTGGTGCCGTCCGCGCTGGAGGAATAATACCCGGAGCTGTAGTAGCAGCGGCTCCCGGCCTCATCCTCCCAGACCGTGCCGAGGCCGCCGAAGACGACCGCGCCGGAGCCCGTGTAAGTGAAGCGCCCGTAGGTGCCCTGGACCGTGAGCCCGCTGTCGCCGCTGGCGTACTGGATCTCGCCCGGGTCGATGCAGTCGTAGCTGAAGTAAGCACGCGAAGCATAACCGTCGGAAGTGTAGACCTGTTTGCCGTTGGACATGACCGGAATGGAGACAGTGTTGCTGTAGTTGTAGCCGCTGAAGAAGATGACCGCGGAGTTGTTGTCGCCGACCAGGCCCGACGTCCGCAGGTTCAGGTTCTCGACCCACGCGAAATTGCTCTGCGGATTCTCCATGCCCGTCATGCGGGTGATGCCGCCGCTGTTATAGCCCATGACGACGCAGCCGCCCATGACGGTCACGCTGGAGAGATGCGCCCCGCCGCCCACATTGACCGTAGCGCTTTGCGAACCGACCGCGCTGGTGACGTTATCCATCGCGAAAGCGGAATAGTAATACTCGCCGTTCGACAGGCCCGACGAACCGTAATGCACCGCGGTCAGGGTCCCGAACCCGCTGAGTTTGACGATGGCGGCGTTGTGTA
>JAGCTY010000135.1 GCA_017963105.1 Lentisphaeria bacterium
AAAAACGGCTTTGACCCGAATCGGAAAGGCCCGAATGGAAAGACCGTTCTGGAGTTTCTTGTTGAGCAGAACATCAAGGTCGATCCCGAGATCATGAACAAACTCAAGGCGACGACCAAGCCATCGCTGTTCTCCATGGTCCTGGAGAGCAATGCCGACGGCCTGAAGAAGGCGCTGGAGGACAAGGAGAATCTGGCGGCCATCAACAAGCCGATCCCGCCGCTCGACGGAAGCGTTGCCGGAAAAACCCTGCTGGAATACGCGATCGACCATCGAAACGCCCCCAACGCGGAGATCGTGAAGACGCTGCTCGCTGCCGGAGCGAAATTCAAGGACAAGGACATCAGCGGTCTGATGCTGTCCAAACAGGAACATCTCATTCCCCTTTTCTGGGAATACCGCGACCGGATGTCCGGGGAAGACTGGGACAAGTGTTTCAACTATGCCGCATTGTACCGGAACACCGACGCGTTCAAGTTCTTCCTGGAAAAAGGGCTGGACACGGAGAAACCTGAAAACTCGGTTTCCACCCGCACCCCCAGGTTCAATGCGTACCTGCAGGGAACGCAGGAAATGGTGGACATGCTGGAAGCGCGCGGCTTCAAAAAGCCGTTCTGGGCGGCGGTCAAGTGGAACGACCTTGAGTTGGTGAAGGAATATCTCGACGCAGGAGCGGACGTCAACGAGGCGGACAAAGTCTCCCGCAGCAAGCCGATCATGCATGCCCTGTCGGACAGTCATCTGGAAATGGCGGAACTGCTGCTCGAACACGGAGTGAAGGTTTCGCCTGACGATTACCGCCGCGCGGGCGAGCATTATCCTGTTGAAATCGCCGCCCACGGCGGCCAAACCAAAATCATGGAGTTGCTCCTGAAGCACGGGTTCGTGCCGGATTTCCCCAAAACGCCCGGAGACACCAAACATCCGTACGAATCGTCCGGCCTGTATATGGCTTTGAGCTACAAGAATTATGAGACGGCGAAGGTCCTCCTGAAATACGGCGCACGCACGGACCTGACGATGAAAGATAAAGTCTGGGACAGCTCCGCAAAGAAAAGGGTCGAGAAAGAACTCACCATGGATGAACTCTTCCAGGACGATCCCGAGGCGCTGAAGGTCCTCGGCGTGGAGCCGGAAAAAGAAAAAGGCTTCTTTGATTTCTGACGATTCCGCCCCGACCTCACCACCCCCAGCCGACTACCCCCGACACCACGGAGGATATAACATGAAACGAAAAACGACTTGGATCATTGCCCTGATCGCGATACCGCTTGTTGCGGCGGTATTCATTCTGCACGCACAGACAAAAGACAACGGCCGGGACGAACAGTCCGAGAGGACCAGATCGCTCCTCGCCGACGAACAAAGCCGGATCGAATCGTCGGAATTCGACCTTAGGATCACGGTGACGGACACGGACGGCAAGCCTTTGGACGGCGTCACGATGGAGCTGGAATTGAAACGTCCGAAGCTCCCCCTGCTCAGCGGCGAATGGGAATCCCAAAGAGAGAAGGAGAAAACAGTCAAATCAAAAATCCATATTCAGGAAAAAGGCTGGACGAAAATTGATCTTCGTTTTCGGAAAGACGGTTATCATTTGGAACAACGCAGTTTCTCCATCAACATCATGAATGAAGACAAAGCCAATCTGTTTGTGAAAAAGGATCTCCAGGTCAAAATGTCCAAGCAGATGCCTCTTGCTTCCTTGTTCGGGGGTGGCGGTATGTTGTCATATAATATTGAAAATGGTAAAAGAGATATCCTTGATATCGATATTTTCCCCAAAAAAGCAGGAAAGGAGACTACTGATCTGAAAAAGAAAGAAGAAATGAAGAGCGAGGAAGACGAAGAGAATGAGGAAGACGAGGATATCGAGGATGAAATAATCAAGGATCCCCATATTATTTCAATCGATTCAAAGGCAAAGCCGGAAACCGTAAAATATATGGAAATTGACTTCAGGAGAGATAAGGACGGCGGCATTGTCTATGATACGGCCGATACGAAAGGGGTTGCCAAACCGACCTCATGTATTGTTCGATTCTGCTCCGACGATCCTGGTGATGGATTGCTGTTTGTTTCCAAAGTGGAGTCCCCGAAAAGTTGGGAAGCCGAAAAAGAACTTACAACCGCCCCGGAGAAAGGTTATAAAAAAGAAATTGCAATTGACCTTGGAGAAAAGAATAAAAAATTCTATGTGTTTTGTTATATAAAACAAGGTGACCATTACGGAAAAGCAAGGCTTGGGCCGGTGTATATTCAGGAAGAAAAAAATAAGATCCAGCTTGTCAAAATGAATGTGAGAGTTTCATTCAATACGCTGGAAGGCGACCACAACGTGAGGTCATATTAATTCAAATACCCATGAAATACAAATCGGTCAGCACCATTGCCGCGGTTTAATTCTGAACAATCCGGCATCGGCGGAATGATATCCGGATTTGAGCTCCACATGGGCGTTTTTGGACGCTTTCTCGTCCCCGCTTCGCTGGGGGCGGCGCCGCCGCCTCGGTATGCTCGCTTGTGCTCGCATTTTCTTACTTGACCGCGAGGCGCGCACGGCAGAGTTTATGTAAAAAATAGGTAAGCGTGCTTATGACCACAACTTTTTACTTGACCGCGAGGCGCGAGTGACGGTGTTTTATAGAGAAAAAAAGGAAACCGTATGTCTGAAGCTGAAAAAAGGCACGCTTTGTTCAGATGACGACGCGGTATTTCTGCGGGAGCTTGTAGAGGGCGGAGGAGATTTCCTTGAACCTGGCCATCAGTTCGGCGCGTTCGGGGGCATCCTCCGGGAGCGCCTTGAGCTGTTCGAGCAGGGCGGCGCGTGTCCGGGTGTAGTAGTCGGTCAGGATCATGCGCACGCTCGAATTGTAGGTGTTGCCGTGGATCTTTTTGTAGCTGTAGGGATCGGCGGCGGGGCATGAGGCGGGCGGCGCGGTTTTTCCGGCTTTTTTCGTGGCCCGGATGGCGTCGCGCTCCGCGACGTGTCCGGCGGCGAGGTCCATCGCCTCGACGAGCTTGGAAACGTCCGCGCCCTCCATTTCGAGCGAGGTCAGAATGGACGACGGCGCGTCCCGCCATTCGCCGTTTGCCGTGCTCATGATGAGCTGTTCGGCGGCCCTGCCGGGGACGGAATCGCCGAGCGAGCCTTCGGGCAGGTCGTCGGCCGCCTTCCGCGCGTATTCCTCCGAATCCAGCATCAGCACGAGCAGTTCGAACACGGCTTTCTCGAGCGAGGAGTTCTTTGGTTTCGGGGGCGGGACCGCGCCTGCGTTGCGCCGGACCGCCGTGGCCGAATGCCGCGCGCCGTCGACGAGGCGGCGTTCCGCGACTTTTTCGACGGAGGAACGCGGAACGTTCAGTTTTTTCGCGAGCCAGTCGAAATAGAACTCGCGCGTGACCTCGTTTTCGAGCTGGATCATCCAGTAGATCACGTCGTTCGCGGCGGCGGCTCGCCCGGCGGGCGTGGCGGGGTCGACGTTCGAGAGGGCGTGTTCGAGCGCGAACTCGAAGAAATCGACGGCATCCTTGACGGCTCCGGCGAGGGCGTCCGCTCCGAACTTGGAGAGCGTTTCGTCGGCGTCCTTCGCGCCGGGGTAACGCACGACTTTCACGTTGAACCCGAGCGGCAGGAGGATGGCAGCGTCCTTGAAGACCGCCTCGCGCCCGGCGTTGTCGTTGTCGGTGGCGAGGACGGCGGTCGAGGTGTAGCGCTTCAGGATGGTCGCCTGGTCGGGCGTGAACGCGGTGCCCTGCGGCGCGACGGCGTGGGTCACGCCCGCGCGGTGCATGGCGATGGCGTCGAGCTGGCCTTCGCAGAGGACCACGGCCCCGGCCTTCGGGATGGAGGTGCGCGCGAAGTTCAGCGCGTAGAGCAGGCGGCCCTTGTGGAAGATGGGGGAATCGGGCGTGTTCACGTATTTCCAGCCCTGCGGATCGGCCTCCACAGAGCGCGCGCTGAACCCGACGATGCGCCCGGATTCGTTCCAGATGGGGAACATCAGGCGGTTGCGGAACCGGTCGTAGATGTGCGACTGGTTTTCGTCCTTGCTGGAGACGATGCCGGACGCGCGGAGCTCGTCGTCGATGAAGCCCTCCTTGTGCGCGAACTGGATGGCGGCGTCCCAGCTGTCCGGCGACGCACCGATGAGGAATTTTTGCGCGATGTCGTCGGGGATGCCGCGCGTGCGGAAATACGCCGCGACGGGTCCATCCTTGTGTTCGAGCAGATATTCACGGTAGAACTTCGCGAGTTTTTCGTGCAGGGTGCAGAGTCGTTCGCGCGTGCCGTATTCGATCTGTCCGTCGAAACTCTCGCGCCTGCTTCCGCCGAATCCGTGCCGTGGGGAGGGCGTTTCGGGGATGATGATGCCGTATTTTTTCGCGAGCTGTTCGACAGCCGAGGTGAAATCGAGGTTTTCCAGCTCCATGACGAACTTGAAGACGTCGCCGCCCTTGCCGCAGCCGAAACACTTGAAATACTGGCGGTCCGGGTTGACCGTGAACGAGGGGGTCTTCTCGTGGTGGAACGGGCAGCACGCCTTCCAGGTCAGGCCGGCTTTTTTGAGGGTGGGGACGTAGGACTGCACGACGTCCACGATGTCGGCGCGCAGCCGAATCTGGTCCAGTACGTCGTCCGGGATATAGCGGGGCATGGCCGGGGATCAGCGGAGGATTTCGAGGCGCGTCTGAACTTCCTTGTATTCGTCGAGGAGTTCACGCCGGTTGGCCGAATGCCGCAGGAAGGAATTGTAGTACGTGGTCGCCATCATCTGGTTTCCCAGGAAATAGTCATAGACGATGGCGGTGTTCAGATTCAGGTGCGGATTGTCCGCGTCGAGGCTGAGCGCCTTCAGGAAGAACGGGGTCGCCTTCTTCGGTTCGTTCTTCAGCACCTCGATGACGCCGAGTTCGTTATAGACGAACGGGGAGTCCTTGAACTGAGGAAGGGAGAGCAGGCGTTTGTTCAGGTTCAGCGCGTCCTCGGTGTTCAGGCGAAGCTTGGCGCGGGCGAGCAGGATCAGCGTGTTTGCGTCGTCGGGACGGAGTTCCAGCGCACGGGTCAGCGGCTTGATGCAGCTGTCGTATTTCTGGTTGCGGAAATAGAGGCGACCGAGCGTGTACTGCGCGATGAAGCACGAGGAATCGATCCCCGCGCGCACCGCGGCGTTGAGCGCTTCGTCGGAGTGGCCGTTGTTCTCCAGCGTGATGGCGTACAGGACGTTCGCGAGCGTGTCGCCGGGCGCTTTTTCCACGGCGTTTTCGGCCTGGTCGAGCGCACGTTTCCATTTCGCCTCCTTCGCGGAAGCCAGGGAGCGGCGCATCCATTCGTCGGCAGTGGGTTCCGGCCCGCAGGCGGTCAGCAGGAATGCCGCGCAGACGGCGGCGAGACAGAATATGTGAAGGGATTTCATCAGTTTCATCGTTGGGGATTCTCCTCTTTCTTGGGCCCAATTTAAAGTAGCCCGTTTTTCCGTTTTTTCCAGTCATTTTTTCAGAAAAAAGGAGGAAAAATCCTCCACTGCGGCAGGGAGGACAAGTCCTCCGCCGTAGCAGTGTCCGGCTACGCCCGGACACACAAAGTGTGCTGCGACAGAGCGTCAGCCACACTTCGATACATTGCAAGCAGAGACAAATCGTGCGCGTGCGGCAGCCGCGCACTGAATCAGCACCCTTGGGGTGCTAGATCTGGTCGGAGACGGGCTTGCCGTCCAGGACGTCGCGGATGGCGCGCGTGAGCTTCGGCAGACGGTGCGGCTTGGCGATGAACCCGGCGGCGCCGTTGTCGAGGAGGTCCTGCACGGCTCCCTCCTGGACGAATCCGCTGGAGAGCAGGATTTTCGCGTCCGGATCGATTGCGCGGATCTGGTAGAAGGTGCCGTGTCCGCCGAGGCGCGGCATGACCATGTCGAGCAGGACCAGGTCGATCTGACTGGGGTTGTCGCGGTAGATGGCGACCGCGTCCTCTCCGTTTTCGGCGAGGAGGACGGAGTATCCGAGGTTCTGTAATGCTTCGATCAGGAAATCCCAAACGGTTTCCTGGTCGTCCACGATCAGCAGGGTTTCGGTGCCTCTCGGCAATGCCTCTGGTTCAGTCATCGGGGGTTCGTTCCTTCGGGTAAAAAGATACACGCAATATTATACCCGAAAAGCAGGAGAAAAACAAGAGTAAAACCGAAAAAAACGGAAAAAAAGTGGACAAAAACGGAATCCGGGACGAAGCGGGGAGTTTCTTAACGTATGTTCGGGGGCGCCGGGTTGAGGAGGGAGGCAAGACATAAGAAAGCCATGACGGGTTTCGGGGCCCGCCATGGCGATTGACAGAGGATGTCGGAAATCAGCCGGGATTACGGGTTGAAGCGCACCCAGTCGATCTCGATGTGGTTGCCGCTGCGCATGCTCACATAGAGCGTGTGGACGCCGTTCGGGGTGGCCTGGAGCGGGCAGACGACCTCGGTCCAGTCGGGCTTGCCGGGAATCGTCACGGAGGCGAGGAGCTGGCCGTTCGCATCATCCGCGCGGAGGTCGATGACGCCGCCGGCGAGGGAGTGGCACTTGAGCGTGACGGATTTCAGCGGCTTGTCGCCGAAATCGACGCGGTCGTAGGTCAGATAGATCGGCTGGCGGTACTCCGTCGTGTTCCAGAAGATGGCTTTCCAGCCGTCGAACGTGCGGTCCGGGTTCACGAAGTCGATCTTCACGTTTTCCGGTCCGACGCTGGAGTAGCGGTCGATCTGTATCTCGCGGGTGGCCGGGGTGACGCCGACGCCGCGGAGCGTGGGCTTCACGAGGTTGATGGTGCCGTCCTCATTGAACGTGAGCTCGTCGATGCAGACGGAGCGGTTCTTGTCGAAATAGGGCGAGTAGTCGTTGTGGTGGTAGAAGAGGTACCATTTGCCGTTGAACTCGACCACGGAGTGATGGTTGGTCCAGCACACGGTCTCGGACTGTTCCATGATCTTGCCCTTGTATTCGAATGGTCCGTACGGGCTGTCGCCCATGCAGTACGCCAGCGTTTCGCGTTCCTTTTCCGCCCAGGGGAACGTGAAGTAATACTTGCCGTTGCGCTTGAACATGAACGGGCCTTCCTTCATGCCGCTCTGCGGGGTGTTGTGCTGGATGCTTCTGGACGCGCCGTCGAATTCCTTCATGTTGTCCTTCAGCTTGGCGATCTGCATTCCCATGCCGGACCAGATCAGGTACGGGGTGCCGTCGTCGTCGATGAAGATGCACGGGTCGATGCCGTTCGCGCCCTGGATGGGCTGCTCTTCCACGCGGAAGGGGCCGTAGGGCTGGTCGGCGGTGGCGAGGCCGATGCGGTTGTTCGCGGGGAAGTAGAAGTAATACTTGCCGTCCTTCACGTTGCAGTCCGGCGCCCACATGCTGTAGGAACGCGTGTTCACCCACGGCACATAGGTCTGGTCCACGATCACGCCGTGGTCCACCCAGTCGACCAGGTTGTCGGAGGAATACACGTGGTAGTCCGCCATGCAGAACCAGTCCTTGCGGTTGTAGTCGTACGGCGCGGGGATGTCGTGCGACGGGTACAGGTAGACACGTCCGTTGAAGACGTGGGCGGAGGGGTCGGCCGTGAAGTTGTCCCGGATGATCGGGTTCTGGGCCAGGAGGGGCGCGGAGAGGAGCATCAGCGCGCCGGCGAGGAAGCCGTAGTTTTGCGGTTTCATATACTTTTTTCCTGTCTGGTTAGGGGTGAAAAAATGAGCGGGCCGAAGATTGGAGCCGCGATACACACGGCGTACTATCATGCAATACTATACAGCGAAACGGGAAAAATACAATCTTCCGATACGCGAATAAATCATTGAAAGCATGTGTTTTTTTATAAAACCGTAAAATGCGCATGAAAAAAGTCCGACCGGCTTTACGAAAGCCGGTCGGGCTGAAATCTCCAACAGGGGAGATCGATCCGAATCGGTGCGGAGAAAATGCCGGCCGACGGTTCAGCGGTCCACGCGGGCTCCGCCTCCTCCGACCAGTTTTTCGACCTCGGCCAGACGCGCCATCGAGGTGTCGCCGGGCGTGGTCATGGCGAGCGCACCGTGGGCCGCGCCGTATTCGACCGCGAGCGCGGGGTCGCCTTTTTCCATGAATCCGTAGATGAGGCCGGAGGCGAAGCTGTCGCCGCCGCCGACGCGGTCGAAGATTTCGAGGCCGTCGCGCTGTTTGGCCTGGTAGAACTTGCCGTCGCTCCAGACGATCGCGCTCCAGTCGTTGACCGTGGCGGTACGGACGGTGCGGAGCGTGGTGGCCGCGGCCTGGAAATTCGGGTAGACGGAGACCGCGCGTTCGATCATCTTGCGGAAATTGGCCGGGTCGATGGCGCTGATGTTGGCGTCGAGGCCCTCGACCTCGAATCCGAGGCAGGCAGTGAAGTCCTCCTCGTTGCCGATCATCACGTCCACGTACTGCGCGATTTCGCGGTTGACCTCGCGGGCGCGCTCCTTGCCGCCGATGGCCTTCCACAGCGACGGACGGTAGTTGAGGTCGTAGCTGGTTACGGTGCCGTATTTCTTGGCCGCCTTCAGCGCCTCGATCACGACGCCCGGCGTGGTGTCGGAGAGCGCGGCGAAGATGCCGCCCGTGTGGAACCAGCGGCTGCCGAGCTTGCCGAAGATCATGTCGAAGTCGATGTCGCCCGCCTTGAGCTGGGAGACCGCCGTGTTGCCGCGGTCGGAACAGCCCACCGCGCCGCGGATGCCATAGCCGCGTTCCGTGAAGTTCAGGCCGTTGCGGACCTGACGCCCCACGCCGTCGTACGGGACCCACTTGATGAGCGAGACGTCCACGCCGCCCTGAAGCATGAAATCTTCGACCAGACGGCCGACCGGATTGTCCGCGAGCGCCGTGATCGCGCCTGCACGGAGCCCGAAGCAGCGCCGGAGCCCGCGCGCCACATTGTATTCGCCGCCGCCTTCCCACACGTTGAACTGGCGGGCTGTATGGATGCGGCCCGGGCCCGGATCGAACCGGAGCATGATCTCCCCGAGCGAGAGGATGTCGTATTTGCACGTTTCGGCGGATTTGATTTTCAGCATGGTGAACTCCTTGGTTGTTTGAGGGGGAAGGGACGGCCCGGCCGGAAGAACGGCGGTCCTCCGCAGGGGGGACTCCGCGATTGCGTCCTGCGGACGTCCCGGGGGACAGGCGGGCCGGTTCCGAGGCTTTTCGGTATCCGTTTGCGGCCGACCGGGATCGACAGGAAACATTTACCGACTATTAATATAGCGCAGTCCGCTTCATTTTTCACCCCGGTTTTACTTTTTTGTCAAAAAAAGATATTCCCGCCTTGATTTTGCCGGAATCCGTGCTACATTATTATTCCATCGGATGCCAACATAGCTCAGTCGGTAGAGCGGTTCACTCGTAATGAACAGGTCCTCGGTTCGATTCCGAGCGTTGGCTCCATTTTTTTTGCCCTGATTTTCAGCTGGTTACACTCGCAAAGCACAGATCTTGGTCTTTTTGATTGTTTCCGATTTTTTGCCTTGTTTTTGAACTGGACAAAGCACGAATGGTCTAATAAAGGTCTAACAACTTTTGAGGCGAGCCAAATCTCGTAGGAAGGATGTCCTGCACCGTTGCCAGCCACTACCGCCAGTGCATAATATACCCCATGCCCGTCCGGTTTTCAAGCCAATCTTTGCCTGTAAGGGAAGAAACCGACACCTCAACCCATTACAAAATGTAATGGTTTGAACTCGTCGCTTCATCGTTTCAAACCGTGGGGGCGTGGAAGCCCCCAACATGTGCGTCCAGGCAAGGCCCGTGCGCTGCCGGATGTTTCAAACCGTGGGGGCGTGGAAGCCCCCAACATCTGCGACCTTGACGCGGATATAAATCTTCACATTATGCCGAACTCCAGAAAAAGCGTATCCCAGCAGACACGACCGACCTGATGGTCCAGATCAATTCGATCATGATAACAGAAAGGTTATCCGTACATTCGATCGGCGCCTCGGGCTGATGTCCATTCAGAATGTTCTCACCTGATAACAGAAAGAAGATCAAGCCCGAAGCGGTCGGGGGACCTGCCGAAACCGGTTGTTCATCCGAGCTTCGGCAAGGGGCATTTTTTCCCGTCCGTCGTAATGGAACATAATGTAACGGAGGTTCGGAACGCCGGATATGACTCGCGAGAGGAAACGTCTCTTGCCGTTACATCCACATCGTAGGTAACCGAAGTGTTTCCCGTCTTTTTTCGAATCACGTTGAATGTTAATACCGCTCCGAGTTTCACGCTTTGCGTAAAAGATGCCGCTTCCATGGCTCTCGTCACAAAACGAACGCACGGATAATCCTCGATCGCGGCAAGGTAGGCGAATTCATCCACCCACAACAGCATATAGCCGCCAAAAAGATTGCCATGCTGATTCAGGTGTTCCTGTCTTACCAATGTCTTGAATTGCATTCAGAGTCTCCATTCAAAATTTACTTCAGGATGATCGTGTAGTCCAGTTCGAAGGTCGTATTGCGGCCGGCGCGGGTGATGTATTGTTCCAGCGGAACGGGCCCGCAGCTGTTGCCGCCGAGCGGAGCCTGGAAGATGTCGAGCTCGAGGACGGTCTTGTCGGACGGTGGCAGACGGTCCGGCGTCTTTGCGTCGGCGATCTCCTTCTGCGTCCACTGCGTGGCGGTGAACTCCATGCCGTTCCTGTTGTTGTAAACACGGAACGTGATGCCCGGATAGTCTTTGCCGGTTTTCAGACTGACGACCTGCACGCCGGTGCGGTTGCCGTAGTGCTGCGTCCTCGAATACTTCGTGAACATGTCCTTCACGGTGGTTCGGAACCTGTCGAAGTACGTCCCGGTCCGCCGGTCGATGTAGTTCTCCTGGGGACCGCGGCCGCGGTATGTGACGTATTGGTAATCGGCGGGCAGTTCGAAGACGAATCCGAGGCACGAGATGGCCGTGTCGTTGAAATCCGGCGTGACGGCGTTCTCGCAAGTGATGATGCCGTCCCCGCAGATGGTATATTTCGTCTTCACAAGGAAGCCGTAGGAGCCTTTGCGGCAGTAGAGCTCGGTCCTGACCTCGATGCATCCGGGGGAAAGGCGCTCGACTTTGAAGTCGCGGCATTCGATCCGGGATTCGCCGTTCATGACGTTGTCATTGTACGCCTTGAGCCACTTGTCGTTGTCGGCGGCCGCGCGGGCGAAGTTGAGTTCCGGTCCCTTGCGGATGACTTCGCGGCGGTTGAGGAAACCGGTGGCGCAGGCGTCCAGGGAGGCCAGCCGGCCGTCCTCGAACTTCAAGGCGAACCTCTGATCCCTGGCGGTGATCGTGATGTTCCGGCCCTCTCCATCGATGTTCAACTCCTCTGTGGGTTCGTCGATATAGGTCCAGTCCGGCTCGGTGTCGAGGTCGCCGGTGAATCCTTCCCATGCGACCGCGTATTTGCGGGCCTCCTCGATCTGACCATTTTTCAGCAGTTCGACGGGGGCGGCATTTTTCTCCACGATCCCGTACTGAACGAGGCTGTCGGCCTCCGAGGGGAAGACGAGGAAGAGTACGTCTTGTTTCCGTTCGTACGGGAACTCGAACTTGAGGACGGCTTTTTCGCCGGGGGCGAGCGAGGCGATCTTCTGCGCCCGGACGCAACGATCATAGTTTTCGTATTGTTCGTCGGTCAGGACCGCGGCGACGGTGTAGTCGCGGATGGTCTTGTGGAAATATTTGCTGGTGAGCTCGAGCGTGAACACGCGCGGATCGTCGGGCGTGAGGTCCCTGCTGAAGCGGAGGTACTGGTAGACCTTCTTCACCTCAAGCAGCTTCGGCGTGACCTGGCGTTCGGACACGATCACGCCGTTGTCGCAGAAATTTGCATCGTTCGGGTTGTCGCCGAACATGCCGCCGAACGCGAGCGCTTCGCCTGTGAACGGCGCGGCCTTGTACGTGCCGTCCTCCGTGCGGGTGGCGCGGATGTTCTGGTCCACCCAGTCCCAGATGCAGCCGCCGATGAGGCGCGGATACTTCTCGAAGGCGTCCATGTACTCCTGGAAGTTGCCGAGGGCGTTGCCCATGCTGTGGGCGTATTCGCAGAGGAAGAAGGGCCATTTCTCGCGGGTGTTGGCCCCGGTGCTGTTCACCCGGTTCACGTCGGGGTACATGGCGCTGCCCATGTCGGTGATGCCGTCGGTATGGCCCATGTCGCAGGAGTGGATCAGACGGGTCCTGTCGATGGTCTGGATGGCGCGGGAGGCAGCCGCCAGGTTGTCGCCGCGTCCGTTTTCGTTGCCGAGGCTCCAGAAGATGACGGCAGGACAGTTTTTGAGGCGGAGGACGTTGTTCATGTTGCGTTCTACGAATGCCTGTTCCCATTCCGGGTTGCGGGTCAGGTCGCGCTTTTTGTGGCACTCGATATTGGCCTCGGCGACCAGATAGATGCCGTACTTCTCGCAGAGTTCGTACCAGTACGGGGCGTTCGGGTAGTGCGAGGTGCGGACGGTGTTGATGTTGTGCGCCTTCATGAGCTGGATGTCGCGTTCCATGACCTCGCGGGTGATGGCGCGTCCGTAGTCGGGGTGGCTTTCATGGCGGTTCACGCCCTTCAGGATGACTTCCCTGCCGTTGATGAGGAGCTGGTACTCCGGGCCGATCTCGACCGTGCGGAATCCGAGGTTGACCTGTACGGTCTCCGTGTTCTCCGCGGTGTTCGCGGCATCGGAGATCGTCATCCTGAGCTGGTACAGGTTCGGCGTTTCGGCCGTCCAGGTGTCGACATCCGGCACGGTCGCGCTGACCGGGATCGCGACGTCGTCCGTGCCGTCCGCGGCGAGTTCGACACTGGCGCTGCCGGAGAGGATTTCGCGGCCTTCGCGCAGAAGCGTGTAAGACACGGTGCGGCTGGCGGGCTTGCCGCTGTAATTGCGCACGAGGATTTTTCCGTCGAGCGTGCCGGTCGTGTAGTCGTCCTTCAGCAGCGAACGGAAATCGAAGTCGCGGATGGCGACGTCCGGCGTACGGAAGATCACCACGTCGCGGAAGATGCCGGAGTGGCGGAAATAATCCTGGTCCTCCAGGTAGGAACCGTCGGTGAAGTTGTAGACCTGCACGGCCAGTACATTGTCGCCTTCCTTCAGATATTTCGTGATGTTGAATTCGTCGGGGTTGTACGAATCCTCGGCATAGCCGACCTTTTCGCCGTTCACCCACACATAGTAGCCGGCGGACACGCCGTCGAACTTCAGAAAGACCTGGCCGCCTTTTTTGAAATCAGCCGGCAGCCTGAACGTGCGGCGGTAGGAGCCGACCGGATTGCGTTCGAGGTACGAGGTGAAGTTCTGCGAGGGTGTGTTCGTGACGATTGGCGGTCTGCTCGTATTGAACGGATAATTGGAGTTCGTATACAGCGGCGTGCCGAAGCCCTGCACCTGCCACGTGGACGGCACGGGGATCGTAGTCCAGGAGGAATCGTCGAAATCGGGCTTGAAGAAGCCTTCGGGACGCTGCGCCAGGTCCAGCGAACCGTCCGGCGCGGTCATGGTGACGAAGTTGAATTTCCATGTGCCGTTCAGCAGGTCCTTCTGCCCGGCATCGATCGGAAGCGCGGAATCCGAGCGGACCGGTTCCACGTTCACGAAATTGATCTTGTGGTTTTCCCATTCCTCACGCGTGCTCAGATCGACCGGCTGCTGCTGGGGTTGAGCCTGTGCGGGTTGACCGAATCCTCCCATGCCGCCGGGCATTCCTCCCATGCCGCCGGGCATTCCGCCCATGCCGCCGGGCATTCCGCCCATGCCGCCGAAACCACCCATGCCGCCGAAACCACCCATGCCGCCGGGCATTCCGCCCATGCCGCCGGGCATTCCGCCCATGCCGCCGAAACCGCCGAACTGGCCTTGTCCGGGCTGGCCAAAGCCGCCGGGGAAGCCCTGTGCGGGTTGCCCGAAACCGCCCATGCCGCCGAAACCGCCGAACTGGCCTTGTCCGGGCTGGCCAAAGTCGCCGGGGAAGCCCTGTGCGGGTTGCCCGAAACCGCCCATGCCGGGCATCGCACTGATGCCTTCTCCAAAGCCGCCGGGAACGTCCTGCCGGGCAGGCGCCTGGGCAAAGATCACACCCATTGCAAGTGCTAACGAAGTTGTCAGGACGGGAAATGGTTTCATTGCGATTCCTCTTATATCAGCTTTTTGTTTTTGTTTTTTTCATCGGGTATTGGTGCTTGCGCATCTCTGTCTGCCGGTCATGTCAGAATTCCCTGCGCAGAGTCCTGTCTGCCGGGCTACAGAAGCATTCCGGCAACCCGGTCGGCTGCGAGGCGCGCAGATTATAGTGAATGAAAGTCGGTATCGTTGAAAATGATTGAAACAATATAATATCACTTGTTCGAGGAAAAATCAAGGCAATATGCCGGATTCGGCAGAATTCATTACAGAGACATGCCTCGCCCGACGGGAAGCGTGGCGACCTCGCTGGTCAGGCGGGTACGGAGATACTCCGCCGCGTTTTCCCCCGTGCAGTGCATCAGGACGAGGCGTTCGAGGTCGAGCGAGGCGAGAAATGCCGCGGTCCGTTCAAGACGCTCTTCGCTCGCATGCCGCAGATGAAGTCCGCCGACAATGGTCCGGATGGCGATGTCCGGACGGGCTTTTCGGCAGGCTTCGACCGTGTTGATGATCCCGGCATGGCAGCAGCCAGTGACCAGCACGCCGGAGGCCAGCAGGAGCGCCTGTTCCTCCGGGATGAGATTCGGCCTCGAGCAGGCTTCATCGGAGAAGAAACGGCCGCCGCAGTCCTCGCCCGATTCACGGGGGATCGGTCCGCTCAGGAACATGCCGGGGTGAATCTCGGTGAAAGCATCGATTTCGTGAACCTGGCATTTTGTCAGGATACCCCGGGTTTCCGTCGGCATCGTGATCCTGTGTTTCGTGCCGTCGTTGTGCAGACTCCAGCACGGTTCCGCAACGCCTCGCCCGACATAGACCGGGATTCGAGGCGGCGGGGTAAGTTTCGCAAGTCCGCCCGTGTGGTCGTAATGTCCGTGCGACAGTACGATATCCGTGGCAGAATCGAGGTCGATCCCCGTTCGGGCGGCATTCGGGACCAGAGCCTCGCCCGCGCCCGTGTCGAACAGGATCCTGCGTCCGTTCGCTTCGATGAACAGCGACAGCCCGAACTCCGACATGCAGCCGGGTTCGACCTGAGTATCGACGAGAGCATGAATGGAGGCGGAAGTCATTTGGAGGGCGCCTTGTGATTCGGTGGTGGAATAATATAACAGTCCTTCGCGGGAAAATCAAGCCTTCCGGTATCCGGGCGTTATGATATACCGGAGAATTGTTTTTGGTTCCATTTTGAGCCTGTCCTCAACATTTCCTCTTGACAAACTACAAAAATGGTGTTATATTGCCGTTCAGGAAAACAAAGATCAGACAAAAATCATCGGAAAGGAGCTTCCATTGGACCACAGAATCACCTCCGCACACCGGGCGATATTCTTTATCTCGCTTTTCAGCCTGCTGACTCTGCTGCTGCTCGGTTTTCTGGTTTTCAATACGATCCGCCTGAACCACATCACGATCGCAACGGGGCTGACGGACGAGTATCTTATGCAATGCAATCAGGCCGGCGATCTTCTCCAGACCGGTTCGGACATCCTTACCAATGCCGTGCGGAATTATATCGTTTCCGGGAATAAGGAATATCGGGACGCGTATTTCAGGGAAGCCTATGTGGACAAGCATCGCGAAGCCGGCATCGCGGAGGCCGCCTGTCTCCCGAACGGAGATAAGCTTGAGAAGATACTGGTCAACGGCATGAAGCATTCGGTCAACCTGATGCAGCTGGAGTTCCATGCCATGAGGCTGATCTCTTCCGATCAGGAGTTTGCCGACCCGTCCTGTCCGAAAGAGGTGCGGGATTTTATTCTTACGGACTCGGAACTGGCGGCATCGCCGGAAGCCCGACGGGAAATGGCGATCGGGATCGTCTTCGGGAAAGACTACTCCCTTTACAAGGACCAGATTTACAACGCGATCGACAGAAACCTCGGAAATTCGATCCAGTACTATTCGTCACAGCGAAAAGATGTTCTCGACCGGTATCACCGGTACTATTCCTATCACATGGTCGCGCTGACCGCGTTTGCACCGCTTCTCGTGCTGTTCACTCTGTTCCTGCTCCGTCTGCGCGGACGGGCGAACAAATTCCTGCGCAGCGTCCTGGACAACATCCCGATCATATTTTTCATCAAGGACGCGAAAACGGAGCGGTATGTGGACTGCAATCAGGCATTTTCCACTTTCGCGGGCAAGGATTCGGTCGCGGAGACGGTCGGATATTCCGATGCCGAACTGTTCGACGAAAGCACGGCGACGGATTTCGTGGCGAAAGACCGCAAGGCACTTTCCGGCAATGAACCGAACTCGTTCCTGGAGAACGCGCTGGACGCACACGGGAACCCGTACAGTTTTCTGACGACCAAACTCAAGATCACGGACCTGGACGGCAACACATGTCTTTTCGGCATGTCGCAGGATGTGACGGCGGCGATGGAAACCCATCGGAACAGCGAAGCCATAGGCGAAGCGTTGCTCGTGCTTCAATCCTACGACGCGGTATCCCATCCGCAGAAGGTGATCGAGGTCATCCGCAGACGTCTCGGCGCGGATTTCGCCCATCTGATCCGCTGCGACGAGGCTCTGGGACAGGCGATCGTCGAGCCGGACTGCCATGCTCACCGCATCCACGAAGCCCCTTGCGAACGTCTTGTCGCCACTCTGGACGATTTCCGTTACTACACAAAAAGTATCGAGCCTCTGGAGGCTTTTACGATCGATGTGAAAGCTCCTCAGTCACTTATCCATACTTATGGTGTGTTCGATCCGGAAAACAGGACATGGAAACCGTCAGTGTCTTATTCCATGCCTGTCATAAGAGCAGGAAAGGTTTTCGGATCCCTTGTCATCGGATATGCCGGGAAACGTGTCCTTTCCGACATTGAAAAAGAGTTCATCCAGATGAGCGTCAAGGTCCTGGAAAACGCCTTGGAACGCAAGCGCGCCAATGACGAGCTGCACGCCGCCCTGGACAAGGAGATCGAAGCCGAACGGGCGAAGAGCTACTTCTTCTCCTCCGTGTCGCATGACATCCGTACGCCGCTCAACGCCATCATCGGCTACACGGAGCTTCTGATCGGCGGAATCGATGACCGGAAGGAACGCGAAAAAGCACTGTCCGCCATTTCCACCAGCGGGCATACGCTGCTCCAGCTCATCAACGACGTGCTGGACCTCTCCAAACTCGAATCCGGCAAGATGGACATCAAGCCGGAGCTCACCGATGTCCGCGAGATCATTTCCTCCGTGCTTCATTCCTTCGACGTGACCACCATGAACAGCGACGTCGACCTGAAGGAGGAATATGGGAATATCCCGCTGCTTGAAATCGACCCGCAGCGCATCCGGCAGATTCTTTTCAACCTCATCGGAAATGCCGTCAAGTTTACGGAACACGGAGAGATCCGCGTCAAAGCTTCGTTCCGGAACAACATCAGCAACGCAAACGGTGTTTTCACGCTCTCCGTCTCGGATACCGGATGCGGCATCGCGGAGGCCGAAAAGGAAAAACTCATGACCCCGTATGTACAGGCGGACACGAAGGCAAAGACCAAAGGGACCGGTCTCGGCCTCGCCATCTGCAAACAGCTTGCCTCCAGAATGGGCGGCAGCCTGACGTTCGAATCCGAACTCGGGAAGGGGTCCACGTTCACGCTGGAACTCCGCGAGGTGAAATTCGTCGAGCATTCGCCGGACGCCGACAAGAAGGCCGCTGCCGGACAGGAAAATCTCCGGGAACGGATGGAGGGCGACGATATGCGCGGCGGGATCAGGGCGTCCGGAATGCAAAAGGGGATGCGCGACTATCGTATCCTGATCGCGGATGACGTTCCGCTGAACCTCGCCGTTCTGAAGGCGCTCCTCACAAGGATCGGGCTGCGTAATGTCGCGACCGCCGTCGACGGGCAGGACGCATGGGAAAAGATTGCGAAATCGGATGTCCCGTTCGACCTGGTCCTGACCGACATGTGGATGCCGAAAATGGACGGCAAGGACCTGGTCTCCAGAGTCCGCGCGGACAAACGGTTCGCCACGCTTCCTGTCTATGCCGTTACCGCCGACATCGAGGAACAGAAGAGCTTCGAGGACCACGGTTTCACGGGAATCCTTCTGAAGCCCGTCACCATCGACAAACTGTCCAGACTATTCAACTGAATAGTCGAAGCCGACTTCGTCGTTCCCCGAACGGCGCCTGTGATATTTTGTTTTTATCGTTGGCCGGACATGGTTTCCTTTATCATATCCGGCAATCGGATGGATCGTAATCGGACCAGGAATCTTTCCATTTCGTCATCGACGCAAAACGCGATGCTTATGCGCCGGGATTCGTCTGCGGGGCATTGACGAACGTGATGACGCGCTGCGGGAACGGGATGTTGAGTCCTGCGCCCTCGATGACGGGCTTGAGCCGGGCCTTGATGGTCCAGTAGGCGGGCCAGTAATTCTCTGAGGCGGTCCAGTAACGGAGCGTGAGATTGACGGAACTGTCGGCAAGTTCCGCCACAAGCACTTCCGGCGCGGGATCCTTCAGGACCATCGGCTCCTGCACCATGATTTCCTTCAGGACATTCAGAGCATCGGGGAGCGAATCCTCGTACCCGATGCCGACCGTGATGTCCGTGCGTCGGGTCGGATTGCGCGAATAATTCTTGATCGGCGTCCCGAAGACCACGCTGTTCGGGGCCGAGACGAAAAGCCCGTCGGCGGTCTTCAGAACGGTGGAAAACATCCCCATCTGCTGGATGGTGCCGCTGACGCTGCCGCAGTCGATGTAGTCGCCCATCTTGTACGGGCGCAGGATCAGGAGCATGATGCCCGCGGCGATGTTGCTGAGCGAATCCTTCATGGCCAGGCCGATGGTGAGTCCGGCGGCGCCGAGCACGGTCAGGAGGCTGGCGGTGTTGAATCCGAAGAGGTCCAGGATGATGAGCAGACCGACTACCCAGATCAGCGTGCGGACGATCATGTATGTCGCGTAGCTGAGGGATTTGTCCATTGCTTCGAAACGATCGAAGGAGCGGGTGATGAGTTTGTTCGCGACCACGCAGATGACCTTGATGGCCACAAGGACGATCAGCGCCAGGACGACGGTCTTCGCGAAACGGATGATGTCGTCGCTGTGGTTGTGCCACAGGTTGGGGAAGAAGCCGACCCCCTGGTCTTCGATCTCGCGGACGACCTGGTCGGCCTCATTCAACCGGCTTTCGATGGCGGAATCTATCTGCTGTGCATTTGCTGCGGGCTCGACCGCGGCGGCGAGGAACGGGAGGATGTTGAGAATCATGACGATGCCTTTCTTCGTGAATATTATGAAATGTGTGGTTGATTGGTTTTCCGAAAACAGTTCGAAAAAGAGGCGGCCCCAGCCCGATGGCATGCACCGGGACTCCATCCTGAAGGCTGACGGCCTTGTCTATGCATCTTTTGCAAACCTCTCATTCGACCGAATACAAATATAGCGGACCTTTGCCGGAAAATCAAGGCGGAAAATGCATTCGGCCCCCGGAACCATCACCGGCTTCGGGGGCTGACATTTACATTTCCCTTACGATTCCTCTGTCGGATTCTTTGCGTAATCGATCGTGATCCCGATCCCGAAATGGAAATAATAGTCGGGATGTCCGGCGACGGGAATCCAGTAGGAGGTCGAGGGATGCCCTTTTCCGCCGTCGGGCAAATGAATCCAGGTCGCTTTTTCCTTTTTCACCATCTGCGCCTGACGGCACAGTCCGGCCTTCAGCGCCGGACAGCCCTTTGCGCAATTCGTTCCGACGACTCGTCCATATATCTCTGCGGCCGGATTGACGGCGACGACGCGATGGGTACGGTGGCAAAGCGCCATGGGTTCAAGATTCCGGCCGTCCCGATGAACGGGAAGCCCGTGTCTCTGAACGCCCTTACCACGATGGAAAACTCGCCCGTCGCGATCAGCCTGGTGCGCCAGGACAAGGAAAGGGCCGCATGGATTTACGCGAACTCCGCTCCCGGCTATTCCATGGACGACCTGACCCGTCTCCTGCGGAAAGAACTTGCCCCGCAGCTTCCCATGGACTATCAGCTGGTCTTCACCGGCCAGTCCGAAATGGTGAATGAAGGCGCCATGGACTTCGTCATGGTCCTGATCACGGCTGTTTTCCTGACGTTCCTCGTGATCGCGGCCATCATGGAGTCCCTGAGCCGCCCCTTCCTCGTCATGTTCACCATCCCGCTCGGATTCGTGGGTTTCTTCGCGATGCTCTATTTCACGGGTACGCTGCTCTCCATGGTCGGCATGCTGGGCGGCATCATGATGATCGGCATCGTGGTGAACAACGCGATCCTGATCATGGACGAGACCTCCACGCTGCATGCTGCGGGGGTGAAAATGCATGACGCGATGCTTCAGGCTTCGCAGAAGAAATTCCGTCCGATCCTCATGACCTCGATCGCGAGCGTGATCGGCATGCTGCCGATGGCGTTCGGGCGCGGCATCGGCTACGAGATCCGGTCCAGCTGCGGCATCGGCGTGGTCGGCGGACTCCTCTTCGCCATGTTCCTGACGCTGTATTTCATCCCGGCCGCGTTCTATATGAGCCACAGGAACGAGTAACCGCTTTTCTCGAATTACAGCTTGTTTCCTGCTGCCTTTTATGGGGCGCGGGAAGCGATTTGACGGGACTTGCGGGAGCCTGCCGATCCGGGGTGGGCGGGCAAAACGCGACAAACCGCGTTTGCCGCGCGCTGGATTACGGATTGTAGATCAGCGGGCCATTGCCGTCACCGCCGGTCATGCCGGGGACGCCATAGGTCCATTTGGATTTGGAATTGGAACGACGTTTGGACTTGGAGCCGTTGCTGTTGCCCGCGTTTACGGATTGCGGCGTGATGATGATCGGCTCATTCAGGGCCTCCTGCATCGGCTGGGGCAACTGCTGCACGGTCTGTTCGACCTGCTGCGTGACGGGCCCCTGAAGCTGTCGCGCCATTTCCTGTATCTCTTCGGCGCCGGGCATGTTCTGCATGATCTGCTCGACCTGCTGTGTGACGGGTCCCTGAAGCTGTCGCGCCATTTCCTGAATCTCCCCGGCGCTTGGCATGTTCCGCGTGGTCTGTTCGACCTGCTGCGTGACGGGCCCCTGAAGCTGACGCGCCAATTCCTGTATCTCTTCGGCGCTGGGCATGTTCTGCAGGACCTGCTCGATCAGCGGCTGAAGCTCCTGCGCGGCCTGCTGGGCCTGGCCGATGTCCAACTCGAAGCCGTCAGTGTAATAGACCACGCCGGCGGCTTCGACAGGACGGGGCTTCGAACCCGGTTTCGGCCCCGGCTTCGAATTGGAACCCTGAGTCGGCTTCGAGGCGGGGGACGCGGACTGCGGCTTGGTTTTCGGCTGCTGCTGAGGTGCGGGTTTCACGATCGCTTTGTCGACTACGGGGATACTTTCCCCCACGAATATCCTCGTTCCCCCGCCGCCGGATCCGGCGAGCGCCGTGGTGATCCCGAGCGCCGCAATCAGAGCTGTCGTCGCGAATCGAATCAGAGGTCTGTTCATGTCGTTTCCTCCTCGCATGCCGGGGATTTCCGTCGTGCATCATTGCTTATATGATTGGAATTGAACCGTTCCCCATAATATATCATGCCTCGCCGGAAAAAGCAAATTCATAAAACGGTAAAACAATCCGGTTGCCCCGCATCGCATGATTCCCGCAAAAAAAACGGGGGGTTACATAACAGGTGTTTTTTGCAACTGCTTTTTACAAAAATTGAAAAAGTGTAAGCGGAAATGCTGAGGTATGAGGTTGTCCAAAATGGCACGGGAAATGCTGTTCTCCAGGGTGAAAACGAAAGGAAGAAACACGATGTTTGGCTTTTATCGAATCGCAACCGCCGTGCCCCTGATGCAGGTCGCCGATGTCCGCTTCAACACGGAACAGATCATCGACCTGATCGGGCAGGGCATCCGGAACCATGCTTCCGCCATTCTCTTCCCCGAATTGACGCTCACGGGATACACATGCGGGGATCTGTTTTTTCAATCGCATCTTCTTGAGCAGAGCGAAAACGCATTCGAGGAGATCGCGGCTGCCGGCGCGGGAACGGAGGCCGTGATCGTCGTCGGAACGCCCGTCCGTTTCAAAGGGCGCGTCTTCAATGCAGCCGTCGTGCTTCAGAATGGCGCCATCAAGGGGATTGTTCCCAAAGTCACCCTTCCGAATTACCGGGAATTCTACGAGAAGCGCCATTTTTCAAGCGGCTGGAACATTTCGGAAGCCTATGTGGACTTTGCCGGGACGCCATCGGTCCCGTTCGGCCCGGACCTGCTTTTCGAAGTGAACCATGAGATGGTGATCGGCATCGAACTCTGCGAAGACCTGTGGAGCGTCATTCCTCCGAGCTGCCGCCAGGCATTGGCAGGGGCGACGCTCATCCTCAATCCCTCGGCCAGCAACGAGCTGGTCGGCAAGGCCGAGTATCGTCGCAGCCTCGTCGCACAGCAAAGCGCCAGATGCGTTTCCGCCTATGCCTACGCCTCGTCCGGGTGCGGGGAGTCGACGACGGACACGGTGTACGGCGGCCACTGCCTGATCGCGGAGAACGGGACGATCCTGCTTGATTCGCCGCGTTTCCGCGAGGAGAGCAATCTGTATTACGCCGATGTCGACCTCGCCAGGATCGCGGGGACTCGCTATGCGGAATCTTCGTTCCGGGACAATGCGGAAAAGCTGAACCCGTCCTGCCGGACGGTCAAACTCGAGGCGGTCCCGGGACCTGACGAGATTTCCCGCGTCTATTCGCGGTATCCGTTTGTTCCCGACCGGGAGTCGGAAAAGGACGGCCACTGCGACGAGATCATCTCCATTCAGGCATGTGGCCTGGCGAAACGTCTGCGCCATATCGGCTGCCGCACGGCCGTCATCGGCGTCTCGGGCGGACTTGATTCCACTCTGGCCCTGCTGGTCACCGTCAAGGCCATGTCTCTGGCAGGGAAAAGCCCCGCTGATGTGGTGGCCGTCACCATGCCCGGTTTCGGCACGACTCCCCGAACACTGCGAAATGCATGCAGGCTCTGCCGGGAACTTGGTGTGACGCTGCTCGAAATCGATATCACGGAAGCCTGTATGGAGCATTTCCGCGCCATAGGCCACGATCCGGAACAGCGCAACGTCGTGTACGAGAACACGCAGGCCCGGGAACGCACGCAGATCCTGATGGATGTGGCCAACCAGCGGGACGGGATCGTGGTCGGCACGGGCGATCTTTCCGAAATCGCCATGGGCTACTGCACCTACAATGCCGACCATATCTCCATGTATGCCGTGAACAGCGGAGTGCCGAAGACGCTGGTGCGCCATCTGATCGCCTGGATGAGCGATCGTTCTTCGCCTGTCGTCAAAGAGATTCTGGATGACATATCCTGCACTCCGGTCAGCCCGGAACTCCTGCCGGCGGCCGCGGACGGGAGCATCACGCAGAAAACTGAGGAGATCCTGGCTCCGTACGAGATCATCGATTTCTTCCTGTACCATTTCGTGAAGTACGGGGCACCCCCGGACAAGCTTCTGTTTCTGGCATCCAGGACCTTCGAGGATTATCCCGAAAAGGACCTGGAGCAGTTCCTGCGGAAATTCATCCGGCGTTTCTTCAGCCAGCAGTTCAAGCGAAGCTGCATGCCGGACGGCCCCAAGGTCGGCAGCATCAGTCTTTCCCCGCGGGCGGACTGGCGGATGCCGTCCGATTCCGGCAAATGGATCTGATACACTTGTTTCCCTAAAAAAACGATGTTTTCTCTTGAATTATTTTCTGTATGTGATAAATCATTTCCTCCAATATAAACTGTTCGTGAAGATACCCAACAACAAATAAGGAGATTATCATGAAATACTTCATCCGTGCGCTTGTTTTGTTCTCTATCGTTTTCGCCGCTTCGTTTTCAGCCTGTTCGGACGACGCGGGGCAGGGGGACAACGCGGGGCAGGGGGACGAGGCGTCGGAAGTCAGCCTCAGCCCGGAGATGCAACAGCTGCTGAAAGCTGCGGAACAGGGCGATGTCAAAGCGCAATTGTCTCTCGGTCAAAGCTATGCCTCCGTCGGTAGTGCCAACCCGAACTATGTTGAGGCTGCGAAATGGTACCGCAAGGCCGCGGAACAGGGCGATGCCGAGGCGCAATACTATCTCGCCTCCTGCTATAATCTCGGGGAAGGCGTTGAATCGGACATGGCAGAAGCGGCGAAATGGTTCCGCAAAGCCGCGGAACAGGGGCTTGCCGGTGCGCAATACTGTCTCGGCGCATGCTACAATAACGGGGAAGGCGTCGAACAGGACTTCGAAGAAGCAGCGAAATGGTTCCGCAAAGCCGCGGAACAGGGGGACGAATATGCAAAAAAAGCTTTGGAGAGACTGGACGACTGAACGTAAGACGGCTTTAAGAAGTTTTTATTTTCCTCCGGGATGGCATTCTTACCGTTCCGGAGGCTTTTTTTGTCGCGATTCGATGGAAAGAGAAGAAGAGACGACGTCCCGTAACGGTTTCAGTTCCGTTCCTGTCATTCGGAACGGTGTGTTTGCAGAAAACGGCCCCCCGGAACCGTCGCGGCTTCGGGGGCTGAACCGGCTTGAGCTATCAGTTTGCGAATGGATTCAAGATATTTTGCTGGAGGAACGGATCGTCGGGATCGATGCGTCCAACCCCGCCGATTCACCTCATGTTCTCCGGCGTCATTGGCGGCAGGATTGCCCCGCCCCAGGGATCATCCGGCGGGAGCGGCTGAGGCCCGCTCATCATATCATCAGGCGAACCGGCATATTGAACCATCACGCCGGAGTCTCCGGGAACGGTACCGGGTTCGTAAGGAGTTGCCTGCTTCGTCATCCTCATCGGGTCCGTGCTGATCGCACCAATTTCCCACACGGGCGCTGGATCCGGTTCGATGACCACCGTTTCCTGTTTGGCTACGCGGTTTTCCCGCCTTGTCTGACGAGCTCTGACCGTAACGCTCCTGGTTTCGGAGCTGTCGGCTATGCCTGCCTCATTTTGTGCAGGGGCTTCCTTCGGCGGTGCGAACTGCACGAGGACAAAAAGCGCCAGAGGCAGGAGAATGAGCAGCAGAACGATGATGAAGATGACCTTCATCCCTGTTTTTGAAATGTTCATGGAATGGATTCCTATGTTGTTGGATTTGACTCTCGAATCTGTTCCCTTGCGGGAGCATTCATACAATTAGACGATTCATCCCATCGAAATCTTAGCGGAAACCTGTCTTTTTTTTATCGTATGCGTTCAAATGTGTTCACTTTGCAATCGATCCTGAACGCGGTATTTGCGGCAGATGTTCCCGGTCGAACCATCCTGATTCAATAACCTCGTCACCGTCAGGCTTAAGTTCTCCTGTAGCATATTCTGCCCGGAAACCTATCATGATGTTGGATGGATAAGGCCAGCGAAACGGGGGAAGAACGACCGGACGAAGAACGGAAAACTGATCTTGAAAAACGGTCTCACCAAAGCCGCGCGTTTCCTGCTGCGCTCTGGACCGCCATGTACCCGGAGAAAGCGTATGCCGGAACGACTTGGCGCGGACAGAGGAGGCTTCCACGCAATTCGGCGGGATGCAACAATAAAAAAACATGCAGGAAGGGGATTCTTTCCTTGATTTTTTTAGCTTGAGGGTGTAAATTGTGCGTATCGGACAAAAAGTGCTAATACATTTTACCTCAAAGAAAGGATCGTCTTCATGAAAATCAATCCTGTTCTTGCGGCGGCAGTCGGCTGTTTGATCCTGCTTTCAGGCTGCGACGAAGAAGAGCCTGAAGTTCAAAACGTGGTGCCTGCGGTCGTTGTCGAACCTGCCATCGAAATGGAATTCGCCGATACCGTGACCGAAATCGGAGAGGTTCAGGCATTTGAGACCGTCAATCTTTCCGCCAATGTTTCCGGATTCCTGACCGAAGCCAATTTCACGGAAGGAGATTTTGTAAAAAAAGGCACCAAGCTTTTCCAAATCGACCCCGCGGTTTATGAGGCGGCGGTCAAGAAAGCTGAAGCCTACGTCAACAGATGCAATGCGGAACTGACCAATAAAAAAGTTGAATTCGAACGGCAGGAATCGCTATTGAGAACCAATGCGACCTCCCAGCGCAATTATGACACGGCGGAAATGGACCTTCGGACAGCAGAGGCCGAACTGAAATCCGCCGAAGCGGAGCTGGCCGAGAAGAAAGTCACGCTCAGCTACACGCAGATCATGGCTCCGTTCGACGGTTATATCGGGTTCAAGACCTACAGCGTAGGCAACATGGTAGGTCCTTCCAGCGGCCCCCTCGCCACCATCACGTCCGTAGGCAATGTCAAGATCTATTTCTCCATCGATGAACTTACCGTGCTGAGGATTTATGAAAACTATCCCGTAACGAAAGAAGATCCCGAGACAAGTCCCCAAGTGAAGGTATTCCTCCC
>JAGCTY010000136.1 GCA_017963105.1 Lentisphaeria bacterium
CAAAATCCGCTGGTTAATCCGTCAGGCATACGGCTTCCGAGACTTGGAATACTTCAAGCTTAAAATCTACCAGCTACCACAAATCAACTGCGAGAAAGCACTATGACTTTTTGTCAGAAACCGTCGAAGAGGCTTTTTTTTATCCCTATTTCCTCTTTTTTTCTCTCTTTTTGAGCTTGTTTTAAAGTTTTTCCTTAACTGCCTTTCCCTTTTCCCCCTATTTATGGAGCCCTCCGGTTACTCATCGCCGGACGGTTCTCTCCTTGGTCAGGTGCGCGGCGTGTTGGTTCTTCCACCCTGGCGCGTCGCGTGCCCGCCTTACAACTCCCGACGGGGGGATGGCTGAACGGTTAAAAGCCCCGTGTGGCCGCGGGAGCCGCTGCGTGCGGTTACAGGTTCAAATCCTGTTCCCCCCTCCAATTGTTGCCGAGTGGCGAAATATCAGACGCGGCCCGCCAAAGCAGCGGGCCGGGCGGAGAGTCGACCGCCCGTGAAGGTGAAAGTCCTTCCTCGGCAGCCACACTCCAAAGGAGTGCCAAGCAGTGCCGGGCTTCGCTTCCGGCACATAGATAATGTTTAACCCCGTGCCGCCGTGAAACGCGGCACCACCACAGTCAAGGAGCATCCTTGTGGACGAACTGTTATTTCAAGTCATCGGCATGGCCGCGGGAAGCGGCTCGGTGACGCTTCTGGTGGTCGTGCTGGGGTATCTGCTCCAGCGGCACAAGCTGGAAGACCGGGCCGACACGATCCGGCGTCTTCAGACTGCGCTGGACAGGCTCCAGGCGGACTACACCGAGATCCGTGACAAGGAGCTGTCCGAGCTGAAACGCCGGATCGATGCCCATGTGGCGGCCGACAATGCACCGGTGCTGGCCGAACAGCTGAAGGCGATCGCCGAGGCCCTGCGGAAAAACGGGGAAGACCTCCGGTATATCTCGATGCAGCAGACCGACTTGAAATCCGAACTATCCGCCGTCCGCGCCGAACTCAAAGCGAAAGACGGCTGGATCAAGGGCATCGAAGATAAGGTAACAGCCCTCTCGAAAGGACCGAACAAATGAATATTTACGCACTCAGACAGAGCATCCTGCAGGTGCTGCGGGACGCCTACGGCCCGGTGCCTTTTGACCGGATGCAGAAACACGTGGCGCTCTTCCGCGTGGATCCGGCGATCGCGCTGGATCATCTCCGTCAGCTCGCGGACGCGGGCTACGTGAAGACGATCACGCTCGGCGACGGCGACTACTACACGCTCACGCAGAACGGCCGCACGCAGATCGAGGCCGCGCCCGGATTCCGTCCGGACGCGTTCATCTACGGAGCGCAGGCCCTGTAAGCAAGGGGAAAGGGATGCCGCCTCCGTCGAGGGTTAGGAAATTTGGTTCAGACGATAATCAGTCTTTCGTGACTTCGTCAATCACTTCGAATGTGAGTCCGGATTTCGGTTCACCGACAGGGTTCCCGTTCTCATCTAACTCCTGGTACATAAGACCGGACTTAACGGGACCAACTGGATTGCCGGCGTTGTCGACTTCCTGATAGAAAAGCTCTTTATTGTCTTTATCAGCCATAATACTACCTCCTTTCTCCCTAAGGAGGCGGCATCCCTTTGATTTTAAAATAAATGCGGATTCGGAAAAAAGCAAGACCGCAGTGAAAAATAACCGCAAAAAATCCGTGCCGCCGTGAAACGCGGTACAACAACAGGAGCTTGCCCTTATGAACAATCAGCGCAACAACTTTTCCGCTCTGCCATTCGAGGCGCGGAAACGGGTGATGTTCCTGCTGCTGGACGGGGCCACGCAGGACGCGGTCCGCAATGACCCGGAAGTCGCGAAGGCGTGTGAAGAACGGGGCCTGAAGCTCCACAGCACGACTTTCCAGGCAATCGCGCGCTCGAAAGAGTTTGCCGAATACAAGGCGGCACGGGAGGCCACCGAGGCCCGCACGGAACACGCCAAGTGGGCCGCGGACTTCCTCCGCGCCGCGGGCGGCGTTCAGGACGTCGCGACCGTGACCGAGCTCCAGCTTCTGGAACAGCTCCGCCTCCTCGCAGACGGAGGGCTTGACGCCCCGAAGGAACTGCTGCAGGTGACCGCGGCTGTCTCAAAGCTCAAAGACTCGGCGAACGCGGACCGCATCCGTCGTCTCCGGCGCGAGATCGAGAGAAAAGACGCCGAGATCGCGAAGCTGAAAGAAGCGCATGAAGCCCTGAAGGCGCGGTTCGAAGCCGAAATCGCCGCGCTGCGCGACGGCGCGTCCGCGGCCGACCCGGCCGAAGTCGCCGACCGTCTGGACGCGATGCTCGGTTTGAAGAAAGGCGGCGGCACATGAGCGACTATTTTCTGCCGTACCAGAAACGGTGGATTCAGGATGACTCCCCGATGAAGCTGTACGCGAAAAGCCGCCGAATCGGCATCACATACGCGACAAGCTACCGTGCAAACGCGAAGTGTTTGCGCAAACCGAACTTCACACAGTGGGTCACGTCGCGCGACGAACTGACCGCCCGCGAGTTTGTGACGGACTACGTCGCAAAGTGGGCGAAGGCGTCGAACGTGGTCTGCCGCGGGCTCGCCGGTGACCGCTTCGAGGTCGTCGACGAGCTTCACGGCATCCGGGCTTTCACCGTGGAATATGCGAACGGCAGCCGGATCGTGAGCCTTTCCAGCACGCCCGAGGCGTTCGCCGGAAAAGGCGGGGACGTCCTCATCGACGAGGCCGACCTGCACAAGGACAGCGGCAAGGTGATCGACATGGCGCTGCCCTGCACGACGTGGGGCGGACAGCTTGAAATGGTGTCCGCGCTGAGCGTGGACGGCGGCCCTTCGACGCCTTTTTACAAGATGCTGGAGGACGCCCGGCACGGGAATCCGATGGGATGGAGCCTGCACGAAACAACCGTCGAGGATGCAGTGCGTGAAGGCTTCGCGGACCGCGTCGCGGCCATGACCGGGCAGAAATCCGATCCGGACACCTGGCTCGCTCAGATGCGGGCGAAATGCCGCACGGCGGATGCCTGGAATACGCAGTACATGCTGAAGCCGAACACCTCGGCCGGGTCTCTGCTGCCATACGATCTCATTGCGGGATGTGAAGTCCCGCTTGACGAGCTCGCGGCCCGCCGGGAGACGGCGTCGGCGGTCTACGCGGGTTACGACGTCGGCCGGAAAAAGGACCTCGGCGTCTGGTTCGAACTCACCCGCGTCGGGGACGTGCTGTGGCAGACGAAATACCAGGTTTTCGACCGTGCGCCGTTCCGGACACAGTTCGATTTTATCGCAAACCGTCTCCGCGTCAACCGGAATCTCGTCCGCCTCTGCATCGACTCGACCGGCATGGGCATGATGCTCGCGGAATCTCTGCAAGACGTTTTCGGCAAATACCGCGTCGAAGCCGTCAACTTTTCCGCGCCGGTCAAAGAGGCGCTCGCGATGCCGCTGAAAGCCTCCTTCGAGGACAGGCGACTCCGCATCGCGGCCGACCCGGAAATCCGCGAGGACCTTCACAAGGTCCGAAAAACGACGACCGCAGCCGGGAACGTGCGCTTCGAAGGCGAACGCGACGACGACGGCCACGCGGACCGCTTCTGGGCGCTCTCGCTGGCCGTTCATGCCGCCTCCGGCGACGACACCGGACCGAGCGGTATCTTCGGCCTGGAGGATAAGTCCTCAACCGGAATGGGGCGCGGTTTCGCCCGAGCACGGAATATGGAGCCGCCGGAAACATCTTTTTGGGTATAGGTGAGTTATGTTTTTCAAACGAATGATCAGCGGCCTGCAAACGGGCGGCCGACGCTGGCTTCCCGGACGATGGATCCGGGAAACGCCGCAGGACCGGAACCGGTACGCGCAGACAGGCGGGTACACGCCGGAGCGGATGGCCGCACTGATGCGGCAGGCGTCGACCGGCGACATTTCGGACCTGTGCATCGCGTCGCGGGAAATCCGGTCCCGGAACTGGGATATCCTGCACGCGCTCCAGACACGGACGTCCGCGCTGTCCGGCTCCGGCTGGACGGTGGAACCCGGCGACGAAACGCCCGCGGCGAAAGAGGCAGCTGAGGCGCTGGAACGCGAACTCCGGGATGCCGGAGGAAACGGCGACGGCACATTCGCCGACCTGGTCGCATGGCTGCAGCTGGCAGTCGTGGACCCGTTTGCGGCTGCGGAGATCATCTGGTCTCCGACCGGCGGGATCGAAGGATTCCGCAGCATCGGCGCGTGGCACTTCACGCTGCGGGACGGATTCACGCCGCGCCTCGTCACGGAAGACGCGCCGAACGGAATGGACCTGCCCCCGGACAAGGTGATCATCCACCGTCTGGGCGGCGGGAACGATCCCGCGTCCGGCGGTCTGATCCGGTGCCTGGCATGGCTGCACGTCTTCCAGAACTACCCGGTGAAAGACCTGCTGTCCTTCGTGGAACGCTACGGGATGCCGTTTGTGGTGGCGAAAGTCGACAACGGCACATTCGAGCAGGACCGCTGGACCCTTCGGACGCTGATCCGGAGTTTCGGGCCCAACGGCGGCGGCATTATCAACCGTTCGACGGAGCTGGAGCTCCTGCAGGCCGCCAACACCGGCGGCGACGTGTATTTCCGGCTACTGGAATATACCGGGCAGGCCATCACGAAAGTCCTGCTCGGCCAGTTGGCGAGCTCCTCGGAAGCAACCGGGCTTTCCGGCGGCGACGCGCAGAGCGCAGTCCGGCAGGACCTGCTTGATTCCGACGCCCGCGCCCTGGAAAGCACGCTGCGGTCCGGGCTGGTCGCGCCGTGGATGCGGTTCCGCTACCCTTCCCCGGTCCCCGCCCCGCGCATCCATTTCTGCACCGAACAGCCGGAGGACATTCAGGCGCTTGCGCAGACGCTCTCCACGCTGTCTGCTGCCGGTCTGGAAGCCGCCGACATCGACGAAATCTCCGCCCGTATCGGCGTGAAACTGCAGCGGAAGCCCGAGCAGGCGCAGACATTCGGATTCGGTATGGCCGCGCCACCCTCCGCACCGGAGAACGCGGACATCGACACGCTGAACCTGAAGCAAAAATACGACGCGATGGGCGTGGCGATCCGCGCCGGGCTCCTGACCGCAACCCCGGAGATTGAGGAACAGACGCGAGCCGAGCTCGGTCTTCCCGAGATGACCCCGGAGGTCCGAAAAGCCTGGGAAGCAACAGGCGGAATCCGGCAGCCGATCACCCTGAAATCCAAGGAAGCGGACGCCGTCAACGACGCCCTGAACATCGACGAAGACGAAGATAAGAACGGCGTCGGGCTGTCCGCGCGGGGCGCTGCAGATGCGCCGCCCGCCGAGACGCTCCCGGACGCGCTCGAAGCGTGGCTCGGCCCGGCTGCGGATGCGGCGGCGGCCCTGGACGACGACGATCTGACCGCCGAGCAATTCGCCGAAAGGCTCAAGCGCTGCGGCGAGCTGAAATTCGGGCCTTCCGCGGCATTCGAGAAGCTCGAAACAGCCGACATGGAGGCCGCCTGTGAAACTGCAGATCAAGCTGGAAAACGCTGACGCCCTGCGGGAAGCCGTGGACGGGCTCACCGGCGAGGAATTCGCCGAGCTGTGGGCCGAGGCCGCCATGCGCCTCGCGAAAAAGAACGCCGAGCGCGACACCAAAAAGGATTTCGACCGGACGGTCGTGGCCGGCGGCGTCCGCGCGGAGACTTTCCCGGGACGCGCCGAAATCACCACCGAGTACATCGGCGCACACGTCCATCTCGGCGGCCCGATCGCATCGAGAAACGGAAAAGACCTGGCGATCCCGCTGGACACGGAGGCGTCCCGGAAGTACAATCCGCGACGGCTCTTCGCCCGGGAACTCGACCAGATCAAACTCTTCGCCGTCCTGACGAAAAGCGGAAAGAAACTGCTTTTCCGCCAGCGTGAGAAAGGCGAGAAGAGTGAGGAAGGTCCGCTCTTCGTGATGCTCCGCCAGACGCGCCCGCAGAAAGCGCGTCCGTGGTGGCCGACCGAGGCGGAAGCGGACGAGGCAACGGAACAACTGCTGAAAACCTATCTCGGGTAGCACCGCAAACGCGGTGTCAGGCAGTGTCCGGCTCCGCTCGGACACGAATACGACCAATGTTTTCACCCGTGCGCCTCGCGGAGCGTGGCGCACTACATCAGGAGGGCCTGCCCTCATGCCGACAACGACCGAAAGCGCGTTTCTTCAGAACCGCGTGAACATGCCGACTGGAAAAAGCAGCGCCGAGCTCGCGATGCTGCCGGCGCAGATTCGCGCCCGGAGTTTCTTCTCCGCACGTGTGGCGGAGGCGCATATCCTGGAGAAGTTCCGGCAGGTCAGCGACGATTATTCCTCCGGGAAGATCGGCCGTGACGAGGCCCGGGCGATCCTGCGCGTCTTTGCCAGGGAAAACGGCAAGGACGACGGGACGAACTCGCTGAAAAACCTCGCGAGCACGGCGCGGCTGCAGCTGATCCTGGACCAGAACCGGGCGATGGCGAAAGCCGCCGGCGACTATGCCCGGATGTACAAGCCCGCGAATCTGAAGGTCTTCCCGTACGTCCGGTATGTGGCGAGCGTCGGGAGCAAAAACCCGCGCGACAGCCATCAGCGGTACGACGGCAGAATCTTCGATAAGCGCGACCCGTGGCTGAAAACGCACTGGCCGCCGTGGGACTTCGGCTGCAAATGCCAGCTGGAGAACGTGACGGCGGCGGAACGCGACGAGGTGGCGCGAACCGAGCCGGAAAAAATTCAGCCGATTTCCCCGCCCTCCGCGGGCGAGGAAATCGACACGGACTCCGGCTTCAGCTTCAACCCGAAACACATTTTTGAGGAGAACCAACTCCCGGCGAATCTCCATGTGGAGACCAGGCGGGAAATGCTGTCAAGCGTCCGAAAATATGTCGAGAAGGAAAAAGTTCATTTCGTCGCACTGCCCGCGGAAACAGGACCGAGGCCGGAGCCGATGGTGCGGGACCTCCCGTCCGATGAAGATTTCAACCGGTTTATCTCGCAAAACCTGCCGATCCTGAAGGACCCGAAAATCACGAAGGACAACGAGGAAATGCGGGATGTGCCGAAAACGCTCCCGATGGGAACGCTCTCCCGGGACGTGATCGATGCCTTCGGCCTGGAGCCCGGCGAAGACAAGGTCGTTCTTAGCCGTGGTGGCAAGGACTCCGGGCTGTTTCACCAGAAAAGGAACCACTTTGAGGAAATGCTGGACGGCCGGATGCTGAAAGCGATCCGGGAAGCGCTCGGCGGAAAAAACGTTAAATACACGTTGAGTATGACGCCCGGCAAGAACAATATCATCAACATCGAAGCGCTTGACGGGTCAGGATATGTCACGCTCGTGAGAAGGGGAATAGACGGTCACTGGGAAATCGTCTCCGCATACTGCGGAGCGAAAGCCGATTACAAAAAACGCTTCAATAGGGTATAAAATCGAAACCGCCATGCCGGGGACGCTACCAACCCGGACCTGCTTAGTTTGAGCCATGGGCGAACCATGGGCCGCCGGACTTGCGAATACTTATCCAACTCTGGCGGTTTCAATTACAAAAATACCACCGACTTTTGAAAATGTCAAGCGGTTTGCGCAAAATAAACCGAAAAAAACCGAAAGGACGCCAAATGGCAGAAAACAAACCGACTGTCGAGCGGGACGCAAACGGCGTGCCGACGGCATGGCTGCTGGTCCGCGCGGGTCCCGTGCCGCTGCGGAAAAACGGCGCGGACTACGTGCTGGAACTGACATCGAAGGACCTGTCCGCGATCGAAGCATACCAGAAATCGCAGGGCGAGAGGATCCCGATCGATTCCAACCACTACCTGCACATGCTGGCGCAGAAACACGGGATCGAGGAACGCGAGGCTCTGATGCTCCTCCCGTCGGGCGTGGCCGCGATGGGATTCGGGAGTCTGGAATGCCGCGCCGACGGCACGGAGCTGTGGATCAACGCGGAGTGGATGCCGAGCGCCTACGAACTGCTCAAGGAAAAGATCTTCCGGTATTTCAGCCCGGTATTCCGCGGGCTGAAGGACGGTCCGGTCCGGATCACGAGCGTGGCGATGGAAAACGAACCGGCGATCAAGAACATCGACGCATTGGCCGCCACCGCGGAGGACACCGCAGACGCGGTGCCAGGCAGTGTCCGGCTCCGCTCGGACACGGGAGACATCGCCTGCGGCGCATATCTCGAACTCGAAACCACCAAACCCAATACGAAAGGACGGGCAATGAACATGACCCCGAAACTGCGGGACGCGCTGCAGCGTCTCGCGCCGGGCATCGACACCGCGGCGCTCGCCGCGGATGATGCGGACGAAACGAAGCAGGACGAGCTGGCTGCGGCTGTGGACGGCGCGGCGGGCCTGCTGGAAGACCTGCGGAAGCTCCTGGAGCTGGCGGACGCCGCCGGCAACGCCGAGATCAAGGCAGCAGTGGAAGCCATGCTGGAGAAAGCGAAGCAGGGCGAGGCCGCGAAGGCCGAAGCTGACGAGCTGAAGCTCTCCGCGGAGAAGCGCGAGCGCGCGGAAATCTATGCGAAGGCGGAAGCGGAACGCAAGCTGACGCCTGCCATGAAGCCGTGGGCGGATTCGCTCGACGTCGCCGCGCTCGCCGCGTGGTACAAGGTCGCGCCGGCCGCCGTGCCGGGCGAGCTGCCGAAGACGCCGCCGGAAACGCCGGAAGCCGTGCCGCTGAGCGCGGAGGACGAGAAGGCGATCGCCTCGCTCGGCCTCGACCGCAAAGCCTACATCGAAACCAAGAAAACCAGATTCGGAATCAACCAGGAAGGAAACTGACACATGAGCGCACTTACCAGCGAACGAAACACCGTTCTGATCGCCGCGGGCGGCCTCGAATTCACGCGCGGCCTTGAAGTCGCATCCGGCTCCGTGGTCTACGCGGGAGCCATGACCGCGATCAACTCCGGCGGCAAGGCCGTCCCGGCCGCATCCAGCGGCGCATATACGGTCGTCGGCCGCGCCGAGAACACGGCGTCCGGCGGCGAGACCGTGAAGACCCGCTCGGGCGTGTTCCTGTACAACCCCGTCAGCAGCGGCGCGATCGCCGTCACGGACATCAACAAGAAATGCTACGTGGCGGACGACCAGACGGTCACGCTGACCAGCGGCACCTCCGCGGTGATCGCGGGGACCATCCGGGACGTGAACGCGGACGGCGTCGCCGTCGAAGTCGGAAACACCCAGCTCTGAGGACAAGTCCTCAACTGAAACAGCGGCGTGCTACGCGACGCCGCAGACTACCCTGAAAGGACAAGGAAACAATGGACCTCAACAAAGCAAAATTCCAGGCGATGGTGACGAGCTTCGACCTGGCTTTCAAGAACGCTTTCACCGCAGCGCCGACCGTCTACGGGAAATATGCCATGACGGTGGGCGACGCCTCGCATCAGATCGTGGAACTGCCCTTCTTCGAGGCGTTCGCGTTCATGCGCAAATGGGTGGGCGACCGCCAGGTGAAGAACCTGATGGGCGCGAAGCTGACCCTGCGCGAAGACGCGTTCGAAGACACGATCGGCATTTCGAAGCGCGATTTCGAGTGCGACAACTGGAGCCTGTACGCCGCGGCCATTTCGCAGATGGGCGAGAACGGCGCGGCCCTGTGGGACCGCCTGTGCACCGAAGCGCTCGTCAACGCGGGGAACTGGATCGACGGCGCAGCATTCTTCTCCACCGGCCGCAAATACGGCAAGTCGACGATCAGCAACAAGACTACCAGCGCGCTGTCCGCCTCGACCTTCAACACCGCCTACGAGACCATGTGCTCCTACAAAGGGCACAACGGCGAATCGCTCGGCGTGGTGCCGGACACCCTGATGGTCGGCCCCAAGCTCCGCACGACCGCATTCGAAATTCTGAACGCGAAACTCATCGCATCCGGCGGCGCAACCGTCGACAACCCGAACCTCGGGCTGTGCGAAGCCGTCATCAACCCGCGCCTCGTCGGGGACTACGACGACTACTGGTTCCTGATGAAGACGAAGGGCGCGATCAAACCGGTGGCCCTGCAGAAGAGCAAGGAGGCGAAGCTGACGGTCCTCGACAACGACACCGACGAAAACGTGTTCAAGCGCGGGGAAATCCTCGCCGGCACGGAAGCCTACGGCAGCGCCGCCGCGGCCATGCCGCACCTGGTCTACGGAGGCATCCTCTGATGTACGCGACCTGCGACGACCTGAACGCCAGGATCGGCGTGTCCGAGGCCGCGCAGATCTATCCCGACATCGCGACGGCGGAATCCGATTTGGAATCGGCATCCGCGGAGATCGACGCGGCCGTGTGCGTCCGTTACCGTGTCCCGGTGACGGCGTCCGCGGCCATGCCGCTCCTGCGCGACTGGTGCCTGACGCTGGCCGAGGAGCGCGCCTATGCGCGGATCGCCGGCAGCGAATTCGGCGAGAAAGTGAAACTGCGCGTCGATCGCGTCCGGAAGCTCCTGGATGAGATCCGCGCCGGGACGTTCCAGCTGCCCGGGAATCCGGAGGAGTCCGCGTCCGGAGGCGGCGGAGCTTCGTGCCTGGCCGTGGACGAACCGGTCTTCGGACGCGAAAAGATGCGCGGATTCTGAGGAGGTCCCAATGACAGCGGAACTGGTTCAGATGGCGGTCGAGGAACTTCAGCGGAAGTTCGGGACCGTCCGACGGTCAAGCGCAATCACGAAGGAACAGCTGCTGACCGAGCTGCAGAGCATCCCGCGGGGCAAGCTCCCGGCGGCGATCGTCTGCGCGGACGGCGGCAGCGTGCAGGACGACTCCTGCGTGCTCGCCATGGACATGGGATTCGTGATCGTGGCACCGTTTGCCGCAAACATGGACGGCCGCGTGCGGGGGGCTCTGGAAGCCTTGGACGCCGCGCTGGACCTGTTCCCGCCGGGCCGTGCCCGGCGTCTGCGGACGCCCGGCGGCATCTGGGCGGACTACTTCGTCCGGCGGTTCTACCCGCTGGACCTCGCGCGGGATTACGCGGCGTTCGCGATCGAACTCGAACTCAAAACAAGGACAAGTCCTTGACTGAAACAGCGCCGGGCTGACGCATCCGGCACGGGGAGGCGGATGCCTCCACTTGGTTAGTGCCGGGCTGACGCTTCCGGCACGAAAAAAAACTACTGAAAGGACAACAAACAATGCCCAGCGAAGAATTTGTGCTTGGCCTCCTGACGAAACCGGCTGTGGATTCCACGATGGAGACGTCATTCAGCATCAAGATGCAGAATATGAGCGTGGCGACAAGCCTTGCGAAGACGGCAACGGCCAACGGAGAGGACGGCAGACAGGAGATCCAGGCGGCGATCAGCAAGACGAAGACAATCACGTTCGACGGGAAGGTCACCGCTTCCTGCACGGTGGAATCCGGCGACATCATCACCTACGACGGCCACCGCTACCTGGTGAAATCCTCGACCCTGACGTCGAAAAACGACGACTACCAGACTTTCAGCATCAGCGCCGACAACACCGACGACGGGATGATCCTGGCATACGGGGGCACGGCCTCCCTGGCCGGTACGGTGGAAGTTTCCAACGGCTCCGGGACGACCTGATGGAAATGAAATCCGGGGAACGGGTCGCGGAGGCCCTTCTGGCGCGATATTGCCTGGACCCCGGCTTCGTATCCGTCCTGCGCCATGACGCGCGTCTGTGCGCCCTGGAAAAGGCTCTGGCGCATCCGTCCGGGGACATGGAGGAGCTCCTGCTCCTGGCCGGCGGATCGGTAGCCGTCTGCGGCGTGCTGGTCAAGCCGCCCACGCCCGCGGCGCTTTCGATCCTGTGGGCCTACGGGTCACCGCTGGTCTGCGGCGGCCGGTGGAATTACGACGAAGTGCTCCTGGCACTGTATGTGATCTGTCTGGGGCGTCACGCGCGGCTGATCCCGGACCGGGAAACGGTCCTCCGGGATGCAAAACAGTTTGCGCAAAGTTTCGTCCCGCCGCAACTGGCAGCAGGCGCGGCGCGTCAGCTGGAATCGCTGATGCGGATGTGCGAACGTCCCTATGACCGTCTTCCGGCGGACGCGAAAACGACGGCGACCGGACCGCCATGCTACGACGCACTGTGGCTGGCGCAGCTGGCCGGACGCGTGCATGACATGACGGGTCTGCCGCCGGACGCGATCCTATGGGAGATGCCGATGACGTCCGCAGCGCTGTACGACGTGGCGTGGCGGGTGCGTGAATGCGGCATCCGGACGGCGCATCCGACGGACCGCGCGACGGAGCGTGCGTACAAGGCCAGGACCTACTGGCTGGTACGACGTTACCACAGACAGAAAATCAACAACACATCGCATCAGGAGGGCTTGTCCTCATGAGTGAAGTCAAGGTCATCCTGTCACTGGAGACAAAGCAGGTGGCGGAACAGGCCGCCGAGGCCGGAAAGACCATGGAAAAGATGGCCGAAGAATCCGCGCAGGCCGTGCAGGAAGCGTCCGTCTCCTCGGAAAAGGCCGTCACCGAGGCCGCGGAAAAAAGCGCGGAATCGGTGAAAGACGCCGCGGAGAAAAGCGCATCAAGTGTGGAGACGGTGAAGGAAGCCGCGGACGATGCGGCGGAAAGCCACAGGAAAGCCGGAGAAGCGGCGAAACAGGCCGGGGAAAAGACCGGAAGCGGCATGAAGCAGGCGGCCGGCAGCATCAAGAGCGCTGCCGGCGCGGCGTCGGGTGTCGTTTCCGCGCTTGGCGGCGTTGCTCCGCAGCTGGGATTCATCGGATCGGCGTTGCAGATGCTCCTGTCCGGGCCGATTGCCGCCATAACCGCCGCCGTGACCGCGTTGATCACGGCAGCGACCATGGCCTGGGACGCCTGCACCGTGAGCGCGGAGGAATACCGGCAAAAGCTCGCGGCAATCCTGGACCTGCAGGGGAAGGTTACGGAACGCATCCGGGACAGCATGGATACTTCCACTCGGTATCTGAACCGTCTGGAAGAGATCGACCGGATGGAAATCAAAGGCAACGCGGCGAAGGCCGAGCAGGCGCGGCTTCTGGAAATCCTGACCAAACGGTACGGTGACCTGGGAATCGTCATCGATGAAGAAACCGGGAAGATGTCCGGATTCGACGAGGCGCGAAAGAGGATGCGCGGCGAAGACGCCTCAACCCTGGCGGACAGCCTGCAGACGGAACTCGGCATCAAGCTGCAACAGCTCCCACAGGTCAAGGTCGGAATCAGTTCGGGCAACGCGGAAGAGAGAAAAAGGCTGTCCACGATCCTGGCCGGATACGATCCGGACAAGGTGCAGCGGAGCTACGAGACGGTTTCCGGGACGTTGGGGCCGTCCATCACGCGGGAAACAATGTCCGGTCCGAAGATCAATCTGCGGGAAGAACGGGCATTTCTGGATGATTACCTGCACAACTCGCACATCACAGACGAAGACACCATTGCCACGTTGAAAGCGCGCATCGATGCGCTGGATGACATCTTCCGGACCGCAGACGAGATCACACGTCTCCGGGTGTCAGGCTACTCCTCGGAAGCGGACGAAATGGCGTCCATGAGCGCGGCAACTTCTCGCGAACAGACGCGGGCCGGAGGTCAGATCCCGAACCCATCCCCTGAACCGAACCCGGAGGAAATGAAGCTCAGCGCCATCCGGGACGGTGTGCAGGGCGTAATCGACCGGTATCAGATGCTCAAACGCGAACAGGAACTGATCGCGGAAGGCAGGGAACGCGAGGCCGTGATCGAGAAGGAGACGATGGCTCTGCGGCGTCGTGCCGCTCAGATGGGCGTGGAGCTGACGCAGGAACAGATCGACAGCATGGAAGAAGCGGTCGGATCATGGTATGACTATGTGCAGTCCATCAAGCCGACGGAGACGGAAAAGATCGACCGGTCGGGGGAACTGGACGACATCGCGGGAAAAATCGCGGCGTTGTACCGCCCGGACGCCCCGGGCATGGTCACGAATTCCCTGGTCGCGCGCGGCGGCTCGGCGGCGGGCATCCGGATGCCGGACCTGGAACGTTACCAGCGCGCGACGAGCGAATCGACGGCACGTCTGGTGGAGCTGACCGAGGAGCAGAAACGACTGATCGCCGAAGGGGCGCTTATTTGAACCACCGCAAACACTACAGGAGGGTCTGCCCTCATGGCACTTACCCTGAAATACAAAAGCCGGACGTCCGAACGAACGGAAAGCGGCTACGTGCGGAAGCAGACTCTGCAGGGATCGTTTGACGAATGCACTGCGTACCAGACCACGCACGCTATCGGCGAATATCTCTCTGGATTCGGGCGACTCGCATCTTCGAGCATCTCCCAGCACGAAGGAAACATCTGGCAGATCGAACTTCGCTACACAGAAGACCCGTCCGGTTTGTCCGTGTCCATCGGAACGGTCCCGCCGGATACCTCCTTCGGGGTGTTCAGCGCTGTGCTCGACGTCACGATGATGAGCAATCCGCTGGAGGCGCATCCCTCATACAGGACGTGCTGGAACCATTATCTGGCAGCGCGGGACGACGCCACGACGGAATCTCCGTCCTGGTGGTCGACCGCAACGGATCCGCTGTTGACCGGCACGGCGGCGCAGACCTACCGCTGGATGAAATCCGAGTCCGAGCTTATCATCGGCCCGGACGCGGAAGGGCACACTTGGAAACTCGTGAAAAAGCGCACGAAGGCGGCCGACCAGTACGACGTGGCATTGTACACGCAGACGGAGACCGCACGGTTCGCGACCTTCGCACTCGCCTGCGCCGCCATCGCCGCGAAAGCGAACCGGACCGCATCGTCCCCGGGCGTGGCAAACGGGCTGACCGGAGGGAACTGGAAATGCGACCGCGCGACGGTTCGGTATTCCGGGGCCTGGCTTGCCAGCATCACCTGGACAATGTCCTATGACAGCTCCGGCTGGGATTCGGACCTCTATGATCCGGTTGCTGCAACGAATTAACATTGTCTTCCGTGCCGGCGCGTCAGCCCGGCGCTACTACAGTTGAGGAGTTCTCCTCATGCAAATACCACCAAAAAGTCAGAAAGGCGCGCTGATCCGGACCTGGCTCGTCGAAACGGTCGATCGTCTGATCGACTGCGTCACCGCCCTTCGGCTTCGTCCCGGGCCTGGAATCGCTGTCAAAGAGACTCCCGCAGGCACGATCATCTCCCTCAAGGAACAAAGCGGACAACCCCGGACATCCGGCCCGGCCGCAATGGTCTGTGCGGGGGCGGGCATGCGGATCGACAACGGCACGGCATCGAGCGTTTACGTCCCCGGCGCCACGGTCAGTTCGGTCCCGGTCAACGGCGCGACGTTCACCTGCCTCGCCCCGGACGAACCGTCCGGCGGCACATCAGGTGACACATCCGGCGGAAATTTCATTCCGGATTGGAGACATGGCGGCCATTCCGGTGTCATCCCGCCGGACAACGGAAGCAGCATTCCATACACGGCGGCGGAAGAGGGCTATATCTTCGCGTGGGCTTCTTTTGACCCGTTCAAAGACGGCCTGCGTTATCGCAATTATGCGGCCCACGTCCAAATCAATGGCGGCTTGATGAAAGTCGCCGAGCTGAAACTGCCGGGCGAGGACGCATATATCAAGGCGAACGGCAACAGATTCGATCGCGACATAACCGAGGACTACTCCAACAAAATCCGCGTCGAGGTCTACGATGAAGATGCCGGGGAATGGGTCAAAATGGTTTACAGCCGCGATTACTCCGACGATTATTACGATTCGGACGAGGACAAATACACCTATTTCGCGTGGTATTGCTACAATGCGCCGGGGGACTACAAAACGATCTACTCCGACGAGTGGAATATCAGAGGCGGCGAGGCAGTTTATACGAAAGACGACAGCGACGACGAAACCGTTTTTTCGTACCTGACGGACTGCGAGTTTTATCCCGATTATTACCTGTTCGCATGGGTAAACGGCAACACCACAGTCTATACTTACTCCGGTTCAATCAAGGCAGGGAATACCAGCGTTTATATACCGGACGAGCGCGGCAAATTTGAAAGCACGTACACCATCACCGAAACGAACGCCGATAATTTCGTGGTCGCAATCGGCGCGGGTATCCCCATCCCATACCGGAAAGGGGCTTCGATCCGCTTCCTCGTGACCGCTGACGGGTATCCGTACGGAACCCTCGTAAACTACGCAAACCCCGGTTCCCCTCCTGCCGTCTGCTGTCTTGTTTATGAAAAACCGTCACAACTGAATAACAACGAAAACACATGACAATCAACGGAGAAAAAAATGCAGGACCTCATTTTCTACGTCGCGCCGTACGGAACCCGCGGGGCGGTCCGCGACGCCGCCAACAAAAACAACATCACCGCGCCGGAGCTCACACGCGGCGTATCCGTCCGTCTCCGCATGCGGCTTTTCGCCGACCGCTGGTCCGCGCAGCCGTATCCGATCGAATCTTTCAGCGGCATTGCCTGGTGGGCCTGGCTCATGGACGACGACTGGGACCGCGGGACGCTCAGCAAGATCACGTCGGATGGCGCGAACATCACCGTCCGGAGCGTCGAGGAGACCGTCGACGGATCGACCGGGACCTTCACCGAGGTTCAGATCCCTCTGCTCGACATGGACACCGAAATCCTGCGCGCCTGGCTCGGACGTGAACCGGTCAAGGGAGGACTTGCGGGCGAACTCATCGGATACGACGTCGACGGCGACCCCGTCTTTGTCCTCCAGATCGAGAACTTTTCCGTGCGAAACCGGATTATTCCCGCTTCCGGCTGGTCCGCCTCCCACAATTCCGGTTCGCTCGGCCCCGACCTCTTCTACCACGAAATCGAATAATAATATAAAACGGGGATCGCCATCATGCCTTCCAATAAAAAAATCCAGATCACCGATGCGGGCGAAAACAATCTGCTCCCGCATACCTCCCTCGACAATCTCCAGGTCTCGAAAACCGACAACACGTCCGTCACGCTTGCGACCGAGATCGGCGCGACCGGCTCAACCGCAGCAATCCCGACGGAACACGCCGTCCGGCAGGCGCTGGACGAGAAACAGGACAACTTCGCCGCGGGCGAAAACGTCTCGACCGAGTCCAGCAACGGCGTCTCGCTGGAAGTCAGCAGCGCCGGCGTGCTGGGCGTCCATGCGGACAAGACCTCCGCGTCCGGCTTCGGCACGGTCAAGGTCGGCACGAACATCACCGTCTCGGACGGCGTGATCTCCATCCCGGACGCCTCGACTTCCGCGAAAGGCGTCGTCAGGATCGACACCAGCGTCAGCAACGGCGTCGCACTCACGATCGACGGCGGCACAGCCGGCGTCTCCGTCGCAAAGACCTCCGCGTCCGGCTTCGGCACGGTCAAGGTCGGCACGAACATCACCGTCTCGGACGGCGTGATCTCCATCCCGGACGCCTCGACTTCCGCGAAAGGCGTCGTCAGGATCGACACCAGCCTCA
>JAGCTY010000137.1 GCA_017963105.1 Lentisphaeria bacterium
ATCGACGAGCAGTCGTACTCCGCTATAAACATGCACTCCGGTGAATCAATCTATTATCTCTGCACGCTCACGGTCGACGGAACTCAGGCGAACGGCACGTACCGGCTGATCGAGTGGGCTTATGATTTTGACCAGACCATCACCGTGGTGAACACCTCCGGCGCCACGCTCGGCACGCTCACGGTCGGCCAGAGCGCCAATATCAACGGCGTGAACTACACGCTGAACCTGAGCAACGACCACCACCTTACCGTCACGGTCTCGGGAGGCACGCCGCCGCCCACGCCGCCTCCGGCAGAAGACAAGTCGTTCTTCACGGGCGACTTCAACGGCGATCTCTTCGATACGCTCGCTGTGCAGAAGGACAGCACGGTCACGATCTACCAGAACGGCGAAGCGTGGGGCCTCGGGCTCACGCTGGACACGGGCTGGAGCGTCGTCGGCACGGGCGATTTCAACGGCGACAACCTCGACGATTTCCTGCGCGTAAACACCGAAGGGTATGTGGTCGGCGAGATGTCGAACGGAAACGGGACGTTCACGCCTCAGGTGCTGAACCTGAAGAACGCGGGCTGGGATATCCTCGGCACCGGCAATTTCGACGGCGTCGGCCCGGACGACGTGCTGATCGCGAACCCGACGGCTGCATCCGAAACCGTCGGGCTGCTCGGCTACTGGAAGGGCGGCACGGAGTGGACGCTCATCAATGGCTATTCGCCCGAATGGACGATGGTCTCGACCGGCGACTTCAACGGCGACGGCAAATGCGATATGCTCTGGAAGAACGAGTTCATCGGCGAAGGCGGCCTCACCTACAATGCGTACTGCACGTGGATCGTCGAGGATCCGGTCGACTGGCGCATGGTCAGTGTGGCCAATCCTGACGAGTGGAATTTCCTTTGCTCGGGCGACTTCGACGGCAACGGCTCGCACGACATCGCCATGATCAACGACGTCGGCGTGGTCGGGATCTGGGGCGTCACGGACGGCTATTTGAGCTCGTGGTCGATCCTCAGCGCCGTCACCAGTGAGTGGACGCTCGCGGGTGTCGCCGACTTCAATGCCGACGGCACGGACGACATCGCCTGGAGCAATACCGACACCGGCCTCACCGGCTACTGGCAGATCAACAACAAGGAGCTCACCACCTGGGCGAACATCGCACACATAGTGTGATGATACAGTGCTCTGCTATGCGAGAGCACACTGCGACAAGCAATCAACGAAACAATCCCGGACTCCGACGGACCGAATCCGCCGGAGTCCTTTTGTGTCCGCGACTTTTTCGGAAGATTATTGTGCTATTCTCTTGAAAAAACGTCAAATCAGGCTATATTTGTATTCATTCATTTTTTTCGAATCGAGGCAAACACATGATGTTTCACAGGACAGACGCTTTTGAGGCACGCGACGGCAAGTTCACCGCCGCGGCGCTCGCCGCTGTCCGAATTTCCTCGATCCGCATCGCGTCCGATGCCATTATCGACATTATTATTACGAAGGCCGCCCGTTGAAACCCTTTGCACAGGGAAGATACGGGTGGTCCGGACGTGTTTCCACCCGTATCCGGATGCCTGATTTTTCCTGAGCAATCCTAATACCAAACCCAAACAAGGATCGCAAGACATGGAAAACAAAGAACAAATCTCCATGAGAGTCCGTGAGCTCAGGGCTCAGAAAAATTTCACCGTCGAACAGATGGCGGAACTCCTCGGCGTCACGCCGGAGGAATACACGCAGTTCGAAAGCGGGGCCAAACAGGCGCCGTTCTCGTTCTACTACAATCTGGCAGGACATTTTGGGCTGGACGTCTCCTCCGTCATCAGCGGCGAGGCTCCGAACCTGGCCCTGTATACCGTCACGCGCAGCGGCGAAGGCTTCCCCTTCGTCCGCCGCCCCGAATTCTCCTATCTGCATCAGGCGATCCGCATGAAGGACCGCACCGGCGAGCCCTTCATCGTCACCGCTCCGCCCGCGGGCGAGAACGAGCCGCTTCAATACTCCGAGCACAACGGCCAGGAATTCGTGCTGATCCTGTCCGGTTCGCTGAGAGTCTTCCTGCACGGCAAGGAGGAAGTCCTGAACGAGGGCGACAGCATCTATTTCGACGGCCGCGAGGCTCACGCCATGCTCGCCGCCAACGGCAAGCCCTGCAAGTTCCTCTCCATCGTCATGCACAGCAAATACGACGACGCCAAGCCCGACCGGTTCGCATTCGTGCCGCAGACCGTGGTCAAGGAACCCCCGACCGGCAAACGCCGTCTGCTGTACCAGGACTACATGGAAGAGGAGTGGAATCCGGACGGCACGCTGAAAACCGTTCATTTCCATGTGCCCGACAACTTCAACTTCGCGTACGACGTGGTGAACCGCCTTGCCGCCGAGTGCCCGGACAAGATCGCCATGAAGTGGGTCTCCAAGGAGAAAGTCTGCCGCGACTTCACGTTCCGCGACATCTCCGAAAACGCTATGCGCTGTGCCAATCTGCTGCATTCCCTCGGGATCCGTAAGGGCGACCGCGTGATGCTGGTGATGAAACGCCACTACCAGTTCTGGTTCGTGCTGAACGCGCTCCATATGATGGGCGCCGTGGCGGTCCCGGCCTCCTGCCAGATGACCGCGCACGACTTCGAATACCGCTTCAAGAAGGCCGACATCCGCTATGTGATCTGCTCCGCGGACGGCAACATCACGAAGGAGGTCGACGATGCCGCGGCCGTAACCGGCATGACGCTCAAGCTCACCGTGAATGGACAGAAGGACGGCTGGCTTGACCTCGACGCCCTGTATCCGAACTTCCCGCCCGTCTTCCAGCGTCCCGCCGACCTGAAGACCACCGATCCGCTGCTCGTCTTCTTCAGCTCCGGCACCACCGGCTACCCGAAGATGGTCGAGCACGACCATTCCTACCCGATCGGACACATCATGACTGCGCGCCACTGGCACAAGGTCAACCCCGACGGCCTCCATTTCACAGTTGCCGATACGGGCTGGGGCAAGGCACTCTGGGGCAAGATCTACGGCCAGTGGCTCTGCGAAGCCGGCGTCTTCACGTTCGACTTCGACCGGTTCCACGCCGCGGACCTGCTCCCGATGTTCAAGCAGTACGGCATCACCACGTTCTGCGCGCCGCCGACCATCTTCCGTTTCCTCGTGAAGGAAGACCTCTCCAACATCGACTTCTCCACGCTCGAACACGTCACCACCGCCGGTGAGGCCATGCCCGCCGAGGTCAGCGAGGCGTTCGCACGCGTTTCCGGCCAGCTCCCGTACGAAGGATTCGGACAGACCGAGACCACGCTGACCATTGCCACGCTCGCCGATATGAAACCGCGTCCCGGTTCCATGGGCCGCCCGAATCCGCAGTTCGAGGTCGTCCTGCTCGACACAGAAGGCAATCCGGTCGCCACCGGCGAAACCGGCGAAATCTGCGTGAAGGCCGATCCGGACAACCATCCTTTCGGACTCTTCTGCCAGTACGTCAAGAATCCCGAGGACACGCGGAAAGTCTGGCACGACGGATACTACCACACCGGCGATCAGGCGTGGCAGGATGAGGACGGCTATTTCTGGTATCAGGGCCGCGCCGACGACATCATCAAGACCTCCGGCTACCGCGTCGGCCCGTTCGAGGTCGAAAGCGTCCTCATGGAGCTCCCGTACATCCTCGAATGCGCCGTGACCGGCGTGCCGGATCCCGTCCGCGGAAAAGTGGTCAAGGCCACGATCGTACTCGTGAAGGGCAAGGACGGTTCCGACGAGCTCAAGGAAGAGATCAAGAACTACGTCAAGACCCATACCGCGCCGTACAAATATCCGCGCATCATCGAGTTCGTCGCGGAACTCCCGAAGACCGTCAACGGCAAGATCCGCCGCGCCGCGATCCGTGAGCAGAACGCCGCCGCTTCGGCTGAAAAGAAGGCATGATTTCGCCTCCGTTTATTGATCCATAAAACATACTCCCGTGGATAGCCAGAAAAGCTTTCCACGGGATTTTCGTCTGTACAGGACAAAAGAATCCCTGCCTCGAATTGTTTCCGGGGCAGGGAAATATGAAAACTTGAGGAAGGGCAGGGGGAAGGATTAATCCTCAGCGGGCTCGAAATAGACTTTCACGCGGCGCGTGCGCGGTCCGTCGTATTCGCAGAAGTAGATGCCCTGCCAGGTGCCGAGCTCGAGTCGTCCATTGCGAAACGGCACGGTCTGACAGAATCCGGTCAGGATCGCCTTCAGATGCGCATCGCTGTTTCCCTCGCAATGCTGGTAATACGCCTCGTCGTGCGGGATGAGCGCCGAAAGTTTCTGAAGGACGTCGTGTTTCACGTCCGGGTCGGCGTTCTCGTTGATCGTGATCCCGGCGGTCGTGTGCGGGCAGTAGATGTGGCAGATGCCGCACGGCATGGACTGCGGCAGCACGCGGTTGACGTCCTCGGTGATGTCGATGATCTCGCAGTGGCGGCTGGTTTTGACGGTGAATTCGGCCATGGTCGGAGGTTTCCTTTGAACGGTTGCGGTTAAGCTTGAAACGTCCTATAATATAGCGCGTGAAGAGAGCTTTTGCAAGCGTGGTCCTTTTGATTCCCGACCGCGGTTTCCCGTTCGTTTCCAGACAGGATTCCGGTTCGCGCAGTTCATGTCTTCGGATCGCCGGTCCGCGACACTGGGCAGGGCGTTGTTTATGGGGCTTGTTTGATTATGTTTTATTGAAACTAGTTTCAATAAAGTTTCAAAAAAGTTTCAAACTGTGCTTGACTTTCATGATAATGCGTACTATATTTTCCCGAAATCCGGAAGATGATCCGTCAATACGGGTCCGATCCGGATTCATCCCCCCGTTTGCACCTCAACAACCCCTCAACCGAAAGGACCGGACATGAACCGTTCGCCGCCTGGAATGTCGAACAATTGTACGATGGAATCCACGGACACCTCAACCCAAATTTTACACAAGCATCCCCATCCATAAAACGAAAGAAAGATGCGGACTTTATCATGAGTGACTACAAGGAAGAGATCGGATCAGATCAGGGAATTGGTATGGACCAGATCCTCCGCGAGGCGGAACACGACACCGCCTCCTGGGAAAAGAATGATATGCCGGGAACCGAAACGCTCCGGCGCATGATCCTCCTGGCGGACTGGGCCAGCAGGGAACCGAAACGCTGGGCCGCCTACAAGATGTTCTATTACGAGAAGGTGGGCAGCTCCACCGTCATCGCGCAGAAACTTCATGTGGCGGAACGTACCGCGCGACGTTATCTGCTTCCCGTCAGGCTCGGCAGACATCTCCGGCACAGACGGACCGCGGCGAAACCGCTGCGGCATCTGTCGCGTCAGAGCAGAGGAGGTGACCTCGGTCTGAACATCCTGTGAATATGGCGTTCAGACATTATGTAATATAGGAACAGCAATAAAATGCGGGCGCCCGTCCTGTTGCAATTGATTATGATTGCCGGGGCAGGGCGCCCCCTTTTTTGTATGTTATATCCTGTTGTTCACGTCTGCAACTCTCCTTTTCCGAGAATGGGCCGTTGAGCTCGTCGGAGGAAAAGGAAAGAGTTGCAGAAACGGATGACACGTGCTATGGTAAAACGATTGGATTCGGCAG
>JAGCTY010000138.1 GCA_017963105.1 Lentisphaeria bacterium
GACCTATTTCCACTGGATGGAGAACATCCAGGACTGGTGCATCAGCCGTCAGATATGGTGGGGACACCGCATCCCGGCCTGGTACCGCGGCGACGTGAACGACGAGAACCGCGAGGTCTATGTGGGCGTGAACCCGCCCGAAGGCGACGGCTGGTACCAGGAAGAGGACGTACTCGACACCTGGTTCAGCTCCTGGCTCTGGCCCTTCTCCATCATGGGCTGGCCGGAAGATACCGCCGAACTCAAGTACTTCTACCCGACCAACGACCTCGTGACCGGCCCGGACATCATCTTCTTCTGGGTCGCCCGCATGATCATGGCGGGATACGAGTTCAAGGGCGACCTGCCGTTCCGCAACGTCTACTTCACCAGCATCATCCGCGACGAACTCGGACGCAAGCTCAGCAAGTCCCTTGGCAACTCGCCCGACCCGCTGAAGGTCATTGCGACCTACGGCGCCGACGCGCTCCGCTTCTCCATTGTCTACATCGCCCCCGTCGGCATGGACATCCGCTACTCCAACGAAAAGTGCGAGCTCGGCCGCAACTTCGCAAACAAGCTCTGGAACGCCTGCCGCTTCCGCACCATGCAGGGCCCCGTCTCCGCCTCGTTCGACAAGCTCGCGATCCCGGTCGAAAAACTCACGCAGGACGAACTCCACCTCCTCAATACGCTGGAAAAGGCGTGCGCCGACGTGAACACCTCCCTCCGCGAGTTCCGGTTCCACTCCGCCGCGCACGACATCTACGAGCTGGTCTGGAACAACTTCTGCGACTGGTTCATCGAGGCGTGCAAGCCGCGCTTCAACGCCGACGAAGAGGCGAAGAAACAGGCGCTCGCCGTGCTGGACTACGCGCTCTGGAAGCTCCTCCGCCTCCTGCACCCCTTCATGCCGTTCATCACCGAGGAGCTCGCGCACCGCATGGGCTTCCTCGCCGACGGCGAGTCCATCATGACCGCCGCGTTCCCGGAGGCCGACCTCAAGCTCCCCGCAAACGCCGACAAGATTTCCGAGATGACCGCCGACAAGTACGCCCTCATCTCCGCCGGCCGCAACCTGCGCCTCTCGAACAACATCGCCCCCGGCAAGCGCATCGAATACCACATCCGCGCCGCCTCGCAGGATATCCTGGATTCCCTCTGCGAACAGATGGATTCCCTCACGGCCATGCTGAACGCCTCCCTCATCAGCGTCTCGCTTGAGAACTACGCCAGCGAAGACGGCACACCCGCGCCGTCCATCGTCTGCGACGCCGGTGCGATCTTCCTGCCGCTGAAGGGCCTCGTGGATCCCGCCGCCGAACGCGAGAAGCTCACGAAGCAGAAAGCCGAGCTCACCGGCTGGATCAAGGCCGCCGAGGCGAAACTCAACAACGAGAAGTTCGTCAGCCGCGCCCCGGCGAAAGTCGTCGAGGACGTGAAGACGCAGCTCGCCGACCTGAAGGACAAGCTCGCCCGCGTCGAGGAATCGCTCGCCGCGTTCAAGGGCTGATCCCCTTTCCGGCACAGCTCATCCGAAAAAGTTCAGGCTCCCACCGTTCCCCCCGGCAGGAGCCTTTTTCGTGCTTTTTTGCGGAACGCTGGATCGGGCCTATCAAGCCAATGTGCAAAAGAAAGCCCTCCGGGATCGATCCTGGAGGGCGGAAGGGATGCGATTCAGAAATCTAACTGCAGCGGTTATTTGTGGACGAGGCCGATCCATTCCTGGATGACGGGTGCGACCTTGATGAAGAGCGGGGTGAAGACGACGGCGACCATGCTCATGAGCTTCACGAGGATGTTCAGGGCGGGGCCGCTGGTGTCCTTGCAGGGGTCGCCGACGGTGTCGCCGATGACCGCCGCGCCGTGGACGGGGTTCTTGGTGCCGTCCGGGAGCTTCTTGCCGCCGAAATTACCCTTTTCGATATGCTTCTTGGCGTTGTCCCACGCGCCGCCGGCGTTGTTCAGCATACAGGCGAGTGAGAACCCGCAGGTGAGGCCGCCGATGAGCAGTCCCATGATGCCGGGCACGCCGAGGATCAGGCCGGTGGCGACCGGGATGATGATGGCGAGGAGCGCGGGGAGCATCATCTCGTGCTGGGCGCCCTTGGTGGAGATTGCCACGCAGCGGGCGTAATCGGGCTTGCCGGTGCCGTCCATGATGCCGGGGATGGTGCGGAACTGTCGGCGGACCTCCTCGACCATGCGTCCGGCGGCGCGACCGACGGCCTTCATGGTGAGGGCGCAGAAGACGAACGCCATCATGGCGCCGAGGAAGCATCCGCAGAGGAACATCGGGTTCATGACGTTGATCTTGAAGAAATCGACGAGGATTGCGAAGTGGTCGGAATCCAGCAGGAGTTTCGCCTTCACGTCCATCGGGAACGCGTCGAACTTGTTGCCCCAGATCTCGATCTCCTGGATTTCGGCGGCAAGCAGCGCCATGGCGGTGAGGGCGGCGGACCCGATGGCGAATCCCTTGCCCGTGGCGGCCGTGGTGTTGCCGAGCATGTCGAGGGCGTCGGTGCGTTCGCGGACGTGCGGCGGGAGCGCGGACATCTCGGCGTTGCCGCCGGCGTTGTCGGCAATGGGACCGTAGGCGTCCGTGGCGAGCGTGATGCCGAGCGTGGCGAGCATACCGACGGCGGCGAACCCGATGCCGTAGAGGCCGAAGATCGTGCCCTGCGTGAAACCGCCCGCGCAGGCGAACGCGCTGATGATCGCGGCGACGGTGGCGACGACCGGGATCGCGCTGGAAAGCATACCGAGGGAGAGACCGTAGATGATAGTCGGGGCGGGCCCCATCTGCGCCTGTGCGGCGAGCTCCTTGGTCGGCTTGTATTCGTCGGAGGTATAGTATTCGGTGCTGTAGCCGATCACCACGCCGGCGATCAGGCCGGAGACGATCGCGCCGAACACGCCCCAGGTGAGGATGCCGCATCCCGCCAGCACGGCGCACGCGACGACGATCAGGACGGAACTGCCCCAGGTGCCGAGGCGAAGCGCGCGCAGCAGCGTGCCCATGCTCGCGCCTTCCTTGCAGCGCACCGCGA
>JAGCTY010000139.1 GCA_017963105.1 Lentisphaeria bacterium
CCGCCCGCGAGACCACGCCCGGCGACACCAACATACTGGGCATCTCCCTTTTTTATAACTCCGCTGTTCGCGTTTCGCGGTCCAAACCAACCTCTTTCATCAATCTCTCAACAATACTCCGCCATACGCGCGGCAATCAAAGATGTGCTCGCGCAAGCGAGCTTACCACGGCGCGCGAATGCGAGCCCCCAGCGAAGCGGAACCTCTTCTCCAATTGAAGATTTTAAACAGGCTCCGGCCTTTTAGAAAGACCGGAGCCTGTTTCCAGTTCGTTTTTTTGGTTTTTGGAGCTTATGAAATGACAGCAATGTTCTCCCAGGTGGTGAGCTGCTTGTCGTTGATCTGCCAGTAACCCGTGAGCCCGGTCGCGGTGTTGCTCCAGGCGATGTCGTCCGTGCCGTCGCCGTTGAAGTCGGCGACGCCGGCGAGCGTCCATTCGTTCGTGACCGCACTGAGGATGGACCACGAGCTGAGGTAGCCGTCATTCACGCCCCAGATGCCGACCACACCGACGTTATTGATCATGGCGATGTCGTGCGAACCGTTGCCGTCGAAGTCGCCGGAGCAGAGGAAGTTCCACTCGTCGGGGTTGGCGACGCTGACCATGCGCCAGTCGACCGGATCCTCCACGATCCAGGTGCAATACGCATTGTAAGTCAGGCCGCCTTCGCCGACGAAACTGTTCTTCCAGAGCATGTCGCACTTGCCGTCTCCGTTGAAGTCGCCCGTCGACACCATGGTCCATTCCGGCGAATAGCCGTTGATGAGCGTCCACTCCGTGCCGCCCTTCCAGTAGCCGAGCAACCCGACCGTGTCGGATGCGGCGGTCGGATTCGCGATCAGGACGTCATCAGCACCAACGCCGTCGAAATTGCCCGTGCTGAGGATGTCCCAACCCGTGTTCTTGAAGTTCAGCACTTGCGGAGAGAATCCGCCGTTACCATCAGACATTTCACCAATGACCAGCCCGGACGTATGAATGCGCAGGAAATCGTCCAAATTGTCGCCATTGAAGTCGCCTACGCCGGCGAGCGTCCAGCCATCATCGAGCAAAAGACCATTTCCCCACGCCTCTCCGTTCTGATAGATCGTGACCTCTTTGCCGGTCTGCACGGCGAGCGTGGCTTTTCCATCGCCGTTGAAGTCGCCGGAGTAGAACGTCCAGTCCGGAGCAGGCACAACACTCGACACGACTTCGACCGACAGCGTTCCGTCCGACAGCTTCAGCGTGTAGTCCACGCCGTTGATCGTGGCCGTTTCACCGACTGAAATCAAACCAATGCTGTTGTATTCCTGGTCGTCCAGTACCACAATAGTCTTGTTAAAACCGGATGCACCCTCAGCAAGGATATAATTACCGCTCTTCTGACTGCCTGAAACAGTAAGAGAATAGGTCGGAGCGCCCTTTATAAGCGAAAGATCGCTCACAATTGCCGCATTGCCCGCATTGACCCTCGTCAAATCGAAGTCGACAAGTGAGCCGGATAAAGCAGAAACGACCGCCCCGTCTTCAAAAATCATCTGTCCAGTAAGGCATGCGCCGGAAGATGCAGTGAGGCGGGCACTCTTGGAAACAACAACATCCAAGATAGCTCCGCCGGTGTAGACAAACAGTGAGGTGCCGGAATTGACGATTGTGTAAAGCGCTGCCGCACCGGAATAGATATGCAGCCCGGCTCCAGTTTTTAAGTTGGTGTCTGTGACAAGTCCGCCATTGTAGACTTTGACCCATGCGCTGTTGGTTATGGTCGTGCTTGTCGCCGTGGTCCCGGAATGGATAGTCGCATGTCCGCCAAGTCCGATTCCCGAAAAGACGTAGTTCGAGAAAACGCTCGGAATAAAGGAAACGACCGCGCCGGAGTCCCAAGTGACAAGTCCGCCTTCCTCTTTGATCGCGACCGCCGTTCCATCGGATGCAACGTTTAAGCTTCCTCCGGAAGAGACAACGATTCCGCTGACCGTGCCGCCGGAATAGACATTCATATCCGTATTATAGTTGGCTACGGTATCCGTTGCCATGCCACCGGAATAGATATGCAGCCCGGCTCCAGTTTTCAAGTTGGTGTCTGTGACAAGTCCGCCATTGTAGACTTTGACCCATGCGCTGTTGGTTATGGTCGCACTGACCGCCGTGGTCCCGGAATGGATGGTCGCATGTCCGCCGACATCGATTCCCGAAAAGACGTAGTTCGAGAAAACGCTCGGGACAAAGGAAACGACCGCGCCGGAATCCCAGGTGACAAGTCCGCCTTCCTCTTTGATCGCGACCGCCGTTCCATCGGATGCAACGTTTAAGCTTCCTCCGGAAGAGACAACGATTCCACTGGCCGTGCCGCCGGAATATACGTTCATATTCGTCTTTTGATCTGCGATAGTGTCGCGTGCTTCGCCACCAGAATAGACAAGCAAGTCGCCGGAATTTTTCAGATGAGCATTTGTGACAAGTCCGCCATTGTAGACTTTGACCCATCCGCTGTTGGTTATGGTCGCACTGACCGCCGTCGTCCCGGAATGGATGGTCGCATGTCCCCCGACATCGATTCCCGAAAAGACGTAGTTCGAGAAAACGCTCGGGACAAAGGAAACGACCGCGCCGGAATCCCAGCTGACAATGCCACCTTCCTCCTTGATCGCGACCGCCGTGCCGCCGCTGTTGACGTTTAGTCTGGTTCCGCTGCTCACGATCAACCCGCTGCTTACTATGCCGCTTGAAATGTTAGTTGTTTTTGCCATAGGAAAACCTTTGTTTGTTTTGTTCGTTTTTTAGGGCTGTTGAAATGAAAGAAGGAGAAACGGGGAGTCCCGTCAGAACATGTCGATCGCGGTGAGCGTCTGCTTCGCCTGCGCGTTGCCCTGGCCGGCGCCCTTCCGGCTGCCGCCGGAGCGGGCGGAACCCGCCCCGGAGCGTATGAGCGATTCGGTCTTAATCAGGCCGAATCATTTGTCTGTTTTGATCTGCATGGTCCAGATGTCCCAGACGAGGCCGCGGTTGGAGCGGAAGAAGACGGTTTTTCCATCGGGGGCGAAGACGGGCTTGTCGTCTCGTGAGCTGTTTGTGGTCAGCTGGGTGAGATTGCCGCCGTCGGCGTCCATGATGTAGATGTCGTAGTTGTGCTTGTCCTTCACGACGGAGCGGTCGCTGGCGAAGATGATCTTGGAGCTGTCGTTGGACCATCTGGGATCGATGTCGTTGAAGTCGCCGGTGCCGCTGGAGATGAGCGTCTGGTTGCTTCCGTCGGGGTCGCAGGTCCAGATGCGGCACTTGTTGTCGGCGACGCTGCCCTTCACGTAGAGGAGCTTCTTTCCGTCCGGGCTCCACTGGGGCTGGGTCCCCTCGGTGAGCTGTTCCGGCATGCCACCGTTGAGGGGCCTGTTCCAGATGAAGGCGGGATTGGAGGTGCCGGGGAGGACCGCCGAGTAGTAGATGAGGTCGGTTCCGGGGCGGAGGGAAGGCATGAAGTCTGCGGTGTTGCCGGATGTGACGGTGCGGAGGCCGCCCTGTTCGTTCATCTTCAGGTTCCAGACGCCGAGGCGTCCGTTTCTCGTGGTGGAGAAGTAGAGGATGTTTCCGTCCGGGGAGGGATTGGGATGGATGTCGAAGTAGTCGCCCTGTGTGACGGACTTGCGCGGCGCGCCGGCGATGCTGGTGTTCAGCTGCCAGATGTTGGCGCGGAGTTCGATCTTGTCGTTCTTGTTGACTTCCTCGAGGATGGAGGTGACGAGCGTCTTGCCGTCGGCGAGAAGGCTGAAGCTGAGGATGTATTCGGTCTGGGACTGGTTGGTGAGGCGCTTGCAGGCGGACACGCTGGCGGAGTGCTCGCCGACGTCGGTGTCGGAGAAGACGGGGGAACGTTTGATGTCGAGGCCGCCTTCCGTGGGGACGAGGTCAAGCAGGGTGCGTCCGGAACCGTCCTGGTCCATGGTGAGGGTGATGTCGACGGGTGTGTCCTTCTTGACGGTCATTTTGGCGGGAAGCCAACCTTTCTTGCGGACTTCCACCGTGCTGGAACCGCCGTCGTTGATCGCGATGCGTTCGGCGGGAGTCGTGCCGACCTTGCTGCCGTTCACATAAATGTCCGCATCGGCGGGAGACGACTTGATGTTGAACTCCCGGTCAAGTGAAACGCGGATCGTGTTGGGGGAGTCGAAGGAATACGACACCTTTTTGGTAAGGTAACCGCCCTTGGAAACAGTGGCTTTCTGTTCGCCGTCGAAGATACTGACTTTTACCGTGGTCCGGGAACCGTCCTGCACTCCGTCTTTTGCCGTGACAGTGCCCCCCGTCGGGCCGACGATTTCGATACTCTTGCATCCGACGATTCCGGCAAGCAGCATGAGAGCCGCCGCCCCGATGATTTCTTTCTTCATGAGATGAATACCTTTCTATGTTGGATTGCGCCGGGATGTTTTCCGGCTGTTTCGGTTGAGAATGGCAAAAATACGTCCCCTGGATAAGCGGGATTCGCGCAACGATGCATCCAGCGCCCGAGCGGACGATGCGATTCGTGCATCGGCAGAAGAAATGGAACGTTTGGAGAGGTGAAGGGACAGGGACAGGGACAGGGACATTGGACGGCCTCGGGTGAGTTTGCGATCTTGCGCACGAGGCAACGGCCAGGTTCAAAGGACGGAAGACAGATTCAAAAACCTTGCTTCCGGGTACAAAAAAAGCCGGACGCTTCCCCATACGCGGCAATGAAGGTCCCGCCAAGAACCTGCGACTGAAACGACGAAAAAACGCCCAGCAGGACATGAAGATACAATCTTCCTGTGCTGGTTTTTTCAAATTCAGTCGCAAAAGATGTTTTAAACTTGGCGGGTTTTCATTGCCTTTTGCTGAAATAACCGATAAAATGAACACGAAACCGGATTTCCGACGGTTCGGAAAGCGATTCCAAACACAATTTACATGCGATCGGAAAAAAATCAAGCGATTATTCTGTTTTTTTTAGGGAAATTCCGTTTTTTGAGGGGGAACCGTGCCGGAAGGACGCTTCGCATCCCCGCTTCGCTGGGGGCGCAAAGCGTCCTCTTATTCCCCGTGGGAGTCCAGGAATAATTGGGCGTCCGGGTCGCCCTGTTCGGCGGCAACGCGGAGCCAGCGGACGCCTTCGGCCTCGTCCTTCTTCACGCCATTCCCCTCGAAATACGCCAGTCCGAGCAGCGCCTTTCCCTTCATGAAGCCCTGTTCGGCGGCTTTTCGGAACCACTTGACGGCCTCCGCCTCGTCCTTTTCCACACCGACGCCTTTCATATAGAACCCGCCGAGCATACATTGCGCCTCGGGATCGCCCCGTTCGGCGGCGGCACAGTAATTCTTCGCGGCGAGCGCAAACCATTTGTCCGCCTCGGCGGGATCCTTCGATACGCCGATGCCGTCGCGGTACAGCCCGGCGAGGTCGTGCTGAGCGCGCGGATCGCCCTGTTTCGCCGCCCGATACAACGCCTCGGCGGCTTTCCGGTACCAGTCGTCCGACTCCGCCTTGTCTTTCCCAGCATAAACGAATCCGAGGAAACGCATCGCGAACGGGTTTCCCTGCGCCGCGGACTTGCGGAGCAGTTCGATGCCGTCATCGAATTCGCCGAACACGGTGATCGCGGTCTCGCCCGCCCGGCGCTGCGCCTCCGCGTGGCCGAGCTTCGCCGCCTTCCCCCAACAGAAGAGCGCCCTCTCCATGTCGCGTTCCGTGCCGATCGCCTGTTCGCAGCACAGTCCGAGCCGGTACAGCGCGTCCGGGTCATCCTGCTTCCCTGCCTCGTAAAACCACCGGAACGCCGCGTCCCAGTCCTCGTCCGCGCCCGTGCCGTCGTAACAACAGACGCCGAGCATGTATTTCGCCCTGGCGTTGCCCTTTCCGGCGGCCTTTCTGAACTTCGTCATGGCGGCATCGTAATCCTTCGCGATGTACGCCGTCATGCCCTCCGAGCAGATTATGGCGGTTCTAGTCTCCTCAATTAGCTTTTCGGAGCGGGAACCATCGTACAGGAGTAAAACGGTGCAGGCCAAAACAAAAAGCCCGCCCAGTACACTGTATTTCAAAGGGATTCCGGAACGCGTTCGGTTGTCCCCGCGACGTTCAGGCGCATTCTCGCCGCCATCGACTTCCGGCTCCGGCTGAGGTTGAGGCAGCACGGCGGCTTCATACGGGTCGACCGTCCGAGCGGATTCTTCCTGCGGCGTCGAATCGTCATTTTCTTTGTGGTTCTTTCTCGCTTCCCACGCGTCTTTGCCGAGGTGCAAAAATCCGACAAGAACAATCACAGCAATCATGGGGAGTATGACCAGGAGGACGCCCCCGATCAGATAGCCCCATATCCCGACCGTGTTTTCGAGCAGCAATGTGTGGCAGACATAGCCGCCGAAGCTGAAAAAAATGACCAGGACGGACAGGCAACCGAGCATTGCCATGCAGTTGTCGAACGATTCCTTCAGCTTCATTCGTCCCGCTCGCCTTTCCTGTTCAAGTTCCTGTAAGAAAGCGGTTTTCTAGCGTTCGGAATCCTGAGCATCCCTCGCCTTTTTGAGTTCCTGCTCCGCACGCGACCTGAAATCCAGGAACGCGGAATCGTCCGGGAAGATGGTCAGGTAGTGTTTGGTCAGGTCGAGCGCACGCTGGTATTGCCCTTTTTCCAAATTCTCCTGTACGCAATGAAGCATGATGTCCGTCCAAATCTTTCTGATCTTGTCCGGCAGTTCGACACTGCGATTCGGGATCCTGAGGGCCTTTTCCGCATCCTGATACTGCCCGTTGGCCGCAAGCATCTTCGCATAGATATACTGGCCGATCACACTGTTCTGATTCATTTCCCACGCCTGTTTCGCATAGGAAAGGGCTTCCGCCTTCATTTCCTTTGCCAGATAGACTTCTGCGATATTGGCGAAGATCAACTGCCTGTCGGGGTATTTGCCGAGCAATGCAAGGTAACGGGAAAGCGCCTCATCCAGCACATCGTATGTACTGAGCATGGTTGCCGCGCGGAACGCGAAGTCCGGATGGTCCGTTTTTGCGGTTTTGAGCAGGGCAAGCGCCTCGTCCTTCTTCTCCTGAAGGAATAACGACTCCGCCCGGAAAACCGGAGCCAGCGACTTCAGATCCGGCGTCTCCGAGGCGTCCAGACGGTCCGCCATCTTCGCAAGCTCATCCTTGCGTTCGTGTTCGATGCAGAATGTGAGATAACGGTAGAGGATATCACGGTCCATTTGGTTGTTGTCGACAAGGGCGGTGAATTCCTTCGTGGCCTCGTCGATCTTTCCCAAAAGCTCCAGCGCGAGCATGTGCAGAAGGTCGAACGAGAAAGACCGCTCCTCCTTCTTCAGGTCATAGAACCGCTCCACATAATCCAGACACCTTCCCGGATCGCCATTGAAGAGCTCGTATTCGGCGGCTACCTGAAGAAGATACGGATCAAGCGGAAACGCATCCAGATTCTCCTGCAGGATCTGCCGGGTCAGCACATTTCTGTTCCGCAGATCGGAAATCAGGATGCGCATCAATAAAGGATCATCATTCTTGCCGTCCGAAACAAGCCGGGCGATTTTGATTATCCGGGGATCATCGGCAATCCCCGGATTCTCCTGGATCTTGGTCCCAAGATAGAGGCGGACCGCAGTACGGGCCCGCTCCTGAAGGTCATAGAACGGCTGTTTCTTCATAAGCGTTTCGAGGGAACTGACGATTTTCTCCACATTGTCGTTATTGAGCGCGACCTGGAGATTGATCAGGGTCGCGAGACTTGTCTGCGCGGCGCCGCCAATTTCCTCCATGTGCAGGAGGAGGTCGTCATTGTTTTCCTCGCCTTGACTGAAAGCATACAGCGCCTCGAAATAGGTGACCTGCATCCTGTATCTCCGTCCGAGGGAACGGAAATGCTCGATCAGCGGTTTCAGCTTCTCCGGTTGCCCGCTGTACACACAGCTCTCCGCATAAATAATGGACATCAGATTATCCTCGATATTCGTCAGATAAGGCTCGACTATCTCGATTACGGAACTGAATTTCATCCATGAGAAGTAGAAGTTCGCCAGAAGCGGAGTAGCGGCGAACCGGTTCAGTTCGGCCGCCTGCTTCAGCAGCGTTTCTTTCTGCTCCAGAAAGGATTCCGCGTTATCTCCGGAAGAGGTAAGAGAGGCGGCGCGAAGCAGGATGGATTCCAGCCGGACAAAAGGATCGTCCGACTTGACGCCTTCGTCAATGAAATTCCGGCGATCGTTATCGCTAAGTTTGCCGATTCTTACGAGGAACTCCGCGAATTTCGCGAAGTCATCCTTCCGGAACGCCTCCGGATCAGACTTGAGCATTTCTTCATAATACTTTTCCGCGTCCTTTGCATGGTTCGACATGACCGCGCAGATGAGATACCGCATCTTGTCGTTCGCAGACAGATCCGCGTTCAAGATGACTTTTCGGCTCAGGGACGAAAAGAGGTGCTGGAAATCGCGGGCATTCAAGGCGCACACGACGTAATTGTCCCAGTACTCCGGCTTCAGCGGGTTCAACGCACTGGCCCGATGCCAGCAGTACATCTCCGCGCCCGTGTTGCCGAAATGGCGATAGACCTGGGCCAGCCGGACGTAATCCTCTTCGCTGTCGGGATCCAGCCCGACGTACTCGTTCAGAAGTTTTTCCGCTTTCTTCCAGTCTTCCGCAACGAAGGCTTCCCTTGCCTCCGTGCGCAGATGGCTCCGGCGCATCGTCTTAATCCCGAAATATCCGAGAGCCCCCAGGGATGCAAGCAGAATTACCGATACAAGGCCGATAGCAAGAATTAGTCTGGTCTTTTTCATCTTTCTTCCGGAGCAGCATCGCGAAGTCGTCTTCCGATGCCTGGTTGAATGGTTCAAAAAATGCCCCGGTCAGTTTCCCAACCGGGGCGGATTTCATCGATAACCGTTCAATGAAACGCGTTCACCTGAAATGGTTCAGGCAACAGAGGTTTTTCTGCGGCGGATGTACCAGAATCCGAGTCCGAAGAGTCCGGCGATCAGGGCAAACTGGAGGCCGCCGGGAAGCGGAGAACCGACTGTGCCGGCGGGAACAGCATAAAGACCGAAAGTTGCGCGGCCGCCAGCACCAGCAGGATCAAGAGATGCCAGCGGCATGGCATTTGCGGACTCGTCATCCTTGACCTGCTTGGCCGGATCCATCTCAGGGTTCTGTCCATACATGGCAGAAGAATAAGAACCGTTTTTGTATGCCCACATCAATTTGTCGACACTATTATAATTCAGCAATTCATTCGTAACATTTTGATCGTTTGCAGCAACATATAAAGAATATCCGCCAACAGGGGCATTGTTAGCGCTCGAGTTCGACCAGACTCCTCCGGAGTCATCAGAATTATAACTCATGAATATTTCGAACTCTTCGTTTTTCAGGAATGTACCAAGGGAATAGCTGTTACGGGTAACCTCAACCGTTCCGCCGGAAAACTTCACATCAAATACTTCATTGGAAGATGCTTTTAAGTCAAATGTTTTTTCTTCTTTGAGCTTATATTCCCCAGTGACAGGGTCAAGCGCGTATGAGCGATAACCAATTCGAGAGATCTTTTGGGTTAACAGACTATTGCTGTTGAGGCTGTCCCCTGTAGTGTTAACATAATCGTAAAGATAGAAATCAATGTTCTCATTGGCATGAATCTTATAGAAAGATTCATACTGCAGAGAGGAACCGCCCCAGCTTCTGTCTGCTTCTTTGATAACACTATAACTTCCATAGTTAATAGTCTGGACCTTATTATTCGTGGTTACTGTAGGATCCTCGTAATAACCGTACTTTTTACCATACTGATAGAGGTCCTCAAAAACCGGGTCGCGAAGAGGATCTGCTGCGGATGCCGTGGCAGCTGCGCCGAGGAGCGCGAGGGTGAGAATGGGAAGGATGTGTTTCATGGTCCTGTTCTTTCTGCCCGGCCATCCTGAGGTCGGACGGTTGTGAGTAGTTCCCCTCTGAAAACTCAAATGATTTTTAAAATGATTATAAAATATATCACGCGCGAAACGCATTTCAAGCTTTTTTTCCAAAAAAAATGCTATTTTTTTGATAGTTTCTAACACATTGAACTCAAACATGATAACGCGGCCGAATTATCTTTCCCGGCTAGTTATTTTTCACGAAAGACAATTCCGGCATTCAGCCGCGGCGAGAATCAGGTCGGACGCCGAACGGAGTGTTTTTTGCCCCCTCATAATACGCAAATACGAACCGGGCGCCCGGGACTCTGCGAATGGAGCCGGGGACGCCCGATATTTCGTTCGGCGTTTCAGCCGAAAAACTTTCCGTCAGCCGTTCCGCTTACTTCCTGTTCGGGACGAGCTTGTCGAAACCGCAGTACGGCTTCAGGACATCGGGGATCGTGACCGTGCCGTCGGCCTGGAGACGGTTCTCCAGGAACGCGATCAGCATACGCGGAGGCGCGACCACGGTATTGTTCAGCGTGTGCGCGAAATACTTCTTGCCGTCCTTGCAGTTCACGCGGATGCGGAGGCGGCGCGCCTGGGCGTCGCCGAGCGTGGAACAGGAGCCGACCTCGAAATACTTCTTCTGGCGCGGGGACCATGCCTCGACGTCGAGCGACTTCACCTTCAGGTCGGCGAGGTCGCCTGAGCAGCATTCGAGCGTGCGGACCGGGATGTCCATGGAGCGGAAGAAATCGACCGTATTGTGCCACAGCCTGTCGAACCACATCATGCTGTCCTCGGGCTTGCAGATCACGATCATTTCCTGCTTCTCGAACTGGTGAATACGGTACACGCCGCGTTCCTCGATGCCATGCGCGCCTTTCTCCTTGCGGAAGCAGGGCGAATAGCTGGTGAGCGCGAGCGGGAGGGATTCCTCGGGGAGGATCTGGTCGATGAAACGGCCGATCATGGAGTGTTCGCTGGTGCCGATCAGATAGAGGTCTTCACCCTCGATCTTGTACATCATGGAATCCATCTCGGCGAAGCTCATGACGCCGGAGACCACGTTGCTGCGGATCATGAAGGGCGGCACGCAGTAGGTGAAGCCGCGCCCGACCATGAAGTCGCGGGCGTAGGAGAGGATGCCGGAGTGGAGGCGCGCCATGTCGCCGACAAGGTAATAGAAGCCGTTTCCGGCCACGCGGCGGGCGCTGTCCAGGTCGATGCCGCAGAAACTTTCCATGATGTCGGTGTGGTACGGGATCTCGAAATCGGGCACGACCGGCTCGCCGAAGCGTTCGAGCTCGACGTTCTCCGTGTCGTTCTTTCCGATGGGCACGGAGGGGTCGATGATGTTCGGGATGACCATCATGGTCTTCAGGAGTTCTTCCTCCACACGGACTTCCTCGGCGGAAAGCTCGTCGATGCGCGCGGCGTCGCCGGCCATTTCGGCCTTGATCTGTTCGGCCTCGTCCTTCTTCCCCTGCCCCATCAGCTTGCCGATCTCCTTGGAGACGGTCTTGCGTTTGGCGCGGAGGGTTTCGACCTCGGTCTTGATCTCGCGGTTGCGCTTGTCGAGCTCCAGGACCTTGTCGACGAGCGGGAGTTTGCCGTCCTGGAATTTTTTGCGGATATTCTCGCGGACGGCGTCCGGATTCTCGCGTACGAATTTGATGTCAAGCATGTTCAGGCTCTCCTGTTTATGCTCAGAATTCCGGCATCGGGAAGTCGGCGCAGAAGTCGATCACCTCGGCGCGGATGGCGGCGAGCGCGGCATCGTCGTCCTTCGCCGCGGCGGCGCGGTCGATGAAATCGGCGATGCGGAGCATTTCCGGCTCCTTCATGCCGCGCGTGGTGACGGCGGGCGTGCCGATGCGGATGCCGCTGGTGACGAACGGCTTCTCGGGGTCGAACGGGATCATGTTCTTATTGACCGTGATCGCGGCCTTGTCGAGCGCGGTGGCGATCTCCTTGCCTGTGGCGTGGCGCGGACGCAGGTCGACGAGCATCAGGTGGTTGTCGGTGCCGCCGGAGACGATGCGGAATCCCTTGTCGGCGAGCGCGGCGGCGAGCGTGGAGGCGTTCTTCACGATCTGCTGCTGGTACGCCTTGAACTCGGGCGTCATCGCTTCCTTGAAGCAGATGGCCTTCGCGGCGATCACGTGCATGAGCGGGCCGCCCTGGAGGCCGGGGAAGACCTTCGAGTTGATGGCCTTGATGTATTTTTCCTTGCAGAGGATGAGGCCGGAACGCGGGCCGCGGAGGGTCTTGTGCGTGGTGGTGGTGACCACGTCGCAGTACGGGACCGGGTTCTGGTGCAGGCCGGCGGCGACCAACCCGGCGATGTGCGCCATGTCCACGAAGAGGAATGCGTTGGCCTTGTCGGCGATCTGGCGCAGGCGGGCGAAGTCGATGGCGCGCGGATAGGCGGAGGCGCCGGCAAGGATCATGCGGGGCTTGTGCTCCATGGCAAGGCGTTCGATCTCGTCGTAGTCGAGGCGCTCGGTCTCGGCGGAAACGCCGTAGGGCACGATGTGGAACAGGTTGCCGCTGAAGTTCATCGGATGGCCGTGCGTGAGGTGTCCGCCGTGGTCGAGGCTCATGGAGAGCACGGTGTCGCCGGGGTTCAGCAGCGCGAAATACACCGCCATGTTCGCCTGGCTGCCGGCATGCGGCTGCACGTTCGCGGCCTCGGCGCCGAAGAGTTCCTTCGCGCGGTCGATCGCGAGCTGTTCCACCTCGTCGACAAACTCGCAGCCGTTGTAGTAGCGCTTGCGCGGATAGCCTTCGGCGTACTTGTTGGTCAGGACGGAGCCCTGCGCGGCGCGGACGGCCGTGCTCGTGAAGTTTTCGGAGGCTATGAGCTCGATGCCGTTGAACTGGCGGTCGGCCTCCTTGTCGATCAGCGCGGCGATCTCCGGGTCGGCGGAACGGACCGCCGCGATGTCGTCGTAGGTGCGCTTTTCGAGGATTTCGAGGCGGCGCAGATGGCGCGCGTCGCCGGAGAACGGGGTGGAGAGCCACACTTCGATGAGTTCCTTCATCTTCGCCTCGTCCATGTAGTCGGCGGGGATGACCAGCACGTTCGAACAATTGTGGGCGCGGCTGGCGGCGGTGTTCTCCTTGCAGAACGCGACGACGGCGCGGACGCCGTGGAAGCGGTCGGCCGTGATGACCATGCCCGCGCCGCTGCGGCAGAGCAGGATGCCGAGCTGGATTTCGCCCTTGGAGACGGCTTTCGCCATCGCGGATCCGAACACCGAGTAGTCGTCCCCGGCGTCGTACACCGTGGGCCCGAAGTCTTTCACGGTGAATCCCTTGCCTTCGAGGAACGGGATGAGTTTCGCTTTCAGTTCGAATCCGCCGTGGTCGGCGGCGATGCCCATGGTCAGCCCGGTAGAGCCGTACCAGTCCGTGATCTTGTTCATTTGTGTTTCCTTATTGATTGGCTGTTTGCCGTTGAAAAAACAAAGTTGCCGACCCGTTTTCCCGCCCGGACCCCGGCGCGGAAAAATGAATCGCATATAATATACAGCATTTTCCGGAAATAACCAGTCGTTTCCCTCTCTTTTTATAGAGTTTTTCGCGCATCCTCCCGCGCGCGAGGGACAGACCTCTTCAGCACATTCTCTTACAGCTTGAGGAGACGCCCCTTCCCGCGCGCGAGGGACAGACCTCATACGCTGCTGCGGCTCAGGAAGATCATGATCCCGAGCATATACAGGCACGCGATGGAGACAAAGACCATGTCGAAGAGCAACCCGAACGGCAGCAGCATGATCCGCATGCACCAGAGCAGGAGATTGTTGTCCCGGCCCCCCTTCATCGCCTCCGGGTGCTCGCCGAGGATTTCGCGCAGGAAGGGCGCATTGCTGTAAGGGTGAGGATCATCGACATACGAGAGGCGGAGCATGACGCGGCGGCCGCCGTCCCTGCCGTACGGGATCAGCAGGCACCGGGTGGACATGCAGCAAAAGCTCTCGTCAAGCAGCGGCACATCATGCGGATGAATGGCGAGGCGGCAGTTCGAGTCCGGGCTGTCCGGCTTCCAGAGTTCGATCCCCGGCCCGCTGGCGGGCCCCGTTTCCTGCAGAAGATACCCCATGCAGGGCAGCATCTTCGTGTTTTCGTCCCTGTTGCCATACGTACCGAGATAATCATTGAAGGCCGGGCGGACGGCGGGATCCGTGACGACCTCGACGGTGATCTTCCTCACGGAACCCGGCATGGGATCAAGCGGAATGCGCGTTTCAGCCGGGCGCGACTCCAGTTTGAGCGGCCCCACGATGGTCCGCACCGTCTCGATGTCGTACCTGATCACGAGCTCCTTCCGGTCGGGCGTCAGCGAGTATTGCAGATTCTCCACGCCGACCGTTCGTACGCCGAGGTTCCAGATCCCCTTGACGCCAGGCCCTCCGCCGAAAACGATTTCGAGCACGATGGCGATCGCGAAGATCATGGACAGGACTTTGTGTCTCTGGCAGAAAGACAGGAACCGGCTCAACAAAGATTCCCCGCGGACGGGCTTCGTCGCGGCGGAGGTTTTACCACCTTGAGCGGGCACGGCTGTTTCCGTTGGTATGTTTTTCTGTTCGTTCATGAAACGATCCTTTCCTTAAAATACGGGGAAATGATCCGAAATACAAAAAAAGCCGGACGATTCCCCAGACGCGAAATCGTAGATCCAGCCAGGAACCTGCTCTCAAAACGACGAAGAAACGCCCAGCAAGACACGGGCTTGCGCTCCGGCACGAGGCGCCCGTGGCGGATTCAGCTCACGGGCGCGGCTTGGTCTCGCAGGTCAGGTCGGGCTTCGCGATGGTGATGCGCGTGCCGGGGTCGGTCGAATGCGTGAGCCACACATTGCCGCCGATCACGGAGCCCTTTCCGATCACGACCGCGCCGAGGATGGTGGCGCCGGCATAGATCGTGACGTTGTCCTCGATCGTCGGGTGGCGTTTCGCGCCTTTGATGATCATGCCGCAGGCGTCCTTCGGGAACGACAGCGCGCCGAGCGTGACGCCCTGATACAGCTTCACATTGTCGCCGATCTCGGCGGTCTCGCCGATCACGACGCCGGTGCCGTGGTCGATGAAGAACGCGCGGCCGATCTTCGCGCCGGGGTGGATGTCGATCCCCGTGATGCGGTGGGCGTATTCGCTCATCATGCGCGGGATCATGGGCACCTTGCGCGTGAAGAGCGCGTGGGCGATGCGGTGGATGGTGATCGCGCGCAGCCCGGGATAACTCATGATGACTTCCTGCTTGTTGCGGGCGGCGGGGTCGCCCTCGTAGGCGGCCTGCACGTCGGTCTTCATGACGTCGCGGATGCCGGGCAGTTCGGCGAGGACTTCGCCCGCCACGGCGGCGGCGCGCCCCTTGCAGTCGCAGTTTTCATCGGCGGTCCTGCACGTGTAGCGGAACACACGGCAGAGCAGGTCGGTCAGCCGATGATGAGAGCGGATGAGCAGGTCGCCGACGGAGAACCGGATAGTGTCGGCGGACTCTGCCTCGCGTTCGGCGAATCCGGGGAAGATCAGCTCGATCAAGTCGTGCAGGAGTTCCAGGATTTCGGCCTCGCGGGGCAGGTTCAGCCCCTCGGAGTGGTTCACCCCGATCCCGTCGGCGTAGGACGCGCAGAGGCGTTCGACCAGATCGTCGATCCGGGCGAGTTCAGGCGACTGCGGCTGGTTTTTCGGGCAGGTGTTCATGAGGTCGTTCCTTTCTGGTATTTGGCGTAATGCCGGGCGTCATGCCCCGGCGCGGTCATTCGATGTTCTGGATCTGTTCGCGGACTTTCTCCAGCCCGGTCTTCATCTGCACCACGAGCGGGGAGATTTCGGCGGTCCCCGCCTTGTTTCCGAGCGTGTTGATCTCCCGGAACATCTCCTGCATCAGGAAATCGAGGGAGCGTCCGGGGGTGTCTCCGGCGGCGAGCGAACGGAAATGGCTGAAATGGGCATCGAGGCGCGTCAGCTCCTCGGTCACGTCCAGGCGGTCGGCGAAGATCACGAATTCGCGGAGCATGCGTTCGTCATCGGCCTCGGCGTTGAATCCGGCGTCCTTCAGGCGTTCGCGCATACGGGCGGCCTGCTGTTCGGGCAGACCGGGCGTGAGCGTCCGTATCTTCGCGACGATGGCCTCGAATTCGCCGATGCGGGCGAGGATGTCGCGTTCGAGCGCGGCGCCCTCGGTCCGCCGCATTTCGATGTGGCGGGCCACGGCTTCGTCGAATACGCCGAGCATGAACGTCTCGAATTCAGGGTTCGAACCGAGCGCGGAAACGGGGACCACGACGCCGGGCACCGCCAGGATCTGGCTGATGTTCAGCGAAGCGTCCAGGCCGTTCTTTTCGGCGGCGGCGCGGGCTTCCCGGATCACGGTGTTCAGGAACGCGTGGTCGATGCGGGAGGCCGGCGGGGCGTCGTCCAGGTAATTCAGCTCGGCGCGGACCATGATGGAACCGCGGGCGAGGCGTTTCGCGAGGCGGGCGCGCAGGACGCCCTCATGGATCGCGAGCTCCTTCGGCAGCGAAAATTTCGCGTCGAACTGCTTGCGGTTCACGGATGAGATTTCGAAGCGGAGCGCCACGCCGTGGTCGACGCCTTCGGCGCGGCCGAATCCTGTCATGCTGTTCATCATGAGCGGGCGGTCCTTATCAATGGTAGACGAACGATCCGCCTTCCGGGGACTTCTCGTAGCCGGGCCTGTCGAATTCGTTGCGGGTCGGATCGGTCCGGGCGGGGAAGACCAGAGACTTTGCAGGGATGGTCTTCGGAATGGCGTCGATCTCCTCGCGGGTCAGGCGGGCGCCGTCGAGCTTGGAGACTTCCATCAGCTCGGCCGTGCGGAGTTTCCATCCGGCGAACGTGCCGCTTTTGGAGAACCCGGTCACCACGATGCACTGAAGCGGATCGTCGGCCGGCCACATGAGGGAAAGCTGCGTGTAGGACGAAGTGTCCGGCTTCTTGCCTTCCTTCTCGCTCAGGTATTCCTCCCAGGAAGTCATTTTTTCCGTTTCCGGCTCCTCGGGGTCGACCGGCAGACGCGTATAGACCGTCTCCGGCTTGTCGAACCGGACGCGGTTGAGCTCTGCGGTGGTAAGATACGGCATGTTGTTCCGGACAAACATGGACGCGACGCTGGTCGCGCCTTTCAGTCCGGTGTCGCCCGGGTCGTAACGCTTCACGATCACGCGGTACGGCTCCCAGCACATCATGGAGCGTTCGCCCTCGCCCGCGACCACGACGCGCGCGCCGAGATCCGGCGGGGTCCACACCACGCAGCTGTGCATCAGGTCGTGCTGCGGCGAGACGGGGAAACGCCGCACGTCGTCGATCTCGATGTGTCCGGAGTTTCCGGCATCCAGCGGGATCACGTAGCGCGGATAGATGATGTTTTCATAGATTTCCGGCTGGGTGTACCGGATGAAATTCCGCTGATTGTCCGTAAGGCCCTTCAGATTGTTCAGGGCATAGGTGCGTGCGCGCTCCACGGCGTTTTTCGTGTAGTCCGTCCGGCATCCGGTCAGGACCGCCAACGCGGCCATTATCGCGATCAAGCTCAGTAAAAAGCGTTTCATAACTGTTCCGTTCCTGTGTCGTGGCGTGTGCCGACCCGTTGAAAACCGATGCGGGAAGAGCAGCCCGTTTTTCCGTACGGAGCACCCCGTCCGATATCCTGAATAGAATAATATAACCTCTTTTTCTTATCCTGCAAGGAAAAAAAAGAAAAAGACAGGATAAAAAACGGAAAACTTCGTCCTTTCCACGCTAAAAAGGGATACGGCGGCCGGGCCGGACCCGAAACCGCCGCAACGTTTTGTTTTTCAGGCGTCCGTCAGCGTCCGAGCGGCGAGAAGGAGAAGCCCATGTTGAAATGGAAGCGGAGCTTCCGGCTCACGCCTTCCTGATTGCAGACGATCGGGTAAGCCAGGTCCAGGCGGATCGGCATGTCGATGCCCGGCACCATGATGCGGAGGCCGTAGCCAACGCCGACGTTCGGCGAGGTAATCGGGCCGAAATGTGCGCTGGTGGCGTCGCCGACGTCGCAGAAGAACGCGCCGCGCAGGAACTTGTAGATCGGGTGGGACAGTTCCGCCGTGAAGAGGTACATGAACTCGCCGCCGTAATTGTCGTTGTTGTTGTCCACCGGACCGATGCTGCGGTACGGGAAGCCGCGCACGGAATCGCCGCCGCCGAGGAAATACCGGTCGTACAGCGGCACGCGGTCGCCGTTGAACGTCCCCATGGTGCCGATCTTCGCGCCGGTAGTCAGGACGAACCAGTCGTGCAGGAACGGGAAATAGTTGACGGCGCGCAGTTCGAATTTGTAATAGTCGTTGGAAGCGCCGAGGCCGCGTGTCGTGAGGTAGGTGAACGCGCCGATGTCGTACCCGGAAGTCGGGTTCGTGGCGCTGTTGCGCGTGTCTCGGTTCACAGACAGGAAGACGCGTCCGACCAGGTCGCCGCCCACGGCGTCCTGGAAGATCGGGCCCATCTTCTTGTCCATGTCGAGAACGCGCACGTATTCGAACGTATAGCCCCCGGTCACGGAGGTGAACTCGTCGAAGATGCGCTTCGTGAGCGACACGGTGAATCCGAGCCGCTGTTCGTTCCAGTCTTCATACAGGACCTCGCGCCAGTAGCCGGAGATATCGAACCGCAGCGGGATGCCGAAGAGATACGGCTCCGTGAAGTCGGTCTGCACGTCGAAATGCTCGATGCCGGCGAGCGCGCCGATCTGGAAACGCTGGCCGCCGCCCGTAAACCAGTTCTTCGGGTCGGTGATGTCCATGTTCGAGTGCCACAGCTGGATCGACCCGGCGAGGCCGTCGGAATCGCTCCAGCCGAACCCCAGGTTGCCGCCGAGGAACTGTTTTTCCTCCACGTTGATGTAGACGTCCTTCTTGCCGACCTCGGGCGAATCCATGGACAGGATCTCCACGCCGTCGCCCTCGCCGTCCGCGGACTGGAAATACCCCATGCCCATCAGGCGGCTCTTGGCGATGTCGAGCAGCTCCTTGTCGAGCAGGTCGTCGGTCTCGAACGGCAGTTCGCGGCGGATCACGTAGTCCTTGGTCCAGCGGTTGCCGGAAATGTAGACCTCGCCGATCGTGTACTGACGGCCTTCCTCGATCTCGTACTCCACGTCGACGGAGTGCGTGCTGTAGTCGGGATAACGCACCGCGCGCGCCTGGAAATCCGCGAATCCGAGCGGGGCGTATTTCGATTCCAGCGTCTTCAGGTCGCTGTCCTCGCGGGAGCTGCTGTAGACGTTCTCCTCGCGGGCAGAAAGAATGGACAGGAGCTCCTCTTCCGGGAATTCATGTGCGCCGACGATGCGGATGCTGTTGATGAAGTAGGGATCGCCCTCCTCCACCACGAATTTCACGTCGACCAGCTCGGGATCGTCCTCGTGTTCGGCCACGACCACGTCGGTGACCTTGAAATCGAGGTAACCCTTCTGCCAGTAGAGTTCGCGCAGACGAATCTTGTCGCGCGTGATGAAATCCTTGTCGTAGAGCCCGAAGTTCGGCGGCAGCCCCAGGAAGGTCCACGGCATGAACGAAAGCCATTTGGCACTGCCCAGGAAATAGCGCGTTTCAAGCAGGTCCTTCACCTCGGACGGCTTGTAGACGTTCATCCCCTCGAACTCGACGTTGTCGATCCGCACGCGCAGATGCTCGGCGATGGTGAAGATCACCTTCACGCTGTTGTCGCCGTCCGCTTCAAGAGAGGAATCGATCTGCGCATCGGTATAGCCTTTTTCTTCGTAGAAATTCCGCAGCTCGCGGGCCGATTCGATCAGCAGGGCGTCGTTCAGAGGCATGTCCGTGTTGAGCTTCACGAGCTTTTTCAGTTCGGAGTCGCTGAATTTGCGGTTGCCCTTGAACAGGATTTCGGACACGTTTTTCTTCGCGTAGACGATGAAGGTGACCTCCTTGTTTCCGTTCGGCAGGTCCTTCACCTTGGAATCGATTTCCTCGAACATCCCCAGGGAGAAAAGACGGCGCACGTCCTCATTGACGATGCGCTCGGAAAACGGCATGCCGGCTTTCGTCTGCGTGTTCATCTCGAAAATGTCTTCGGAGAAAGGATACGCGCCCTGCTGCCGGAAGACGACCCGCTCGACGCTCTGGCCGAAAACGGACGCGGCCATCAGCATTGCCAGCACTGTCACAAGCCTTTTGTACTTCATGTTTCGTTCTCCGGGGGGATATGCCGATGTTTCAGGACTCCGGCTGGGCAGGCGGCTGAGCCGGCGTGGCGGGCGCCTCGGCCGGTTTCTGCTTCTGCTTCTGTTTCATGTTCGCCGGGATGTCCTCGTCGGCGTATTTATGGGTGATCGAACGGAATTCCATAAGGCTCGGGAAGAAATTCACCTTCACCTCGCCGGTCTTTCCGTTTCGGTTCTTTTCGACTAAAAGCAGCGATTCCACACCGTTCCGGTTGGCCTCGCGGTTGGTTTCCTTGGCTTCGTCGCGGTCGCGGTGCAGGAAGATCACCACGTCCGCATCCTGCTCGATGGAGCCGGATTCGCGCAGATTGCTCAGACGGGGGCGCGCCGTCTTGTTGTTCGTCGTCTTTTCGACGTCGCGGTTGAGCTGGGACAGCACAAGGATCGGGACGTTCAGATCCTTGGCGAGTTTCTTGATCCCGCCGGAAATGGCGGACACTTCCACCTGGCGGCCGTCGCGGGACGACACGTCGCCCGCGCGCATCAGCTGCAGGTAGTCGATGATGATCAGGTCCAGGCCGGCCTCGGATTCCTTCAGCTTGCGGGCCTTCGCGCGCAGCTCGAAAATGGACAGGCCGCCGGTCGGGTCGATGAACAGCTTCGCGCCGCTCAGGGCCTCCGCCCCGAGGGAAAGCCTGTTGGTCTCCTCGATGTTGAACGTCCCGTCCGAAATGGACGACAGGGCGACCTTCGATTCCGTGCAGAGGAGACGCTGCGCCACCTGTTCCGCGCTCATTTCGAGCGAGAAAAACGCGACGCTCTTGAGGTCTTTCCTCTCGGGAACCATATCCACGCGGGGATCCGGCACGTTCCTCATCGCGATGTTGCGCGCGATGTTCAGCGCCAGCGCGGTCTTGCCGATGGACGGACGGGCCGCCAGCACGACCATTTCCTGTTTTTTCAGGCCGCCGCCGAGCAGATTGTCCAGGCCGGGGAATCCGGTCGGGATGCCCGGCTCGATCTGCTTGCTCATGAGGGCGACGAAATGATCGAACGCATCCGCGACGAGTTCGCCGATGCTTTTGATCTCGGACCGCACGAAATCGTTGCGGACGGCGAAGAAGGTCTGTTCGATCCCGTCCAGGAGTTCATGGATTTCCTTCCCGCGGGGCTCGCGGCAGAGCTGGAGCGCCGACGTGCAGGCGTTGATCATTTCGCGGAGCATGGCCCACTGGCGCAGGATGCCGCACCAGTTTTCCACGTTCGCGACGCTTCCGACGGACGACTGGATGTCCAGAAGCGCTTCGACGCCGCCGACCATTTCGAGCTTGCCGGAACGGCGCAGATTGTCCTCGACCGACAGCAGGTCGGGCGAGTCGTTGGGGGACTTGCTCTTGACCTCCAGGATACTCTGGTAGATCGCGGCATGTTTCGGGTCGCGGAACATGATCTTCGCATTCCGCGCGAACCCGGTCTGATCGCCGTCCTCGGCATTCTTTCCCAGGGAGGGCCGGAACCGGACGCCGAGCATTGAGGCGACCGTGTTGACGCAGTCCGGGTCGGTCAGGATGCAGGCGAGGACGGAGCGCTCGATCTCGTAGTCCGCGTAATCCGAGGTCTGCGGGATGGCGCTTGAAGATGAAGCGGCCGAAACGGCGTTCCGGGAAGAAACCTCCCCGGAACCCGCCGCCCCGGCGTCTTGTGCATGATCGAAGCGATCAGGCATGAATCATCGCTCCCGGCGCATCAGGCTGCGCCGACGACCTTGATCGTCGCCACGGCGGAGACGTTCTGGTGGAGTTTGATTTCGACCTTGAATTCGCCGATCGTGCGGATGGGGGCGTCCAGGCGGATCTTGTTGATGTTGACCTTGACGTCCATGGAGGCGAGCTTCTCGAAGATGGTGCGTTCGGAGACGGAGCCGAAAAGATGGCCGTCTTCGGAGGCCTGCATCGGGATCGTGATGTCGAGGGTCGCGATCCTGGCGGAGAGAGCCTGCGCGGCCTCGAGGTCGGCCTTGCGCTTCGCTTCGATTTTTTCCTTGCGGGCTTCGAGCTGACGGAGCACGCCGGTGGACGCGATGGTCGCGAATCCGCGCGGGATCAGGTAGTTGCGGGCGTAGCCGGCCGCGACGTGGACTTCTTCACCCGCCAGGCCGAGGTCTTCGACGTCCTGCAGGAGGATCAGTTTGACATGTGCCATGATTTGAATTCCTTTGCTGATGGGTTCCCGGCTCAGAGAGCCACGCTGATGATACGGGCGCGCTTCAGGGCCGTGCTGAGCATCTTCTGATGGTTCAGGCAGGTGCCGGTGATGCGGCGGGGGAGGATGCGGCCTTTTTCGGTCTGGAAACGGCGGAGCTGTTCCCCGTCCTTGAAGTCGATGTAGTTCACGTGATTCTCGCAGAATCTGCAGATCTTCGCTTTGTTGGTGCGACGCTTCGCGTGGCGTCTTTTCTGTTGCATTGCCATATTGGGTCTCGTTTGTTGGATGGTTGGTTTGGATTGATCAGAAGGGGATGTCGTCCACGTTTTCGAGCGGATCCGGACCGGAGTCCGTCATGCCGCCCTGCCCGGGCTGCATGTTCGGGGCCGGATTGTACGGCGGCTCGTCGAACTGCTGGCGGCGGTACGGCTGCCCCTGCGGGGCGCGCTGCTGGTAGCCGCCGCCCTGCTGCGGGTAACCGCCCTGGGACTGGTAGCCGCCCTGGCGCGGGGCGCGGGGCGCGGGCTGGTAGCCGTCGTCTTCCGGCGGCATCTCGCCGGGCATTCCGCCCTGGTCGTCGCGGCGTCCGGAGAGGAACTGCACGCGTTCGGCCGTCACGCGGACGCGGGAGCGCTTCTTCTGGGTGTCCTTTTCGGTCCACTGATCGTAGACCAGACGCCCTTCGATGAAGACTGTGCTGCCCTTCTGGAGAAAACGGGAGCAAGTCTCGGCCTGTTTGCCCCAAACAACGATCTCCAGGAAACACGTTTCGTCTTTCTCCTGACCGCTCGCCTGCATGAAGCGGCGGTTGATCGCAATTCCGAACTCGCAAACGGCGGAATTGCCGCCCGTCAGATACCGGAGCTCCGGATCCCGGGTCAGGTTTCCGATCAAAAGCACTTTGTTCAGAGAAGCCATGTGACTCGCCTCCTTTCTTCAATCTGGTTGGTTACTCGGCGTCGGCCGCGGGAGCCGCGGGAGCCGTCGGCGCCGTTTCCGGGATCGCCAGCTTGGAGCGGACGTGTTCCGGGCGGTCGTAGACGATGGAGAGGAACCGCAGGACACGTTCGTCCAGGCGGAACTCGTCGCGGAGCGTCGCTTCCTTGGCCTGTTCGACTTCGAACACGAAATCGAAATAGTAGCCGGCTTTGCGTTTCTTGATCTCGCGTGCAAAGGTCTTGCGGCCCATCGCGACGTTCTCGATCATCTTTCCGCCCCAGCCGTTGATCAGCTGTTCGAACTGACCGGCAAAGGCCTTGCCCTCATCGTCGACTTTGCGCGGGTCGAGGATGAATACTGCTTCGTACTTTTTCAAGAGTGCACCTCCAATTGGTGTTTCTTATTTGTTGTTTACAGATGTCTCTGTTGTTGTTTTGTTCGGTTGGCTGTCTTCGTCCGCGCTCCAGTCGCGCGGATTGAACTGGTTCATTGCCATTGCGATGCCTCGCCTCAGGATCAGGACCGCGGCTTCCGCCGCGCCGCCCAGCACCCGGTCGAATATCGCGCGTTCTTCCTCGCTGAACTCCGAAAGGACGTAGTCGATCACGTCCCCGCGGCTTTCCGCGTGTCCGACGCCGATCCGCATCCGGTGGAACCCTTCCGACCCGATCTCTTCGATCAGCGACTTGATTCCGTTGTGCCCGGCGCTGCCGCCGCCGTTGCGGATCCGGATCCGCCCGAGGGGGATGTCCATGTCGTCATGGACCACCAGCACCTCGTCCGGCGCGATCCCTTCGCTCCGCATCAGCGGGGCCACCGCCTCGCCGCTCAGGTTCATGTACGTCAAAGGCGTCTGAACGATCAGCGGCGCTCCGGCGTAGGTCCCTTTCCAGTAGTAGGACTGGAACCCGTGGATCCTCTGGAAGGAACGCGGCAGTCTGGTCAGCAGGCGTTCGGCAAACATGAATCCGGCGTTGTGGCGCGTACCTTCGTATTTGCTTTCCGGATTCCCCAGACCGACAATGAGCCGGATCCGATGTGTTCCATCCGCCATGGATTGCTGTCCTTTCCGCGTTCTTCCGTCCGGAGGCCCTTCCGCATCGCAAACAAAGCGGGAGGTTTACTCCCCTTTCTTGCGTTCGTCGCGGGCCGCGGCGCGTTCTTCGGTCTTCTTTTCCGCGATGACCTCGGGTTCGGCGGCTTCCTCGCCTTCGGCGGGTGCGGCTTCCTCTTCTTCAGCGGCAGCGGCGTTCTCGTCGACCTCGGTGAAGACGACGATCTCGGCATGGGTCACGGCCACGACGCCTTCGGGCATCGGGATGTCGCCGACGTGGATCATGTCGCCGAGGTTCATGCCGGAGACGTCCACGATGATCTCTTCGGGGAGGTCCTGCGGGAGGCTTTCCACTTCGATTTCGTGGAGGTTCTGCTCAAGCAGGCCGCCTGCGGAGGCGCCGGCGGGCAGAGCGTGGCCGGGACGGACCGCGACGTGCGCCTTGATCTTCTGGTCCATGCGGATCGCCTGGAAATCCAGATGGCGGGTGCGGTTGCGGATCGGGTCGTGCTGGACTTCCTTCAGCAGAACGAGCGTTTCCTTGCCGTCCTCGACGAGGGAGAGGATGTTCAGCTCGTTGCGGGAGAGCAGCTGCCATTCCGTGGCGTCCACGGAGATGCTCTTCGGCTCGAGGCCCTTGCCGTAGACGATCGCGGGGATCAGTCCGGTCTTTCTCAGGCGGCGTGCGTCGCCGGTACCGCCGGCCGTGCGCGCCTGCACGTTCAACACATGTTTGACTTTTGCCATTTTTGGTCCTTTCGTGTAATGTGTCGGTTATGTGTGGGTTGTTCGTTTCGTTTCAGGTGCCTTTCCGCTCAACGCTGGAAAAGCGAATTAAGGGAATCGCCGTTGTGGATGCGGCTGATCGCTTCGGAGAGGAGCGGGGCCACGTCCAGCGTGTGGACGTTGTCGCCCGTCAGGTCGGTCGGCACGGAGTTCGTCGTGATCAGCTCTTCGATGCAGCTGGCTTTCAGCTTCTCGAACGCCTCTTCGCGCGCCAGGAAATGCGACACCGCCGCGAGCACGCGGGCGGCGCCTTCGCGCTTCAGGAGCTCGGCCGCGGCGCAGAGCGTGCCCGCCGTGCTGGTCATGTCGTCCACAAGGACGCAGGTGCGCCCCTTCACGTCGCCCACCAGGTGCGACGACGCCACATGGTTCGCGTCGAGGCGGCGTTTCGCCACCACCGCGAATCCGCAGCCCAGACGGTCGGCGTACGACTGCGCCATCTTCACGCTGCCGGAGTCGGGGGAGACGATCACGGATTCCGCGTCTGTCTTGCCGCGCAGATACGGGATCAGCACGGACGCCGCGTACAGATGATCGACCGGGATGTCGAAGAATCCCTGGATCTGCTGGGAGTGGAGGTCCATGGCGAGGATGCGGTTCGCGCCGGCGGTCGTCA
>JAGCTY010000015.1 GCA_017963105.1 Lentisphaeria bacterium
ATCGACGTCTACGCGGATGGCGATTTTCATTTCTTGATCCCGAATTCGCCGGAGGAGATTGCCTGCTGGAGGAAGAAGTCGAGCGTCTGCTTGATGGATTCGCGCAGGGGCACGACGGGCTTCCAGCCGCAGTACTTCATGGCGTTGCGGATGCTGGGCTTGCGGTGCTGGCAGTCCTGGTAGCCCGCGCCGTAGAAGGTGCCGCTTTCGACTTCCTTGCAGCCGGCGAACGGCGGGAATTTCTTGCGGAGCGGATGCTCGTTGAAGAGTTCGACGAGGATCTCGGCGAGCTCCTTGATGCTGGCTTCGTTGTCCGGGTTGCCGATGTTGATGATCTTGCCGTCGCAGAGGCCGCCCTTGTTCTCGATGATGCGGAACAGGCACTCGATGCCGTCGGTCACGTGCGTGAAGCAGCGTTTCTGCGCGCCGCCGTCGATGAGCAGGATCGGGTTGCCCTGGACCAGGTTCAGGATCAGCTGGGTGATGGCGCGGGAGCTGCCGATGCGGGCGGAGGAGAGCGAGTCGAGCTTCGGGCCCATCCAGTTGAACGGGCGGAAGAGCGTGAACTTGAGGCCGCGGGTGGAGCCGTAGGCCCAGATCACGCGGTCGAGCATCTGCTTGCTGCAGGAGTAGATCCAGCGCTGCATGCGGATCGGGCCGAGGATGAGGCGGGAATTGTCTTCGTCGAAGTTCTCGTCGTCGCACATGGCGTAGACTTCGGAGGTGGAGGGGAAGATGATGCGCTTGTTGTACTTGGCGCAGTAGCGGACGATCTTCAGGTTCTCCTCGAAGTCGAGCTCGAAGACGCGGAGAGGATTGCGCGTGTACTCGATCGGGGTGGCGATGGCGACCAGCGGCAGCACCACGTCGCACTTGCGGACATGGTATTCGATCCACTCGTTGTTGATCTGAACGTCGCCCTCGAAGAAATGGAAGTCCGGGTTGGACAGCAGGTCGGTGATGTATCCGCTGCGGAGGTCCATGCCGTACACCTCGTAGTTGCCGTCGTCAAGCAGGCGCTTGCTGATGGCGCTGCCGATGAAGCCGTTCACGCCCAGGATCAGCACGCTCTTCTTGCGCTTCGGGCCGACGATCGGGGAGTTGGTCAGGACCATCTTCGGGGTGAAGCGGCTGTCCGCGGCAAGCTGTTCACCGGTCGTGTACAGGCCGCCGTCCTTCTGCGCGAAGTTCACCTGCACGGCGCCCTTGCCGCAGGCGATCACGAACGGGGCGACGGAAACGATGGTGCCCGCCGGTGCTTTTTTCTTCAGAGGCACGACGGAGACGTCCCAGATGAGGTATTTCCGGGCGGCGATGTACGTGAACGCGCCGGGGAAGGGACGGGTCACGCCGCGCACGAGGTTGCGGACGGCAACGGCGTCCTTCGTCCAGTCGATGAGCCCGTCGGCGGGGCAGCGGTGTCCGAAATACGTGGCCTGCTTCTCGTCCTGCTTCTTGCCTTTGGCCTTGCCCGCGAGCACGGAGGGCAGGACTTTCCTGAGCATCTTTTCGGCGGCGGCGGCAGCTTTCAGGTGCGCGTCCTTCGCCGTATCGGAATCGGCGATCGCGAACTTCTCCTGCGCCACGATGTCGCCGGCGTCGACCTTCTCGGTCATCTTATGGAGCGTCACACCCGATTCCTTTTCACCGTTGATGACGACCCAGTTCAGCGGGGCGCAGCCGCGATATTTCGGAAGGAGCGAACCGTGGAGGTTGAATGCGCCCTTCTTCGGAATGGCGAGTATGCCCTTGCCGATGACCTTCCGGTAGTAGAACGAGAAGATGAAGTCCGGGGCCATCTTTTTGATGCGTCCGGCCCAGAGCGGGTGGTTGACGTCCTCGGGCGCGAAGACCGGGATGCCGAGGGCGGCGGCGGTTTCGGCGACGGAACGGAACCAGAGGTTTTCGTTGGGATCGTCGGCGTGGGTGAAGACGGCCTGGATGGTCACGCCGGCCTTGACGAGCTGTTCGATGCCGATGCATCCGATGTTGTTGTAAGCGAAGACGACAGCTTTCATGCGATGTCACTCCTGTTCTTGGGGTTGGGTATTGTTATCCTTGCGATGAATCGATTCGATGAAGAATTGCGGGCGGGAACGCGAGTTCAGATGGATCTTGCCGATATACTCGCCCAGAAGCCCCATGGACGCGAACTGCATGCCCATGAGCACGAAGACGACCGCGAACAGCGCGAACGTGCCGCCGAAGCCCCAGTCCTTGTCCAGCTGGGAGCGGATGAAAACGTAGAGGCCGAACAGCACGCCGAATCCGCCGATGCCGAAGCCGAAGAAGGTCAGGAGGCGCAGCGGGAACGTGCTGGTCCCGGTCAGAAGGTCGTACTGGAGCGCGATGAGCTTCATCACGCTGTACTTGGACTCGCCCGCGGCGCGCTCGGCGTGCTTCACATGCACCTCGACGGACTTGCGCGCGTAGGTCATGGCCAGCATCGGGATGAACTTTCCGTTCTCCTGGCACAGCAGAACCGCGTTCACCACGTTCCGGCTGTAGCCGCGGAGCATGCAGCCGTAGTCGGTCATGGTCTTGCCGTTGCAGAGTTTGCGGACCATGAGGTTGACCATCTTCGAGCCGAACTTGCGGAAGAAGGTGTCCTGGCGGTTTTCGCGGATGGAGCCGACGACGTCGTATCCCTCACGCAGTTTTTCCAGGAGCTTGTGTATTTCCTCCGGCGGATTCTGCAGGTCGGCGTCGAGGGTGACGACGTACTTGCCGCGGGAAGTCTGGAACCCGGCGGTCACGGCGGCGTGCTGGCCGAAGTTCGAGGTCAGGATCACGCCCACGATGCGCGGATCCTTCTGCGACGCCTCGATGATCATTTCCATGCTGCGGTCGGCGCTGCCGTCGTCCACCAGGATGATCTCGGTCGTGCAGTCCAGCTTGTCGCAGGCCGCGGTCGTGCGGGCGATAAGCTCCGTCAGGTTTTCCTCCTCGTTGTAGACCGGGATGACGAGGGAGAGTTCGATTTCGGGCGTTGTCATAGTTGCGTTGTCCCTTCCGTTCCGTCAATGAGCGACCGGTCGGCGGATGAGCCGAACCAGCTTTCGGGGATCATCGGAACTTCTTCGGCGATGGATTCGGGTATATGGTAGAAGATACAGATGCGTTTTTCGTTCATTTTCTTGATTTTACGCAATGCTTTCGGGTCGTCCTGCCAGCCAGGCTTCTCTTTGAGCTTTTCAAGTGTATACTCCTTAATCCGGGGCAAGTCGGAAGTCCTGAATACCATCTCCTCGCCGCGCAGCATCTCTAAAATGTCCCGGCATTCCTCGGATTCCTCCAGCGCATCCACCCAGTCGCCGCGCGTGATCACCATGCCGCCGTGCTCCAGGACGTCCGCCAGGAAAACGCGGAATTCGTCGGGCCCCTCGATGACGACCGTGTCGGAGGTAAACGTCCGGTTGGTGTCGTCCAGCTTTTCCAGCGAAAATGCGCGGATGGGCTCCGGGAGATTCAGAAAAAACGTGAGCTCCGCGTTGCCGGCCGAACCGAAGTACGCCGTGCGCTTCAGGAAACCGGGATCGAGCTTCGTCAGTCTCTCCAGGTCGAAACGGATGAATCTGCAGAACACCCTGTCCGGATCGAAGGAATCCGTCCCGCCGAACGTTGGGATCACGACCGGGAAGACGGTAAACATCACGAACGCCACAAACGGCACCGCACGGTTCAGCGGATCGGCGGACGGCGCAAACGCACCCTCCCCGCCCTCGCGCAGGAGTTTTCTGCGGGAACGCCGCCAGATTACCAGCCACACGATCCCCGCGATGAACCCGAACGGAAGGAGGAAGAACATGACATGTTTCAGGTCGTCCCAGTAGAGCAGGGGACTGAAAAGCCGTCCGATCCCGGCGGGGGAGAAAGCCGAGTACGCCATAAGCGAGGCGGTCAGGAAAATCAGGAGCCCCGCGGCAACCGGGATCAGCACATCCACGAGCTTCGCGAACTTGTCGGTGAGCTTCCGCAGGAACGTCCAGCTTTCGGCGGGCGCGGAGAACCACACCGCCGTGAAGAGGATGCACCACGGCACGGCAGGCAGGATATAGTACGAACGGCGTGACCGCGAGGCGGAGAACAGCACGAAGATGAACACGATGGAGGCGAAGAGCCACAGCGTGTCCCTCGAGCCCGGTTTGCGGGCGGACAAGTCCTCCACTGAAGCAGTGCCTTGCTTCGCAACGGCGCGGATGAGATCGCGGATGTAGTCGATGACAGCAAAGATGAAGAAGGGCGTCCACGGGATCAGCAGGCGCGGCAGATAGAAGAAATACACGTAGAACGGATCCTTGTTGTGGTCCCACGGATTGAACACGCGCATCAGGTTCTCGCGGAACACCAGCACGATGCCGCTCGCGCCGTAATTTTTCGAGGTCATGGCCTCCAGCACGAACGGCACGGCGTACAGGCAGAGCCCGCCAAGGAAGAACGCGAGGAAGAACTTCCAGTTCAGGTGCTGCCGGAAGGATTTCCGGATCATGCAGTCGATGACCGCCAGCGCGGGCGGGATCACAAACGCGGGCAGCCCTTTGGTCTGCGCCCCGACCGCACAGCACGCCCAGAACGCGAAATACGCCCAGAACGACGCCGTCTCCCGGTGGTGCAGATACACCGTGACAGCCAACACGATGAAGACGGTCTGCTCCATGTCCGCCTCGCCGAGGCGGCCCCAGTAAATGAAGGAGTAGGTCGAAAGCAGAAGCCAGCCCGCCAGATACGCCGTGCGCTCCGAGTAGAACTTGCGGGCGACGGAAACGATGCAGGCGAGGCCCGCCAGGGCGAAGAGCACACTCGGCATCCGGATCGTCATCGCGGTCACGCGGCCGCCTCCGAGCTTCGAGAGAAGGGCGGCGAACCAGTAGCTGACGAGCGGCTTGTCGAAATACGGCTGGCCGTTGATGCGCGGATGAAGCCAGTCGCCGGTCATGAGCATTTCGCGGACGACCTCGAACCAGCGGGCTTCCGAACGGATGGCGGACTGCGAATCAAGGCAGGAGAAGAGGACGAACCAGGCGAAGACCCAGAACGTGATCCACTTCGCATTTTTGCGAATCGAAGGGATCAGCGTGTCGCTGCACTTCTGAAACCGCATCAGGTCAAATCCGCCGGACATGCTCGTCTTACCTCACCTCGCCAGGATCTCTTTGCAGGCGTCGATCACGTCGTCCACGTCGGCGTCGGACATGCCGGGGAAGAACGGCAGCGAGAAGATACGCTCGCTGTTCCACTCGGTGTTCGGCAGGGAGCCCGCCGGAACGGGCCACGCCTCGCGGTAGTATTTCTGGCCGTGGACGCAGCGGAAATGCAGCCCGGTGCCGATATTGCGCTTCTTGAGCTCCGCCATGAAGTCGTCGCGCGTGATGCCGGCCTTGTCGATGTCCAGGCGCACGACCATCAGGTGGTAGGAATCCTTGTATTCGTACGCGGGCTGCGCCAGCGGGGTCAGTTCGGGGATGTCCGCGAGACGGGCGCGGTAGAGCGCGGCGAGATGCCCACGTTCGGCGTTCATGCGGTCCACGCGGGTCAGCTGGGTGATGCCCAGGACCGCCTGCATGTCCGGCATGTTGAACTTGAAACCGGGCTCGACCACCTGCGCCTGCGGGGCGCGGCCCATGGTCTGGCGGTCGTAGGCGTCCACGCCGAGGCCGTGGAACTTGAGGCTGCGGACGCGGTCGGCGAGCGAGGCATCGTCCGTGGCGAACATGCCGCCCTCGCCCGTGGTGATGTTCTTGATCGGGTGGAATGAGAACATCACATGTCCGTGCTTGCCGATGCGTTCGCCCTTGAATTCGGCGCCGAGCGCATGTGCGGCGTCCTCAATGAGCGTCACGCCATGTTTGGCCGCGACCGCGCGGATCTTGTCAAGCTCCAGCACGCCGCCCGCGAAATGGACCGGGACGATCGCCTTCGTGCGGGGCGTGATCGCCGCCTCGATCGCGTCCGCCGTGATCATGAGCGTGTCGCGGTCGCAGTCGACGAAGACCGGCTTCGCGCCGTAGAGCGAAACGACGTTCGGCAGGGAGACCCACGTCATGGAGGGGGTGATGACCTCGTCGCCGGGCTTCAGGCCGAGCGCGCGGAACAGCACCTGCATGACGGATGTCTCGGAGGTCAGCGGGATCGCATATTTCGCGCCGGTGTAGGCGCAGAAGGCTTTCTCGAATTCAGCGTTCTTCGGACCGGTGGTGATCCAGCCGGAACGCAGCACATTGGCGACCTCGGATATTTCCCATTCCTCGATCGACGGCTTGGAGAAAGGCAGAAAAGTTTCGCGCATAAAAAGGTGTCCTGTCTGAACTGTTGCGATAATTTTTTATATAATATAACCCAGTAATTGAAGATATGCAAGCGCGCCCGCGCGGAACACCGCAAAAAAAATGGAAAAGAATGTTCGACGGACATATAAATGGCGGATGTCGGGCCGACAAGTCTGTCCTCCCCATCCGGCCTGCGCCGGAACGCCGCTGTCATGCCTCCCTCATCCAATCCCGTCACGTACCCCATCCGGCCTGCGCCGGAACGCCGGTCCGCAGCGCAGCGGTCCCTGCGGACGTGAAAAAAGACGGCACACCGGAAAGGGCATGCCGTCTTGCGGAATCAGTTCGGGAAAGGTCAGGCCTTGGCGACTTCGCCTTCCTTTTCGTCGGCCGGGCGCTCGGAGGAGATGTTGCGCTCCTGCTTGTGCCAGTAGGCGGTGATCATGGGGGAGACGAAAATGGAGGAGTAGCAGCCGGCGATGTTGCCGATCAGGATGACCGCCACGAAGTCGCGGATGCCGTCGCCGCCGAAAAGCAGCTGGCAGATCAGGACCAGCATGACGCAGACGGAGGTCAGGATGGTACGGGCGAGCGTCTGGTTCAAGCTCAGGTCGACGATCTGGAAGTAGGTCATGCCTTTGCGCGTGGCGAGGTTCTCGCGCTGACGGTCGAAGATCACGATGGTGTCGTTGACCGAGTAGCCGATCAGGGTGAGCAGCGAGGCGACCACCTGGAGCGAAATCTGACCGCCGAAAAGCAGGTACAGGCCCGTTGCCACGATCACGTCGTGGATCAGGGCGATGTTCGCGGCGATGGAGTAGGAGAACTGGAAGCGGATGACCATGTAGATGATCATGCCGATCATGGCGCAGATCAGGGCTTTGATGGCGGACCTGGTGAAGGCCGCGCCGATCAGTGCGCCGAGGGTGGACTCGGAGAGTTTGGTGAGCTTCACCTCCGGATACGCCTCGTCGAGCTTCTGGATCAGCGTTTCGGCGCTCTCCTGGGACACCGCTCCGGTGCCGCGGTCGCGCACGACGAGTTCCAGCACGCTGCGGCCCTCGACGTTCTCTTCGTCGGTGATCTTCTTGTAGGTGGCCTTGGCGTCGTAGCCTTCCTTCTCCAGGACCTTCTCGATGTCGCCGGCGGGGATCTGCGCCATGGTCTTGTCTTTCGGGACGTAGCTGACGATCAGCTGGGTGCCGCCCGTGAAGTCGATGCTGAGGGCGTCGCTGCCGCGCACGCCGATCGTGACGAGCGAGAGGACGATCAGGAAGGCGGAAATGCCGAACCCGATGAAACGGAACTTGATGAAGTCGAAATGCGGATGCGGCAGGAACATCATCATGTTGATCCTCTTGAGCTTCAGCGGGAGCATCAGGAAGAACTCGAAGAGCAGGCGGGAGAGGAAGACCGCCGAGAACATGGTCGTGAAAATACCGATGACCAGCGTCATGGCGAACCCCTTGATCGCGCCGGTGCCCTGCCAGTAGAGGATGGCGCCCGTGAAGAGCGTCGTCACGTTCGAGTCGAAGATGGCGGAGAATGCGCGGTCGAAACCGGTCTTCACGGCGTATTCGAGCGACTTGCCCGAATCCTGTTCCTCGCGGATGCGTTCGTAGATCAGGACGTTGGCGTCGACGGCCATACCGAGGGTCAGGATGATGCCGGCGATGCCGGGGAGCGTCAGGGTCACGTCGAACGCCGCCATGGCGCCGAGCAGCACGCCCGTGTTCACGAGCAGGGAAATGTTCGCGACGAGGCCGGCGAGGCGGTAGTAGATGAGCATGAAGATCATCACGAGGACCGTGCCGATGAGGCCGCTGTAGATACTCTTGCGGATGGTCTCCTGGCCGACCGTGGCGTCGATGTCGGAACGGGACGCGATCGTGATCACGAAGGGCAGACTGCCGCTCTTCAGGGCGTCGGACACGCTCTTGGCCTCCTCCTGGGAGAAGGAGCCGGTGATGCGGGCCGTGCCGCCGTCGATCTTGGAAAGCAGGGTCGGCGCGGAGTAGAGCTGGCCGTCGAGCACGATGGCGAGGCGTTCGCCGACGTGCTTGCCGGTAACTTCGCCGAACTGGATGGTGCCGGCGTTGTTGAAGAACAGCAGGATCTCGCGCTGGCCGAATTCGTTCATGGTCACGTAGGAATCCTTGATGTTGTCGCCTTCCATCTGGACGGTCGTTTCAACGAGGGTGTAGTCCGTGATCAGGTTGTTGCCGTCGCGGCGTTCCTCGGAGAGGAATTCGGCTTCGGACGGGGTATCGGGATAGGCGTCCGGATCGCCGCCCTGCGCGAGGTAGGCCATGAATTTCGGCACCTCGACGTCGTTGTTCGGGTGGACGAGGCGGAATTCCAGTCGCGCGGAGCGGAGGATCAGCTTCTCCAGGTTCGCGCGGTCATCGGAGTTGACGGACGGCACACGGACGGAGACGAAATCCTGGCCGGCAGGCGAGATTTCGGTTTCGAAGAAGTTCTGCGCTTCCAGACGCTTGCGGAGCGTTTCGATGGCGTTGTCGCGGAACGAATCGAACTGCGAACTGTCCATCTCCTTGTCGGCCTGCAGGTGCAGGAGGAACTCGGCGCCGCCGTTGAGGTCGATGCCCAGGCGGATCGCGCCGGAGGCGTTCTTGCGGACCAGGGAGATCACGTCGCCGTTGTTCTGGAGCTTCTGCGCCTTCACGATGTTCGGTTTCACAAAGTGAACGAGGTCAACGTACGTGGAGGAACCGTCTTCGGTCGACATTCTGAGTTCGCGTGCCGCGGCTTCGAGGGCGGTGGAGGGATACAGATACTTGATCTTGTCTTCCTGCTGGAGCGCTTTCGCACGCTCGACCACCTTCTGGACGGTCGGGTCGGCGGGATCGGCGAGCAGCTTGTAGAACGTCTCGTAGAAATCGCTCTGCTTCAGCGGGAACATGGCCGCGACAAACACGGCGATCACGGCCAGCGCGAAAACGCAGTAAATGGCAAATGTGCTCTTGCTGTTTTTCATTTCTTCGTCACCTCGGCTTTCGTGTCGGCGTCAGCGGCGGGCTGGATGACCTGCGCGACAGCCGAGCGGGAAATGGCAATCTGGACATTGCTCGCGACCTTCAGCAGGAACTGGTCCTTCTGGACTTCGGCGATCTCGCCGAGGATGCCGCCGCTGGTCATGATCTTCGTGCCCTTGCGGATCGAATTCATCATCTCTTCGCGTTTTTTCTTTTCCTTGCTGCTGGTACGCACGGATATGGCGATCATCACGACGATCAGGATGATAAACGGAATCATCATCATGCCGGAAGACGGAGGCGGAGCCTGCTGCTGCGGTACGGCTTCGGACGCGGGCACTTCGGAGTACGCGGTGGTAGTTTCTGGCGCGGAGACGGTTGTCGTGCTTACGGAACCGTCCGCGGCCTGCGAGAATACGACAAAGGAAGTATTTGCCATGTTCGGAACTTTCTGTTATGTTGAAGCTAAAATTGTATGCGTAAAACTATAATATACACCCGTTTTCCAAATAAACAAGTGTTTTTTCCGAAAAGAGTGCAGATTTCCACGCGAAAGAAAACACGAAAAAGGATTTCATACCGGTGTTCCGATTTGTTTTACGGCGGGGATCAGGGGTCTTTCATGGCATGGGTCCGGGAACTTCACAGCAGGGATCAGGTCGGATGAAGGCTCTTTTTTGAAAAAAAGCAGGTTTTTCTTCAAGTTTCGGTTAAAAGGAACTGGTTTTACTGAAACTTGCGTGTATGCGTACGAGAAAGTATTTCTTCACGGCTTTCGATCCTGAAAATTGAGGTCCTTCTCATTTGCATGCCGTATGTTATGGGAAGAACCTCAAGTTTCAGTTAAAAGGAACTGGTTTTAACTGAAACTTGCGTGTATGCGCGGGAAACTGTTTTTCTGCACATCGAGGGAAAAGATTCTTCAAATCCGTGCGAAGAAACAAGTTGAAAGCCCAAATAACCCCGGTTCAACGGAAAGGCTTATTGTTCGGGCTTCTTCACGGTGGATTTCGGAGCCAAAACGACGGCGCCGAGCCACGGGAGCCGGAGCGTGATGAACTGCTTCTGGCCGTGGTATTCGCCGGGCGAAGAGACCATCTTCTGTCCGTTCAGGAGTCCGGTCCCGCCGTATTCCTCGCGGTCGGTGTTGAACACCTCGACCCATTCGCCGGGGATCGGGACGCCGATGTTGAAGTCGTCACGCACGACCGGGGTCAGGTTCAGGATCACGACGAGCGGCGCTTTGCGCTGTTTGTCCCAGCGTATGAAGGAGTAGACCGATTGTTTGAAGTCGCCCCCGTCCAGCCACTGGAACCCGGCGGGCGTGAAATCGTCCTCCCACAGAGCCGGCTGGCTGAGGTAGAACCTGTTCAGCTCGGCGACCATGCGGTGGACGGAGTCGTGCGCGGGATATTTGAGCAGGAGCCAGTCGACCGACTGGTTGTTGCAGTTCCATTCGATCACCTGCGCGAACTCGCCGCCCATGAAGATGAGCTTCTTGCCCGGATGCGTGGCCATCAGGACGTACATCGCGCGCAGGTTGGCGAACTTCTGCACGTAGTCGCCGGACATACGGCCGAAGAGGGAGAGCTTCCCGTGGACGACCTCGTCGTGGCTGAGCGGCAGGATGAAATTTTCGGAGAACGCGTAGCAGATGGAGAAGGCGAGCTGCCCGTGGTGGTAGCTGCGGTAGATCGGATCCAGCTTGAAATAGTCGAGCGTGTCGTGCATCCAGCCCATGTTCCACTTGAACGTGAACCCGAGGCCGCCGAGGTAGAGCGGACGGGAGACGCCCGGCCAGGACGTGGATTCCTCGGCGATCATGGAGATGCCGGGATACAGCTTGTGCGCGAGCTCGTTCAGGTGGCGGATGAACGCGATCGCCTCGAGGTTTTCGCAGCCGCCGTACTCGTTCGGGATCCATTCGCCGTCGTTGCGCGAGTAATTGAGGTAGAGCATGGAGGCGACCGCATCCACGCGGAGGCCGTCGGCATGGTACTGGTCAAGCCAGAAAAGCGCGCTGCCGATCAGGAACTGGCGCACCTCGTTGCGTCCGAAATTGAAGATGTACGTGCCCCAGTCTTTCTGTTCGCCTTTGCGCGGGTCGGCGTGCTCGTACAGCGCCGTGCCGTCGAAGCGTCCGAGCGAGAATGTGTCGCGCGGGAAATGAGCGGGGACCCAGTCCAGGAACACGCCGATGCTGTGTTCGTGCATGTAGTTCATGAACCAGGCGAAATCCTCCGGCGATCCGTAGCGCGCGGTCGGCGCATAGAATCCGGTCACCTGGTAGCCCCACGACTGGTCCAGCGGATGCTCCATCACGGGGAGCAGCTCCACATGCGTGTAGCCCATTTTCCGAACGTAATCGGCCAGCGCGACGGCAAGTTCGCGGTAGTTGTTGAACGTCTCCTTCACCTCGGGCAGTTTCAGGCCGGGGCCTCCCCATGTGCCGAGGTGGACTTCGTAGATGTTCATCGGGCTGTCGACCGGATTCGTCGCGGCGCGCTTTTTCATCCAGGCGTCGTCGGTCCATTGGAACGGTTCCGCCTGCGGGACGATGCCGGCGTTGTTCGGGCGCAGTTCCGTGCGGCGGGCGTACGGGTCGAGCTTCAGAACGATGGAACCCTCCGAACCCTTCACCTCGAACTTATACACGTCGCCGGGCTTGAGGCCGGGAATGAAGAGCTCCCAGATACCGGAAAGCCCCAGCATACGCATCGGATGCCGCCGTCCGTCCCAGCAGTTGAAGTCCCCGACCACGGAAACACGCTGCGCGTTCGGAGCCCAGACCGCGAACGAAACCCCCTCGACTCCGCCGAGGTCCCGGACATGCGCTCCCATCACGTCGTAGACGCGCTGGTGTTCGCCCTGGTTGAAAAGGTAAATGTCCATCTCGCCGAGCGTGGGCAGAAAACAGTACGGATCGGGCGAAGTGAATGTGCTGTCCGCATACTGTTTTTCCACTTCGTACGCGAAGAGGTTCTTTCTTCTTCCGAAGAAACAGGTGAAGATACCCTGTTCGTTTTCCTTCGTCATCGGATAACGCTTTTTTCCGGCGATGACCGTAACGGATTCCGCCTCGGGATCGTACACGCGGACGACGACCCCGCCGGAAACCTGGTGCATCCCGAGGAATTCGTGCGGATTGCGGCAGGATCCCTCGAGTATCTCGTTCATGATCGTGTTTTCCTGCATATCGGGAAGCTTTTTCATGGGAAACGTCCTCCTGTGGGGCGGATGATCAGCGGGCGTTCAAAAAGAACAGGATGAAGTAGAAAACGAAAGAATTGACGATCAGGCTGTCGACAAGGTCGAAAAGTCCGCCGATCCCCGGCAGGAAATGGCCGGAATCCTTCACGTTGCAGGTGCGTTTCAGGCTGGATTCCGCCAAGTCGCCCACCATGCCGCCGAAGAACAGCACGACGCCGATCACCGCCATTTTGAAATATCCATAGCCGTCCCACCATTCATAGCCGTTGCGCTGGTTGGAGAAGATGGTGTAGATCACGAGCGTGACCGCCACGGACAGGACAAGCCCGCCGACAAGTCCCTCCCATGATTTCGCCGGGCTGATGGACGGCACGAGCTTATGGTTCTTACCGTGCGTGATCGCATTGCACAGCGATCCGGTGAGGTACGCACCGATGTCGCCGCTCTTCGTGCCGAGGATGAAGAGCAGGAACGTCGCCGGATAGTTACCGTGGAAATTATAGGTATAGTAGATGCCGGAAATGAGCTTGAGCGCCATCGCGAATAGGAAGAACACCGCGAAGCCGTTGATCGCGGCTTTCAGGGACTCCTGATCCTTGTTCGTCGAAAGCACGATCATCCAGAAAACGAACGCGAAAAATACGAAATCGGAGATACCCCACCAGTAAAGCATTTGCATATTTGTCTGGTTATGCCTGTTTATCTGCGTGACCGTAAACAGCACGACTATGACGAGTGAAGTGGAGATGAACCATTTCAAGCCGTTATATTTCTTCGGGCCGTTGAGCATCCCGAGGCATTCCCACGAGGCGCCGAATCCCAGAAAAGCGCAGAGGACAGCGAAAAACCATTTTCTGATTTCGTAATCGAAAAAGACCGCGCCCGCAAGAAGTGCGAGAAGTACAATGGAACTGAACGTGCGTTTTGCAAGAGTGGACATGAGTTATCTGCCTCCGAATCTGCGTTTCCGGCTGTAAAATGCCTGGACTGCCTTGTCGAACTCGTTGATGTCGAAGTCCGGCCATAAGGTTTTCGTAAAATAAAATTCGCTGTAGGAAATCTGCCACAGCAGAAAATTGCTCACGCGCTCCTCGCCGCTGGTACGGATCAGCAGATCGGGATCCGGCACGTCGGGAAGATACAGGTGGTCGGCCACCGTCTTTTCCGTGATGTCATCCGGTGAAAGCGTACCGTTTTTCACTTCGGCGGCAATAGCTTTCACGGCATCCGTAATCTCCATGCGCGAACCGTAGTTGAGCGCGAGGATAAATGTACGTGTGAACTCTTTCGATGTCTCGCGCTTCACTTTGTCGAGGCGGACGCGGCATGGTTCCGGCAGCGCTGAAATATCGCCGGCCGTAAGGAGACGCACTTTCTCCTTCAGCAGGACTTCGAGATTGTCATCCAGAAACTGCGCCAGAATATTCATCAGCGCGTCGACTTCCTCTTTCGACCGCTTCCAGTTTTCCGTGCTGAATGCGTACAATGTGACATAGCGGATGGATTCGTAGCGCGAAATGTAATTCATGAAATCCACCACGCGGTTCGCACCGGCCAGATGCCCTTCCCTGCGTTCAACCCCGTGCTGTGCGGCCCAGCGTCCGTTTCCGTCCAGGATAACGGCTACATGTCTGAGTTCATTCGCCTGCGCCATAAAACCTTTCCTCCAGCATCATGGCCAGGGCGTGATAGATGGGCAGATGGTATTCCTGTACGCGGTAGGCTTCCCGCGCCGGGACGTCCAGGATGAAGTCGGCGTATTTTCTGCATACGCCCGCCTCGTTGTTCCCGGTCAGGAGGTAAGTGGAAATACCGAGCACGCGCGCAACCTTAAAAAGGTTGAGAATGTTCTTCGCGTTTCCGGAGGTCGTGATCCCGAGTACGGCATCGCCCTTCTGTCCGAAAATATACAGCTGCTGGGCATATGTCATGAGCGGATCGACGTCGTTTGTGTACGCTGATGCGAGCGCGGGATGGCCGTTCAGGGAAATCGCTCGGAATCCTCTCTGAAGCCGTTCCGGGAAGTTTTCGCCGGGATAGGCGGCCTCCAGGGCCCCGGCCAGATCGGACGGAATATGCCGGCGGCTCAGAAATCCTTTTCCCAACTCGGCAATAAAATGCTCTGCGTCTGAACAACTTCCGCCATTTCCGCAGATAAATAGCGTTTTGTTCTTGAAAAATACGGTTTCAAGGTTAAAATATAATGTATGGATTTTTTCCGCGGTGTCCCGGAGATCGGGATACCGGCTCAGAAGATCGTCCATGTGCTTCTTGACATTGTTGTTCATATCCATGTTCGTCACCTGCCAACAGGGTTAAATAAAAGTCCATATTGTTAATAGAACACCGTTTCCGTACAAAGTCAAACCGTTTTGTGAACATCTTCCGAAAAAAGTGTTTGAAGTGGAAATGAAGTGTTGTTGACAGTATTGACATACCCTACTCCTGTTACATTTGTTCATTTCAGGTTAAAATCATATTAGAAACCAATCTCAATAACTTTTTCCGGACGGCAAAAAACAATCCGCCGGAAGATCGGAGGCAACCCATCATGAAAATCAAGATTTCCAGAGAAACCATGCTCAAAGCATTGCAGAAGGTCGGTAATATCGTCAATACTCGCAACACCCTGCCCGTGCTTTCCAATATCCTTTTCGAAGCGAACGAAGGCAAGCTCAAACTTACCGGTACCGACCTCGAAATCCGCATGGAGACCGTGATCGACGCCGAAGTCATCGAGCCCGGCGAAACTACGCTGCCCGCCAAGAAGATGCTCACCCTCGTCTCCAAGTTCCGCGGCGATTTCATCGAGATCGAAAGCGGCGACAATTTCCACTCCACGATCAAGTGCGGCACCGCGTCCATCATGCTCCTCGGGCTCAATCCGGCCGACTACCCGAAGAAAGACGAGGTCAAGTTCATCCGTTCCTTCTCCATGAAACAGGCCGATATGGCGGTCATCATCGAACGCATCGCCTATGCCGCCAGCCTCGAGGATTCCCGCAAGGTGCTCCAGGGCATCCTGTTCTCCGTCCGCGACGGCAAGTTTACCGCGGTCGCCACCGACGGAAAACGCCTTGCTCTCTGTGAAAAAGTCTTCGAGGAACTTCCCGAAGGTTCCGAAGGCGACATCATCGTCACCCAGAAGGCGGCGAACGAGTTGAAGCGCCTCCTCGAAAAGGAAGGCGAGGTCGCGATCAACATCGCCGAAAACCAGGTAGTGTTCGAGGTCGGCGCTTCCGTGATCACTTCCAAGCTCATCGAAGGCAATTATCCGAACTACCGTCAGGTCATCCCGGCTTCCTTTAAGCAGACCGTGACCGTTTCCTGCGAAAGCGTGATCTATGCGCTCGAACTCATCTGCGTGACCCTCGCGGAAAGCGGTTCGCCGAAAGTTTCCCTCACCTTCAAGTCCGACAGCATGCTCTTCGAAACGAACAGCAACATCGGCGAAGGCCGCGAAAGCGTGCCCATCCAGTACGACGGCGAGGAGATGTCCGCTTCGTTCAACTCGAACTTCTTCCTGGATCCCTTCAAGCATATCCAGGTTGACAACGTGTTCATCAAGGTGAACGACGTCATGAGCCCGATCGCGATCGAAAGCGGCGACGGCTTCCTGTATGTCATCATGCCGATGAGGAACAAATAAGAACAGCAAGTCATGCGGCGCGTCCGCTAAAAATGCTGAAAGTCCTGCCGTAAGCTTAAACCGGGCATACGGCGGGATTTCCGTATTCTTTTATTTCATAGCTTTATCCGTACTAATTGCAGGGATTCCATGGTCAATTCACTGATTCTTCAAAATTTCAGAGTGTTCGAATCGGTGTCCCTGCATTTTGATGCGCCGACCGTGTTTCTCTGCGGCTCCAATGGTCAGGGGAAGACAAGTTTGCTTGAGGCATTGTTCTATCTTGCGAATCTGAGGTCGTTCCGCACATCGCGTACCTCGGAAATGATACGACTTCATACGCCGTCAGCCGTAATTGGAGCTTCCGTTTCGTTCCGCGACTGGTCGCGTCAGCTCGCGGTCGAAATTGGCGAAACGCGAAAACTGGTCGTGGACGGAAAACATGTCGCGCGTGCCAGCGAGTTCGCCGGATCGTTCAACACGGTTACTTTTCTGCCGGATGACCCGGAGATCATCACGGGACGTTCCCAGGCGAGGCGGAAATTTCTGGACATGTTTATTTCCATGCTGGATCACGGATATTTTACTGCTTTACAGGCATATTATAATGGTGTCAAAAACAGGAATTGTCTGCTGCGGATGAAGGATGCGAACGACGATGTGATCCGGTCGTACCATCCGGCGCTTGCGAAATACGGCGCGGAAATCGTGCAGGCGCGTGAAATCCATATCAGAGTCTTATCAGATTTCATGCGGAATATTCTGGAGGATTTGAAACCGGAACTCGCCGATCTTCAATTGAAATTACGGACGATTCATGAGCTTTCCGACCCGAAAATCTTCGAAGAAAAACTGGAACGGAATCTGGATAAAGACAGGCTGAACGGATATACGACAACCGGACCGCATCTTGACGATTTCGATTTTGTCATAGACGGGAAATCATTGAAAAACTATGGTTCCCGCGGACAGTGCCGCGCGACATCGTTCGCGCTGAAGGAAGCGGAATTCGATATCGTCAAAAATCATTCCATGTCAAAAGATAATACCGTCGTAATCGTGGATGATGCGACCGGTGACTTGGACAAGAAAACGCAGGAAGCTTTTTATCATAAGATATCGGAAGCGAAACAGGTATTCTGTTCCTTCACGGAAATCCCGGACAATCCATTGACGCAACAATCACAGATCATTCATATTACAGCCGGACGCGCTGTTTAGTCTGACAGGAGTTAAATCATTATGGCATCCTACAATTCCATCATCTGCCGCTACAATGAGATCGCGACAAAGGGAAACAACCGCAGCATGTTCGAAAATACGCTGATCCGCAATATGAAACGCATGACGAAAGACCATGTTTCCGGCCTGAATTATGTGAAAATGCGCGGCAGGATTTTTATCCATAAAAATGATTTCGAAGTTTTTACGGATGAGGAACAGGAATATCTGAAAGAGCGCCTGAGAGACTGTTTCGGCCTGGATTCGTTTTCGTTCTGCATCGAAGGGGAACGCACCATCGAAGCCGTTCTGGACCATATCAGGAATGCCGTGAAACCGTTGTTCGAACAGCAGTTGGAAACCCTTGGACGTCCTGTGAAATTCCGGACGCGCGCCCGCCGTTCCGACAAGAGTTTCCCGTTGCGTTCCAAAGAGATCGAGATCGAAACCGCCACCATGATCGAAGAAATGATCGGGGAGAATAAGGTCCAGGTCGACCTGATGAACCCGGACATTTCCATCGGCGTCGAAATCCGGGAAAAGAACTCCACGATCTTCCTGGAAACAATCAAGGCGCGCGGCGGACTCCCGGTCGGTTCCAATTCTCCGCTGCTCGGCATGCTTTCAGGCGGGATCGATTCGCCCGTGGCATGCGCGATGGCCATGAAACGCGGCTGCCGGATGGACTTCCTTACATTCCACAGTTATCCCTATACGCCGATCGAATCCGTCACGAAAGTCTGGCGTATCGCGAAGATCATCAACAGGTTTCAGCCGCATGGCGTGCTGTATGCCTGCAATCTTTCCGAGGTCCAGAAACTGATCCGCGACAACTGCGATCCGAAATTCCGTACGGTCCTGTACCGCCGCATGATGATGCGAATAGCCTCGAAACTCTGCAGAAAACATAATTTATATGGTATTGTGACAGGTGAAGCCATCGGCCAGGTCGCCAGCCAGACGGTCGTGAACATGTCCGTGATCGATCGCGCCGTGCCGGATCTGATCGTGCGTCCGCTCTGCGGCATGGACAAACTGGAGACCATCGCCCGTGCGCAGGATATCGGCACATTCGATGTTTCCATCGAACCGATGGCGGACAGCTGCACCGTCTTTGCGCCGCCTTCTCCGGTCATCCATGCCAAGCTTCATTTTGTCGAATTCGAAGAATCCAAAATCCCCAATATGGACGAGGCAATCCAGAAAGCATTTGATGAGATCAAACTGGTGACGGATGACGGTCTGACCGATATTCCGACAAAAGATACAACTGATTGAAAATAAATGATATGACGGAATGACGGACGAATTAGACGGTTTGTCCGTCATTTCTTTTATACTGATTATAAGTCATTTGACGATATGAACGTCAAAACTGACGAATCAAATCCATAATTAGTTGAATATCAATAAAATCAATTCATTTATCATTCTGTTTCACTGTTATTCTTATCTTATTTGAAACTACCCTCATTATTATTTATTTCATTCCATAATAAAAACAGTCATATTCCATTATCTCAAAAAGGAATATTTGTTTGTTCTTATCGTTCAATATCTATTTCAAAAGAAACCATGTCATATTTTTATTATAACTGTTAAGATATAATTATTATCAATAATATTCCTACATCCTTTTTTTTGTGATTCATTCTTGAAAAGGAGACTGACATGTTGTATATTTATCGAAAGAAATTCGAAACGGTATTTTGAGGAGAATTTCCATGCCTCGGGACAATCAATCCGATTTCATTGAGGAATACGGTTCGGCCGTATTCGATCGGGAGCTCGGAAAAAAGCGTAAGCCGTTCTCCCGCTCCAGGGCACGACGCGTCTCGTGCCTTTCCGTCCTGATCCTGCTGTTTTTCCTCGGTTCCGTGATTCTTTACCTGCTGCCGTGGCGCATCATCTGCAATCTGGATGTCCCGTTCATTCCGGTTCGGGCCCGCTTCAGTTTCCGACTTTTTCCGAGCGATCTGGAACGATACCAGGATCTGAGATACGAGGAGATTTTCTCCTCATTTCCGTTCTACCTCATTCACGACAGGCGCCCGAAAAAGATCACCGCGGCGGCGCCATGGATTGCTATTTCCTCCAGGGACGACTATTTGAGCGGTTCGCACCACAAGCCGTCTTCCTCCCCGGAATATCTTGATTCCGGCGATCCTCCCCGCAAAACACTGTGGGTGGTCCCGGAAGACACGGTCGAATTCGAGGTGCCGGAAGGCGTCACGCACATCGGTGCGAAGGCGTTCTGGCAGTGCATCCATCTGAAAAGCGTCACGCTCCCTTTGACGCTCGTTTCCATCGGCGAGGGGGCGTTTGCCGGTTGCACGGCCCTCAAACGCATCACGATCCCGGACAGCGTCCAAATGATCGGGCGGCACGCGTTCCACGGATGCACGGAGTTGTCGGACGTCCGCATGCCCGCCAATCTCGCCGGACTCGGCAGCGACGCGTTTTATAACTGCACCTCGCTGAAGACGATCTCGTTTCCCCACACGCTCCGCTGGTTCGGCCATGACGTTTTCGCGGGGTGTACGGCACTGAAATCCGTCCGCACGTTCGGCCCGGCCCCGGAGATCTTCCCCGCCGCGGATGATAAACTCCTGTCCGAGCACGGTTTGCATTTCAGTGAGACCGTGTTCCGGGTCGAGAACAATTCCACGCTGCAATATGCCTCGGTCCCCGTCGGGATGCAATCGGTGTCGTTCAAAGGGTGCATACGCCTTGAGGAGGTCGTGGTGGCGCGGGACGCGACGCTCCAGGATTTCACTGGATGCCTCAGCCTGCTCCGCCTTCGGGTTCACAAGCACGGGCGCAGCGGCAATCCCGCCCCGTACATCGCGTACAGCGCATTCAACAGCTGCAACACGGGGTATACGGACGGAAACTGCAGTTTTCTGAGGGAAGTCGAGCTGCCGGACGTTGTCGAGATCGGAGTGGAGGCTTTTTCGAAATGCGTCTCCCTGAGTCGGATCACGCTTCCCGAATCGCTGGAGTCCATTGGAAAAGGTGCGTTCCGGCACTGCCGATCCCTCGAGAAGATTACGATCCCGGCGGGCGTAAAAGATATCGGGGCCGGAGCATTCGAACAGGACATTCATCTGATTAAAGCGGAGTTCGCGGGATCGCCCCGGCTTGGCGCGGGTGTTTTCAAGGACTGCGTTTCCCTGGCGAAGTGCGAGTTCGAGGGGGAATTGGAGTCGATTTCGGACAGCATGTTTGCAAACTGCAAGTCGCTGAAGGAAATCCGGATCCCGGACGGCGTGAAGGAGATCGGAAATAAAGCCTTTTACGAATGCGCTTCCCTGCGGAGCGTGACGATCCCGGACGGCGTCGAGTCCATCGGGGAAAACGCCTTTTACGGTGCGCAGCCGCTGGACCATATCGAGATTCCGGCGAGCGTGAAACGCATCGGAAAGGACGCGTTCGGCAGGCATTACGGAGCGAAAGACCACAAGATCGTTTTTCACGGGGACATCGAAACCATCGACAGGATCGGAGCGGCATGGGAGGATATGGTATTCCCGCCGGAAAGCAGGTTCAGGAGGCTGGACGACGGCACGCTGATCAATTCCGTCGCGGGACGCCTGATCTGCGCTCCGAAGGAGACGGCAGGGGTTTACACGGTACCGGAGAATATCCGCACGATCGCTTATATGGCGTTCGGCGGGTGTACCTTCGACCGCATTGTCGTGCCCGACACGGTGACGTGTTTCGAGGACGGCGCGTTCTCTGCCTGCCGCGCCAGGGAGATCGTGCTGCCGGACAATATGGAGCGGGTCGTCGACAGGATGTTCGAGCTCTGCTCCACGCCGGTGATCACGATCCCGCCGGGCGTGAAGGAAATCGGGGAACGCGCATTCTGCAACTGTTTCAACGTGAAGAAAGTCGTGCTGCCGGACGGTCTGGAGCGCATCGGGAAAGAGGCGTTCCGGGGCTGTTATATCCGCGAGATCGACATCCCGGCGAGCGTGAAATGGATTTCGAAAGACGCGTTTCCGTACAGCGGATGCAATCAGTACGTTCAGGAAAACTACGGCCACCTGATGACGGATGACCCGGATGCGCCCTCGGAGGAAGCGGAGCCTTCGCCTCAGTGATGCCGGAGCGCCTCACGCTTCTTCGTGGTATTCTTTTTCCGTGTTGACGTTCCAGATGGCATTCCTGTCGCCGGGCTGGCCAGCCAGGAGATGCTTCACGGCCTCGAACGCCGTCACCATGCTGTGGTCCATGTTGTTGTACCTGTGCTGGCCGTTACGCCCGATGCAGTACAGGTTCGGGAACGAATCCAGGTAGGCGGTCAGCGCATCGATGCGTTCGTAGGTGTCGAAATACGCCGGATAGGCCTTCTTCACCTTCTCGACATGATAGTCGCGGACGGGTTCGTCCGGGTTCAGGATGCCCATCCTGACCAGCTCGGACACGGCGAATGCCTTCCAGTCCGCCTCCGTCCGATTCCAGTGCTCGTCCCCCTCGCGGCAGAAATATTCGAGCCCGATCCAGAGGGAATGCTCCGGGTCCCGGAGCATGTAGGGCGACCAGTTGTTGAAGACCTGGATGCGCCCCAGCCGGACGCCGGTGTCCTGCACGTAGATCCAGCAGTCGGGGATGATATTGTTCAGCGTCTTCAGCTTCGTTTCGTTGCGCAGATTGAGCTTGTCAACCAGGATGCCGATCGTCACGAAGTCGCGGTAGGGCAGCCCGGCGGCGATTTGCGCGATCTCCGGCGGGACGCTGTTCATGCCGCCGACCAGGTCCTTCAGCGCCATGGAGGAGATCACATAGTCCGCCTCGAACGATTCTGTCCCGGCGGGCGTCTCGCAGACGATCTCCCTCACCATGTCGTTTTGCGTTCTGACCTGCGCGACGCGGTGGTTGAGGCGGATTTCGCCGCCCATGGCTTCGATCTCGGACGCCGCGGCTTCCCACAGCTGCCCGGGACCGAACTTCGGGTAGAGGAACTCGCCGATCAGCGACGTTTCGACCTTCCGGCGGCCGCGCGGCACGCATTTGGAAAAGACGTTCTTGAGCACGGCGGTGATGGACAGCCCCTTCACGCGCTGCGCGCCCCAGGACGCCGAAATGTCGCGCGGATGGCGCCCCCAGACTTTCTCCGTGTACCCCTCGAAAAACATGGTGTACAGCCTGCGCCCGAACCGGTTGATGTAGAAGTTTTCGAGCGAGGTTTCCGGCAGCGGCCGCAACATGGCGCGCAGATAGCTCATGGCGACCCGGAACGTGGTCAGGAATCCGATGTTCCTGAGCGTGTTCCAGTTCATTTTCGCCGGGTAGTCGAAGAACAGGCGCTTGTAGTAGATGCGCGAAACGCGCGGCCTGGTGAGCATCACGCGGTCGGTCTTTTCCGGGTCGGGGCCGCCCGGCGCGGCGGAGATGCTCCGGCCGAGGACGATGTCGTCGAACGACGGCCTGCCCTGAAGCGGCATGAGCTCCTGCCACATGGTGTTGACCTCCGGGTCCTTCGAGAAGAACCGGTGCCCGCCGATGTCCATCCGGTTGCCGTTGTGCTCGACCGTGCGCGAAATCCCGCCGACGCACCCGGATTCCTCCAGCACGACGACCCGGATGTTCCGGTTGGCGCGCAGGAGCCTGTATCCGGCGGTCAGCCCGGCGGGCCCGGCGCCGATGATGACGACCATTTTCCCCGTCAGGTCCTTTGAGGCGGACTGTACCGGGTTTTCCTGGCTGGCGGACTGGGGGGATTCGGGTTTCATGGGTGAATGGTCGTGAACGTGATATCGGATCCCGTTTTTGAGCCTGGGAACGGCGCGCGGCGTACTGTCCGCGGCGATCGGCTCATAACGGGAAAGTCCTCTGTTGTTTGAGGTTTACTATAGCATCTTTTTGTGGTTTTTTCAACACGCCGGCCCGCGATTCCCCGAAAAAGCGCTATGTCCCGGTACCAGAGGCATTGCTTCCCGCGCATACGCGCTAGTTTCAGTTAAAACAAACTCTTTTTAACTGAAACTAGAGTTTCTTCTCCGACCTTATTTTTGCTTGAAGCTTGATAATGCCCTATTCTGTGTCCGAGCGAAGCCGGACACTGTCGCAGTGGAGGCGTTGCCTCCTGTGTTCTCGCGCAGCAGAGCACTGCCGCAGTGGAGGCGTTGCCTCCTGTGTTCTCGCGCAGCAGAGCACTGCCGCAGTGGAGGCGTTGCCTCCCCTCCCGCGCATACGCGCTAGTTTCAGTTAAAACAAACTCCTTTTAACTGAAACTAGAGGTTTTTCATCCAACACAGTATGGCATGGCGTCGGATTGCGTTTTATCCACCACGTTTTACAGCATCGCAGATCAGGTCTGCCGCGGACGGGTGCTGCGGACGGGTTCTCACTCGAAGAGTCTTTTGATCGAGTTTTTCAGCTGTTGGAACAGGTATTCGGAGATGGAATCATACACCGGATAGCCGTTATAGGCTTCCGCCCGGAGCGACCATTGAATTGCCTCAAGCCAGCTTCTCGGCGGGTCGCCGGTGTGGAGGCATTCACCCAGATCCCACATCGCGAATATGTCTTTTTTCTCCGCGGCTCTCCGCAGCCATTTGACGCCCTCAGCCTTGTCCGCCGGCACGCCGGTCCCCTTCAGATAACACTCCCCAAGGCGGCGTTGCGCATTGGGATGACCGAACCCGGCGAGCTTGCGGAGCAGCCGGATGCCCTCGGATTGTTCCGTCGTCGTGCCGTCCAGCAGAGCGTCGGCATACTCGAGCTGATAATGGTACATGCCCAGCTCCGCGAACAGGCGGTCGAGCGTGGGGTAGTCCAGCCCGGCGATCCCCATGAGGCGCCGGATGGCCTGGAACGCGTCTTCATAGTCGCCGTGCCGTTCGATCAGGTCCCACAGCCGCGGCATGACCCGCGCGGCGAACTCCTCCTCGCTTTGCCCTCCGGTCAGTCTCTCCAGATATTCGGGCACCGTTAAATACCCGACCTTCCGGATCCCCCTGGCGCTGCCCTCGTCCAGCTGCTTCATGGCGGCGTCGAACGCCTTCTGCCGCCATTCCCAGTCCATGGGCTTGGAATCCTCGTCGTCCGGCTCCATCATTCTTTCGCGCTCCTCCGCGCATGATATCATACTGCCCACGTCGCCGAGTTCGGCCGCCCTGCGTTCCCATTCGGCGGCGCCGTCGTAGTCGTGAAAATGCCACAGCAGGGATGCGGTCGAGCGCATCGCCTCGACGTCGCCCTGTTCGGCGGCTTCGCGGAAGATCGCGAGCGCGGCCCTTCTGTTCCGTTCTTCATCCTTATCCGGGCCATACCCATCCCACAGTGCATCGGGTTCACCCTGCATGGCCGCCCTGACGCACCATTCCTCGGCTTCGCGTCCGAGCTGTTCTTCGATTCGGAGCGGCAGGGTGTGTTCCGAAACATTCTTGTATGCCGGATGGCCGAAGAACATGCTTCCGACGATCCGGCTCTGTGCCTTCGCGTGCCCCTGCAGGGCGGCCTTGTGGAACCATTTCCACGCCATCGCCTGAGATTTCATGACGCATTTGCCGCGGTCCAGGTCGGCGTCGGAGGCGCGGACGTCCCTCCTGAATGAATAAAAACAGCCGAGCCGGAACTGTGCCTCGGCATCGCCCGATTCCGCCTGTTTCAGCACGTCTTTCAGGTCGTCGGTCCAGAACGATTCCTCCGGGAAACGTTCGCGGATGCGGCGGGCTTTCTCGTCCTCGGGGACTTCGAGCAGCGCGATGTCCTCCAGCGCCTTCAGCGCCTCGTTCCGGGCGGACGATCCCCTGTCCGTCGACCGGATGATGTAGCGTTCCGTGCGCTCGGCAAGCTCCCACAGGGGTTCCGGGTCGTCGTAGTCGTACACCGGGGCGGAACGGGTCAGCACGGCGAGCGCGACGAGCCCGGCGATCAGCAGGACGCAGACCACTGTGATTCCCAGCGCGATCAGCAGGATTTTGAGTTTCTTCTTCATTACTCGCGTTTTCCGCCTGAAAAAAGTTAATGTTATGATTTTGGTATTACAATACCACGCCGCCGGGAAAATACAAGCGGAAAACATTCGGTTCGCGAAAAAATGCCGGCGATCCTCGCTGTTACCGTTCAGGGAGCAGGAATGTTTCGTAGTTGGACGGGCTTATAATGGCGGCCGGAGTATCCGGGTATGCCCGCTGGAACGTCAGGGGGATTTTCGCCTTTGCTTCGGGTTTCGACTTGATCTCCCATGCCCGCAGATGCCCATCTGACTCCTCCAAATAATCGATCTCGCGGCTTTCCGGCGCCCGTGTGCGCCAGAAGAAAGGCCTGGGCGGGAACGGGCGGTTGATGTTGAGCTTGATGCGTTCCATGATGAGGTAGTTTTCCCACATCGGTCCGGCGTCCGTGCGGGATGCGAGCGGGGAAAAGTTGCTGATGACGGCGTTGCGGATTCCGAGGTCGCAGAAATAGATTTTGAACCCCTTCTTGATCTCGTTCCTGAGGTTGCGGCTGAACGCGCCCAGCGGATACACGATGTAGCACCTGGCGAGCAGTTCGATGTAGCGGTCGACGGTCTTGACGTCCATGCCGGCCAGTCCCGCGAGTTCATTGAGGCTGACCTCGGAACCGATCTGGAATGCCAGTGCGCGGACAAGGCGGTCCAAGCTTCCGGTTTTCCGAAGTCCGTCCAGCGCATAGATGTCCTTGAACAAGTAGCTGCCTGCGATCTCCGAGAGCAGGGCGGGTTCATTGCCGGGATGTGCGACGACGTCAGGATAGGAGCCGTACAGCAGTCTGCGTTCCCGGTTCTGCGTTTCCTCCAAAAGCCCGTTTGCCGAGGCCAGTTCACAGAAGGAAAGAGGCGGCAACCTGTATTCGAATTTGCGTCCGGTGAGAGGTTCCGCCATGCGGTTTTTCAGCTCGAAAGCGGACGAGCCGGTCGCAATGACCTGTACTTCCGGCAGTTCATCTGTCACGAGCTTCAGCGCCATCCCGATGCCGCCGATGTGCTGCGCCTCGTCGACGACCACGATGCGCCTGCCGCCGAGCAGAAGCCGCCAGCCGTCCGTTGAGATCCCGGAGACTTTTGCCCGGACGTCGGGATTGTCTCCGTTCAGCCATAGGACGTTATTGTTTCCATAACCTGAGATAAGATGCCGGATCATGGTGGTCTTGCCGCTCTGCCGCGGTCCGTAGACGACCAGTGCTTTGCCTCCGAACATCTTTTCTTTCAGCACAGATTCGAGGTCTCTTTCTATGTAATTCATCGTTTGCGCTCCTTCAAAAAACATGTTTTTATGGAACTTATTCCCGAAAAACTATAGTTTTTATGGAATTCATTCCTAAAATACACCAGTTTTTCAGGATTTCAAGGAAGCATTCTAAAAAAATGTCATTTTTTAAAAAAACGTGCGGAAACTGCCGCTTTTCCTTGCATTTTCCAAAGATTAATGCTATATTATCTAGTTCTACATGTTTTTAACCCTGAAACCATAAAGGATTCCGCATGAAAATTCTCGTGATCAACTCCGGCAGCTCCTCCCTCAAATTCACGCTTTTCGAAATGGAAGGCGGCAGCAACACCGTCATCGCGTCCGGCCTGGTGGAGCGCGTCGGCACCCCGACTCCGAACCTCATCATCAAGCGTCCGGACGGTTTCAAGTTCGAAGAATCCCCCGAAGGCGTGAAGAACCACTCCGACGGCCTCCGCGCGGTCTGCGCCAAGCTCGTCGATCCGCAGATCGGCGTCCTGAAGAGCCTCTCCGAAGTCAAAGCGATCGGCCACCGCGTGCTCCACGGCGGCGAAAAGGTCACCGCCCCGGTCAAGGTCGACGAAGCGGTCAAGGACATCATCCGCGAGTGCATCCCGCTGGGACCGCTCCACAACCCCGCCAACCTCAGCGGCATCGAAGCCTGCGAGGAGATCTTCGCCGGCGTCCCGAACGTGGCCGTCTTCGACACGCAGTTCCACCAGACCATGCCCCCGGAGGCCTACCTCTACGCGATTCCGATGGAGTTCTACAAGAAGTACGGCATCCGCAAGTACGGGTTCCACGGCACCAGCCATCGTTTCGTGACCCTCTCCACCGCCGAATTCCTCGGCAAAAAGCCCGAAGACGTCACGATCATCACCTGCCACCTCGGCAACGGCTGCAGCATGGCCGCCGTCAAGAACGGCAAGGTCATCGACACCACGATGGGCCTCACCCCGCTCGA
>JAGCTY010000140.1 GCA_017963105.1 Lentisphaeria bacterium
AGTCTGATTCTCGATGGCCTGGAAGCCATGGTCCTCGGAATGCTCTGGGTCTTCTGCTTCCTCTCCATCATGATCATTTGCATGAAATTGATGTCGAAAGCGCTGGCCCCCTTCTCGAACTTCCTCGAACCGGCCCCGCCGGCTCCGAAAAAGAAAAAAGCGTCCGGCGCAAAGGCCGGGGCCCTTTCTCCCGAAGACCGGGTCCGCGCGCTGGCGGCAATCGAAGCCGTCAAGCTCTACCGCGCAGGGAAATGAACGTCTGAACACAAACAACATTTATTCATATTCAACATAAAAGGCAACCCCTTATGAAAAAAATCAAATTCATGGACTGCTCCTTCCGCGACGGATTCCAGTCCTGCCTCGGCGCCCGCGTCAAAACCGATGATTTCCTTCCCGCCCTCGACGCGGCGGTGAAGGCCGGCATCAACTACATCGAGATCGGCGGCGGCGCCCGTTTCCAGGCTCTCTATTTTTACTGCCAGGAAGACGCGTTCGAGATGATGGACAAGTGGCGCGAAACGGTCGGCCCGGACGTGAACCTGCAGACGCTCTCCCGCGGCGTGAACGTGGTCGGCCTCTCCTCCCAGTCCACCGACATCATCCAGCTCCACGCGAAGATGTTCAAGAAGCATGGCATCACCACGATCCGCAACTTCGACGCCCTGAACGACGTCCGCAACCTCGACGTTTCCGGCCGCGCCATCGCCGCCAACGGCCTGAAGCACCAGATCACCATCACCATGATGGGCCTGGCTCCCGGGCTCAACGAACCCTATGCCCACACCCCGAAGTTCTACGAAGACCGCCTGAACGAGATCATCAAGTCCGGCATCCCGTTCGACAGCCTCGCGTTCAAAGACGCCTCCGGCACCTCCACGCCGCAGACCGTGTTCGACACGATCAAGGCCGCCCGCGCCATCCTCGACAAGGAATACGGCGTCGGCGCGAAGGAAATCCAGTTCCACACGCATGACACCGCCGGCATGGCCGTCGCCTGCAACTGGGCCGCCATCACCGCCGGCGCGGACGTGATCGACCTCGCCATGGCTCCGCTCTCCGGCGGCACCTGCGAGACCGACATCCTGACCATGTACCACCGCCTGCGCGGCACCGACTACACGCTCGACATCGACCCGGACAAGATCCTCAAGGTCGAAAAGGTCTTCAAGCAGTGTCTCAGCAAGTACTTCATGCCGCCCGAGTCCATGCAGGTCTCCCCCGAGATCATCTTCAGCCCGATGCCCGGCGGCGCCCTCACTGCCAACACCCAGATGATGCGCGACAACAACTGCCTCGACAAGTACGACGCCTGCATCGAAGAGATGCGCGAAGTCGTCGCCCGCGGCGGTTTCGGCACCTCCGTCACCCCCGTCTCCCAGTTCTACTTCCAGCAGGCGTTCCGCAACGCCGTGATGGGCAAGAACGCCGACGGCTCCTGGAAGCTCGATCCGAACGGCTACGGCAAGATGGTCCTCGGCTACTTCGGCAAGACCCCGGTCGCTCCCGATCCGCAGGTCGTGAAGTGGGCGCAGGATCAGCTCCAGCTTGAGCCGACCACGAAGTCCGTCGTCGAGATCAACGACGCCAATCCGAAGCTCGGCGTGAAGTACAACACCGAACTCCTCCAGAAGAACAACCTCCCCGTGACCGATGAGAACATCTTCATCGCGGCCGCCTGCGGCGACAAGGGCATCGCGTTCCTGAAGGGCGACAAGCCCATGGGCATCCGCTATGCCGCCGACGCCGCCCCGAAGGCGAAGAACGACGTCCCGGCCGCCTACACCGTCACGGTCGAAGGCAAGACCTTCAACGTCCAGGTCAAGGAAGGCGGCGTCATCACCGCCGACCTCGCCGGACAGGTCACCGAAGGCGGAGCTGCCGCCAAGAAGGCCGCCGCTCCGGCCGCCGGTTCCGGCAACACCGTCGACATCAACAGCCCGTTCCCCGGCACCGTCACCAAGATCCTCGTCTCCGAAGGCGACGAATTCGAAGCCGGCGACGTGATCGCCGTGGTCGAAGCCATGAAGATGGAAAACGAGATCAAGCCCGACAAGGCCGGCATCATCCGCGAAATCTGCGTCGACGTGAAGGCAGTCGTCACCTCCGGTCAGGCCCTCTTCAAAGTCGAGGAGAAGTAATCCATGCGTAATTTCATTCTTACGATCCTCTTCGCGGTTCTCTGCGCCGCCGGGCTCGCGGTGTCCGCCCAGGACGCCGCCTCCCTGCAGGCCGCCGCGAATCAGGCCCAGGCGGCCGCCGCTGACGCGGTGCAGGCCGTCGAAGCCGCGAAATCCGCGTTTCCGAAGAAGCTGTCCGATCTTCTTGCGAACAAAAACATTGAACGCGACACGGCGATGTCCGAACCCGACGAATGCTTCGATTGGTACAAGGACACTCAAACGGGCCGCATGTTCCTCGTTTACGTCTGGGGCAACCCCGCCACGATGGACAAGTATATGCTCGACGCCGAAGCGGTCGCCGAGGAAAAGAAGGCCGCTGGCGACGAAGCCGGCGCGAAGATGGTCGTCGACAACGCCAAGAGCGTCGTCGAGGCGACCAAGGCCGCCAAAGGCTACGGCCTCGTCTATTCCGTCTCCTTCGCGAAGGGCAAGGACCTTCACGACGGACGCGAAATCCTCATCGTGAAGCCGGTCAACCGCAGCAAAGGCAAAGTCATCCTTGCGCGGTCCATGGCCGTCGAGAACGTGAAGGACGGCCTTCTGGTCGCGTCCGCGCTCGAAACCGGCGATGTCGTTGCCGAGTTCATGCCCATGTACAACTATAACGAGTCCGTCCGCGAAGGCGGCCAGGCCAAGTCGCTCCCGGGCTTCGGCACCGCCATCGGCAACCTCTGGCACAGCACCGGCATCTACGACATCTACCGTCAGACGACCACCGATTTCTCCAAGACCTGGATCCTCGGCCTCGGCCGCCTCCTCATGATGTTCGTCGCCCTCGTCCTGCTCTACCTCGCCATCGTGAAGCAGTTCGAACCGCTCCTGCTCCTCCCGATCGGTTTCGGTGCGCTCCTCGCGAATATCCCGCTCGCCGGCATCAGCGGTCCGGACGGACTCCAGGGCATGATCTACATGGTCGGCATCGAGTCCGGCGTGTTCCCGTGCCTCATCTTCATGGGCGTCGGCGCGATGACCGACTTCGGCCCGATGCTCGCGAATCCGCGCACTGCCCTGCTCGGCGCCGCCGCGCAGTTCGGCATCTTCGGCGCGCTCCTCGGCGCGCTCGCGCTGAACGTCGTCCCCGGCATCACGTTCAACATCAAGGACGCCGCGTCCATCGGCATCATCGGCGGCGCGGACGGCCCGACCTCCATCTTCGTGACCTCCCGCCTGTCCCCGTCGCTCCTCGGCGCGATCGCCGTCGCGGCGTACTCCTACATGGCGCTGGTCCCGATCATCCAGCCCCCGATCATGAAGCTCTGCACGACCGAGGCCGAACGCAAGATCCGCATGAAACAGCTCCGCAACGTGCCGAAGATCGAGAAGATCTGCTTCCCGGTCGTCATCACGCTCCTCTGCGCGTTCCTGCTCCCCGACGCCGCCCCGCTGATCGGTATGCTCATGCTCGGCAACCTGATGCGCGAATGCGGCGTGGTCGACCGTCTGTCCGACACCGCCCAGAACGCCCTCATCAACATCGTGACGATCTTCCTCGGCATCGCGGTCGGCTCCAAGCTCTCCGCCGAACAGTTCCTGAGCCTCCAGACCGTCGGCATCCTCGTCATGGGCTGCTGCGCGTTCTGTATCGCCACTGCGGCGGGCGTCATGTTCGCCAAGATCATGAACCTGTTCTCCAAGGAAAAGATCAACCCGCTCATCGGCGCGGCAGGCGTCTCCGCCGTCCCGATGGCGGCCCGCGTCGCCAACAAGCTCGGCCTCGAATACGACAGCCAGAACTTCCTGCTCATGCACGCCATGGGTCCGAACGTTTCCGGCGTGATCGGCTCCGCGGTCGCGGCTGGCGTCCTGCTTGCCGTCTGCGGCGGACTCTGATTCCCGCCTCCAGGTAATTCAAGGTAAAACGATCCGGGACCGGCTTCAAAACCGGCCCCGGATTTTTCGTGTCCCCGTGCCGGGGAGAATGCGAATCCGTTAATCCCCCCTCTTTCCTCTCTCCGCATCCCCAACCAGAAACAGCCTCTTCACGGGGAACGGACAGGAGAAACAGGGGGGAAGGCGCTCTGAGTTAGGAAAAAACGAGGAACAAATCGATGTGCTGCGTCAAGGTTCACGGATTTAACGTTAAATAACGCCGCAAATTTTTTTTCTACGGGAAAACCGTACTTTCTTATCACGAAAAACGCTTGAAAAACGCCGCCCCGTGCGTTACATTATCTCAAATGGAGACGGCCTGCGCCGGACTCCGCCTCGAAAAAGATTTCCCTTACCTTCACTCAATCCCAATAACCCAAGGTGAAACAAACATGAAAGCAAAACAATTCCTCCTCGCCGGAGCGATCTCCGCTCTCGCACTGGCGGCGGCCGCCTGCCAGTCCTCCTCCAAGGACGTCGTCTACGACGGCGTTGACCTGGAACCCAGCGGAAACCCGATCTTCACTGACGCCTGGACGTGCGACCCCGCCCCGCTGGTGGTCGGCGACCGCCTGTACGTCTACACCGGCGAAGACATCTACAAGGACGGCGAGAACATCGGTCTCCCCGGCAACTACAACATCGCCGACTGGCGCGTCTATTCCACGACCGACATGGTCCACTGGCGCAGCCACGGCGTGAAGCTCCGTCCGGAAGACTTCCCGAACGGAAAGAAGGGGATTGCCTGGGCCGCACAGTGCATTCAGAAGGGCGACAAGTTCTACTGGTACGTGACCTACAACACGCCGGAAGGCGGCCAGTGCGTCGGCGTCGCGATCGGCGACACTCCGGTCGGCCCGTTCGTGCCGCATCCGAAGCCGCTGGTCGTCGACAGCGATACTCCCGGCCGCGGCTGGAACGACATCGACCCGACCGTGCTGATCGATGATGACGGCACCGCGTGGCTCGCGTGGGGACAGAATTCCTACCTCGCGAAGCTGAAAGACAACATGACCGAGATCGACGGCGAGATCATCGACCTCCATCTCCAGAATTATATCGAAGGCCCCTGGCTCTACAAGCGCAACGGCCTCTACTATAACATCTACGCCGGCTTCGGCGGTGGCGGCGGCGAGTGCATCAACTACTCCACAGCCGAAAAGATCACCGGTCCCTGGACGTTCCGCGGACAGGTCACCGGCGCCCCGCGCAACAGCTTCACGATCCACCCCGGCGTGGTCGACTACAAGGGCCACACCTACCTCTTCTACCACAACGGCACGCTTGACCGCGACGGACAGAAGGGCCAGAGTCTCCGCCGTTCCGTCTGCGTCGACGAACTCTTCTTCAATGAAGACGGCACGATCAAGCCCGTGACCCAGACCAAGGAAGCCATCACGGTTCCGCTGAAGTAAAGTGAAATCCCGTGCCGGAGCGAAGCTCGGCACTGCTGAAGTGGAGGACTTGTCCTCCCGGCACGGAAGATGATTAGGCCGTGCATCGCCTGACAAAGCGGTGTACGGCTTTTCTGTTGGTGTTTTCGGGGAGGGGGCGGCGGTTTTACCGTCTGCGCGCCTTCTTCAGTGCGGCGGAGATGGAGTCCGCGGTGGGGTCCTCGTCGGCTTCCGGCTGAGGCGAATTCTGCCCGGACTCCCGGTCGGATTCCGGCTGCGGCCTGGTCGTGTTCGGGCGCGGCGCTTTTCTGCGTTTGCGCGGGAATCGGATGCCGGGGTGGCCATCCGGGCCGGAAGGTGAATCGTCCCCGTCCGGCGTGTTGTCGTTCTTTTTCGCGACGAAGAACCGTCCGATGAGCAGGAACCGGCGTTCGGCGATTTCGAACAGGAACAGCAGGATCGCGGCGAGGCAGAAGAACGGCGTGAGCGGGAACGCGCGGAGGCGTTTCGGGATGTCGTCCCAGATCTCCTCGACCGCGATGCGTTCGCGTCCGCCGCTTGCCCGGAGCAGTTCGGCGAGTTCGCGGCCGGAGGTCCGGTTCGGATTGAATTCGGGCGAATACGGCAGTTCGGCGGGCACGAGCGGATGCGGGCGCGCGCCGTCCCACTGGATGGAACCGAGGACGATGTTTCCGCCGGAGAGAGGGACCTCGGAGACGAGTCGGTCGGGGCCGTCCCAGGCGAGCGGATACTTGCGGGTCTCGGTCCTGCCGGAATCGTCGCAGAAGACCGCCGTGAGGACGGGCGTGCTGCGGAACGGGTCGGAAGTGCGCGCCGGGTCGAGCTCGAGCGCGGCGTAGTGGCTGCCGTTGCGGATTTCCTGCGTGATCATGTAGTCCGCGCCCTCGTCGTCGGATGCGGTCATCCAGGTCACGAGCGAGGCCAGGAACGGCGCTGCGCCGGGATCCTGTGCGAACGGCCCGGTGTAGCGTCCGTCGGCCTCGGCGCAGAACGCCACGGTTCGGCCGAGCCCGAAGACGCCGGTGGCGGCGAGCGGCGCGCGATCCTCGTCGTCGGTGATGAGCACGGCGTCGCATCCGGGGCGCAGATAGCAGAGGTTGCAGCCGTTGAAATCGAAGGTGCGCGAGAATTTACCGGAGCCGGGGAGGACGGTCGCGGCGGGCTGGAGCAGTGCCTTCACCGGGTCGGTCAGGAACGTGCTGCGGACCATCACGAACGTGTCTTCGGCGAAGATGCGCGGGAGCTCTTCGGCCTTGTCCGTGAAATACGCCAGCCCGTTGCCGCGTTTCGCCACGTCCATGAGGAACGCCGCGTCGCTGTCCGACTTGGTGCCGAGCCCGACCACGCTGACCGTGATGCCGTTGGCTTCGGCGGTGCCGAGCAGTTCCTTGTACGCGCCCGGTTCCTCGGCGTCGGCCGCGTCGGCGAAGAGGATGATGTGGCGCGAGGGGATGTCGGATTTCGTGAGCATTTCGAACGCGGCTTTCAGGCCGGTGTAGGTGTAGATGCCGCCGCCCATGGACTCGATGGCGCGGATCTTGTTCGCGCGGCCGCGGACGTCGGCGACCGGGGCCAGGCTGACGACCGTGTGCGGCGAGCTGTCGACCGCGATCACGCCGAAGTTGTCGAAATCGGAGAGCAGGTTCAGCACCTCGACCGTGGCGGCGTTCGCCAGCGACATCTTGCTGATGCCCTTCGAATTGGTCATGGCCATACTGCCGGAGCGGTCAAGGACGACCACGACCGCGTTCGTGCCCTTGCGGACCTCGTTGCGCTGTTCGAGCGTGACCGGGAGCACGTCCTCGATCTCGCTGCGGTAGTAGCCGCCGAGCGCGAAGGAGGATTTGCCGCCGGTCATCATGAACCCGATCGAGCCGGCGGAGACGAGCCCCTTCAGGCGGGCGAGGGAATCCATGGAGAACGACGACGCCTTCACGTTTTCGAAGATCACGCCGGAGACGCCGCCCAGCACCTCGGGGGCGAGCGCGGCGGAGGTCGGCTCCATCACCTTCACGTCCAGCCCGGCTTCGCGGAGGATGTGCGCGAGGTTTTTCGTGGGGGACGCGGTCACGAGCAGGACCGGTTTGCGTCCCTCGATGGAAACGATGCGGCGGACGCGGTTGTTTTCCGGAACCGGGTCGGCGGGCGCGCCTTCCGGGAGCACGAGTTCGACTTCGTAGTTCGCCGTACCGGGCGAATCTGTCTTGTCGCGCCAGGAAACTGTCGTAACGCCGCGGCGCAGGCGCACCTCGCGCGTGAGCCACACGCCGCCGTTCTTGCGGATGCGGCAGACCGCCGGGCCGGGCGATTGAGAATAAAGGCGGGCGGAGACGGTGTAGATCACGCCGGGCGCGGCGCGGAGGGGAGCGTCGACGGAAAGGACCGCGGCATCGTCGGCCGAGCCGCGTGAGAGCAGACGGTAGTCGATCGCGACGCCGCGCGTGGCGGCCATTGCGGCGGATGCGGCGACCGGGCTGCCCGTGGTGTGGAGACCGTCGGAAAGCAGCAGGATGCGCCCGGAGGCGTCGGTCGGGATCAGCTCCAGCGCGGCGTCGATCGCCCCGGCGATGTCCGTGGCATGCGGATCGGACGGATCGGTCTTGAGCCCGTTGAACGCCGCGGAATCCGGCAGTTTCTCCACGAAGGGCGTCCCGGCGAACGAGATCACGCTCAACTTCGAGCTGTCGGGCTCGTTGTGTTCCAGGCGGCGGATCAGCGAATCCATCTCCTGGCGCGCGCCGTCCGGCATGGACCGGCTGAGGTCGGTCAGCACGACGAGCGTGCCGGTGCGTTCGGGCAGGCGGACCGAAATGCCCGCCAGCGCCGCCGCGACCATGATATAGATGAGGACGCGAATGAAATTCAGGACGCGGGTCGGGAGCCTGCGGAACGTAAACAGCGCGAGGAGCGGGAGCAGGATCAGGAACGCCGCCGGCTGCCAGATCAGGATATGGTTCAGCATGGGCCGCCTCCTTTCCGCGTGAGGATGATGTGGTGCGCCGCGAGAAGCAGCGCGGCGAGCAACAGGAACGCCCATGCCATCGGACGGAGCATCCAGAACGGCATGACCGCGAGCTTGTCGGCGTCACGGCGGAACGGTCCCGCGCCGGAGAGGTCGGATTCCTCCGCGCTCAGTCCCATCACGCTTGCGGACCACTTCGAAGCGCCGGATTCGATCCGCCACACGCCGTGGAGCATCGGGCGGAAATCGGCGTCGCCGCGCATCGCCCGGATCTCCATGGATTTGCCGTCGGGACGGACCGCGGTCAGCGCTTCCGCACCGCGCGGCAGGCGGACGTGGAGGATTTCGCCGCTCCGCAGGTTCGTGCGCGCCGGGCCGAATCGATCCGTGCGGACGGTCTGTGCGAGGTTCTGGAAGAAGATCGGCCAGAACGGATGGCGCGTGATGTTGGAGCGCGCGGGATCGAGGTTCAGGAAGATTTCGCGGTCGCGGTTCAGGTTCAGGCGCGTGGAGAGCACCGGCACGTCGCCGCTCCGCAGAAGCGTCTGCCCGGGCAGGTCGTCCGCGCTGGCCGCCCATTGAAGCGAGTCGAGCGGGAGCCCGCGCGTGAGGACGGCGGCGTTTTCGACGGAAAGCGGTCCTGATGCGGAAGGCGCGGCGTCTTCTGTTTGAGGCTGGGATTCGGTCGGATTCTCGGCATTGGTTTCGGTCTGTTCTTTTTGAGGCGGATTCGCGGGCGTCGCTTTCTTTTTCGGAGAAGCAAGCCAGTAAAGATGCACGGGCGAGGGACTGTCGGCCTCGGCGGGTAGGATGTCGAGGTCGGGAATCTCGCCCGTCAGCGCGGGACGGAACGACGGATTGTTGTTCAGCACGCGGTCGAGCGCGGAGCGTGCGGCGGCGGGGAGGGCGGCGACGCGGTACGAGACCGGGGAATCGTCCTCCGCCTCCAGCACGACTTCGTCGTCGATGAGCAGGGCATTCGCGGCCGCGTCGGCGTTTTCGAGGCGGACCGTGACCGCCTCATGCGCGGCGGCTGCCGGGACTGCGAGCACGATGCGGCGCGTTTCCTTCGCCGCGAGCTGGAGCTGCGTCCGCAGGGAACCGGGCTCCAGCACGAGCGCGGCGTTCAGCGGAAGCGCGGAGAAGTTCGCCGCCTCGATCAGGATGCGTCCGCCCGTGCGGCGGGCGTTCACGATGGCGGAATTGCCCAGCGGCGCGCCCGCGGAATAGCATGTGGTGTCCGGCGCGAGCTCGATCGCGGGCTTGCGGTCGGTCACGATCAGGAGATGGCAGCCGCGCGCCATGCGCCGGGCGAGGGACGCCGCGGCGGCGAGGTCGGACGATGCAGCCTGTCCGGTCCAGAACGGTCCGAAATCCGTCCGGGCGTTGCTGTCCGAGGCGAGCACGGGCGATTCGCCCGCCACGATCCACAGCACGCGTCGGTCGGGCAGGGCGCGGATTTCGCGTTTGATGAACTCCGCGCCGGATTCGAGCGGGGACTTGCCGCCGGGGACTTTCGCCTGCATGGACATGGAGTCGTCGAGGATCACGGCGAGCGGCGGGAAGGTCTCCGGGGTGGAGATGAACGGCGCGGCGAGCGCGGCGGTCAGGAGCAGCAGAGCGGCGAGCTCCAGGTAGAAGATCGCGGGCGGGAACCGGAACCGGATGCGTGTGCCGCTGTTCGGCGACGCCTGCGGGCGGTCCCACAGGAAGATGGCGGGCACGATGCGGACTTTCGAGCGGCGGTGCAGGAGATAGAGCAGGAGCAGGACTGCGAAGACCGGCAGGGCGCACCACAGAAGCAGGTTATGTTCGAATCCGAAGAAGAAGTCGTTCATTTGAGCAGCCCCGCGTGGAAAAGTTCGTCGGGACGGATCTCCGGGCAGAAATCCGCGGCGGAAAGCGGCAGGAGCAGGACGCCGCGCGACAAGGCTGCGGTGGCCCACATCGCGCGGTGATTCTCGAGGCGTTCGTGGTAGCGCGCGATCGCGCCTTCATCCACCACGAGCTCGCGTTCCTCCCCGGTCTCCGCGTCGACCAGCAGCACGTTCGCGTCCGGTTCCGGTTCGAGCTCCGTCGGGTTCAGCACCATCACGACCACGGCGCGCTTGGCGCCGTCGGCGAGGCGCGACAGCACGGGCGCGGGATCGTCCGGTCCCATGAGGTCGGTCACGAGGATGCGGATGCCGCGCCGGAAGAACTGGCCGGAGAACGAGGCGGGATTTTCGGACGGGCTGAACGGCGTTTCGAAGGGCGGAAAGTCCCAGAGGAGCGGCGCGGCGGGCGAGGGGTCCTTGCGGAAGGTGCCGGCGGCGTGCCAGAGGTTCAGGGAGAATCCGGAGTTCGCGGCGGCGGTGGCGAAGATCGCGGCGAGCGAGATCGCGGCGGACGCCTTGCGTTCGGTCGACGCCATGGATGCCGAATGGTCCACGATCACGTCGCACCGCGGGTCGATCTCCTCCGAATACTGCTTGATCATGAGCTGTTCGCTCCGGGCGTACACGCGCCAGTCGATGCGCCGCAGGTCGTCGCCGGGCCGGTACTCGCGGTATTCGGAGAACTCCAGCGCGTTGCCCGTCTTGCGTCCCACGCGGCGTCCGTCGATGCCGGATACCTGCGCGGGGGCGGTCAGCTCCACGCCTCCGGTCGCGGCGAGGGCGCGTTCGACCGCGTCCCTGAAATACGGGATGGTTGCGGCGGGCGGGGTCATGACGCCTCCTCCTTGTCCTGTTCCGGTTCGGACTGGGGATACTCGACTTTATAGGTCGATGAGGGGCTTTTCAGGAAGCCGAAGACGGTGAACAGGACGATCAGAGACACGATATACAGAACGATGCCGACGAATCCGGCGCTGTTTCTGGAAGTCAGCGCCAGGAACAGCCGGATGGCGACGTAGGTGATGAGGACGATCATGTTGAACCGGACATGGAAATCCCACGGCGCCTTCATTTCCGGTTTTTTCCGCTGGCGGACGTATGCGAGGGCGAGCGCGAAATGGATCGCAGTCCAGGCGTTCCGCGCCCTGCTGCCGCAACTGTAAAGGATGATCGTTCCAACCACGCCGTGATAGGTGCCCGGCGTCCGGATGGCCTCCCGTTCCGACTGGAACAGGATGAAAAGGGTCGCAAGGGTGATCAGCTCCAGCGCGAGGGCCGGGAGCAGGGAGAGCGGCGAGGCAGGGTCGAACATTTTTTTCAGGAATGGTTCCTTCGCGCGGGTCTGGAGCTGGCGCGCCGCCAGGGGCGAGGTGGCGGACATCGAGGTGACGAGCAGTCCGCAGATACAGATGGCAAGCCCCCAGACCATGACCATGGCGAGGAACTCGGCGAGATCGCCCTGATAGGAGGAGTCGTTCAGGCTCGCGAAGAATGCTTTCGACAGGAGGATGAGCGCGAGGAACACGCCCGCCGTCGTGTACAGCAGGATGCGGATCCATTTCGAGGTGCGTTTGCCGAGGCCGAGTTCGCCGGTGTCGGCGGCCGCGAGCGGGAAATACACGATGGCGAACAGGCACGACACGACATAGACCGAAGAGACCGCCAGAAAATCCGCCGAAGACGCAGCGGATGCAGCCGGAACCATCCCGCTCGGGGTCAATTTGAACATGATGATGAACCGGATGAACATGATCGTTTCGAATCCGACGCCGATCGCCACCATCAGGGAGTCCAGCCGGTAGCAGAACGGCTGCATGAGGAAAAACAGCGAGACCGCCAGGACACAAAGGACGGCGCAGGCCGGCGTGAAGGCAAACCTCAGGAACGCCGCGGCCGTAAGATCGCCCGAGACAATGCCGTCCACGATCCCATATACCAGGAACAGGAGAATGGGGACAAGGCACGGCGACAGCAGGATGAGCAGCCGTTTCCAGGTGTAGAGAAAGCTCTGCAGCACACCCTGCACAAGCCCCTTGTGCGAGGTATATTGCACCAGATGCGCCAGCAGCGGGGGCTCCTTGGCGCGGGACGTGATGAGGGCGCGGTTCTTGCTGCGGAGCCGGAACGCCGGGGCGACCACAATGACGGGGAGGAGCAGCATGGGCAACAGCAGGAGGAGGTTGCTTGCCAGTCCGGCTATGCCCAAAAAGATGTGTGCGAAGATGGGGATCGCCTCGAACCCTTCGCCCGCGCCGCGCGGCACGGAGGCCGCCAGAATGCCGTTGATGATCGCGAAGATGATCGTCCCGAAGAAATAGAGCTGGAAGACCAGCGCGAACCACTTCAGGTATTTGAGCTTGATCGGGGCGCGGTGCTGGGCGACCTGCCGGAAATAGTAATAGTAGATGTTCCAGTCGGACGTGTCGCGTCCCTCCAGGTCAATGCCGCGGTCGAACCACCGGACGAAGCGGATGAAAAGCCCGGGCTTCTTCTTCGGACGGGCTTCTCCTGAGTCCGCGGAGCGTTCGGGGAACGTCTTTTCCGGCGGCGGATTCGTGATTTCGGGCGCGGGTTCCGGGTTCATTGTTTGAGCATTTCCTTCGTGGGCGGTTTGACGGCGCCGTCATCCGGGCGGCGGTGCATACGGAACGCCTTGACGATCGCGGGCAGCAGGAGCAGGAAGAGGACGCCGGTGACCGCGAGGGACCAGAAAAGGGCATGGTGCGGGATGGTCAGGGGGAAGAATCCTCCCCTCGGAGCTGTCGCCATTGTCGATGCGACCGAAGCGTCGATCGTTTCCCAGAAGCAGTAGGTCGGGGAGATCAGCATGGACGCAATGCGGACGGGGAAGGGGATTCCGCGTATTGTGCCTTCGTTGACCGCGACGGGGATCCACGCGAGGATGTTGCCCGCGCCCTCGAACATGATCACCCACAGCCAGGCGGGCAGGGGGAGTTTGGTCCGCCAGCTCAGGTTGAGCGAGAGGATCACATACCCCAGGGAGGATACGAGGATGCAGAGGAATCCGCAGAGACGGGAGGTTTCATCTCCCGACAGTTTCCCGAACGGGTACATCGCGACGGGGATCGCGAGGATGAGGAAGGCGAGGATCAGGGAGCCGGAGAACCCGGTGGAGAAGACGAAATGCAGGCAGCGTCCGATGAAATTGCGCGGGCACTTCATGTAGACGCGGATGCTGTTCGTCGGCATCTCGAAGATCGCGATGATGCCGAGCACGGTGACCGAGAAGAAGCAGAACGCGAACTCGATGAAGAAGAAGACGTCCGGCGGGAAGTCCGCGGGGCCGTAGACGAGGTAGAACGGCGTCATCAGGAGCAGCGAGAGGAAGGGCAGGGCGAAGAGGTAGACTTTCGCGGGCAGGAGCCGGTTGGATTTCGGCGGGGAGACGACCGCGAGCGAGAGCAGGAAAAGCATGACGCCGAGCAGGAGCGCGATCTCGTATTCGACGAGGACGGTGATCCAGAAGGTGGAATCGATGCTGCCACGCTCCATGAGGTCCTCGACGATCTCGAAGAAGGCGGGGACAAGAGCAAACAGGCTGTTGAAGATCCCGACGAAAAAGAGGACCGTGACCCATTTCTGCCCGAAAGATCCTGCGAAGATGCCCGCGAGCGCGTAGAGCACGAGGATCGGGAAGAGGCAGAGCGTGATGAGCAGGGACACCGCCGAAAGCCCGCGCATGAAGTACGCCGCGGTCAGGAACGGCAGCAGCATGGAGAAGATGCACAGGATCATGACCATGGCGCCCTCGAGCTTGCCCATGATGACGGCGGACGGTTTGAGCGTGGTCAGCATGGAGTAGTTCAGCTCCTTGTCCGAGCGCTCCTCCGCGAAGCGCTGTTCCGCGCCGATCGAGCAGAGCAGGACGGAGAGCCCGGCGCCCGCGCAAATGATGAGCAGGAAGAACACGACGCCCTCGTCCCCGTCGGCGTCGAGCGTCATGGCGGATGCGAAGAAGAGCGCGACGATGAACTGCACGATGAGGAGCAGGCCCATGAAGATGACCATGCGGCGGTTCTGGAAATACTGGCGCATTTCCTTCACGAAGACCGGGTTCAGGGACTCGCCGAGGTTTTCGAAGAATGCTTTTCCGACCATGTGCGCGCCTCCTTACTGGACCTTGCCCTGCGTGATCTTCATGAAGAGCTCCTCCAGGCCCATCTGGTTCCGCGTGAACGACAGGACCGTGAGCCCGGCGGCGAAGACGGTGCCGACGACACGGGAGACCTCGGCATCATTGCCTTCGATCACCGCGTGGACTTCATCGTCGTCGAACAGGTCCACGGAACGCGTGAGCGGGTGCTCGAGGAGTTTCAGGCGGACGGGCTCGGCTTCGCCGCGCGGGGTCTTCAGCGTGATGCTGACGCCGTTCGGAACGGCCGGCGGCTGAGGTGCGGCGTCCGAACCGGAGAGGTCGGCGGTTTCAGCGGGCTGGGGCCGAACGGTGTCCGGGGCGGCGGACGGATTGATTCCGCCGTTGACCTGCGCGAGGAGTTCGTTCAGCGTGCCGGCGGACAGGAGCTTGCCCTGTTCGATGATGACCGCGCCGTCGCAGATGTCCTGAAGTTCGGACAGGATGTGGCTGCTCAGGAAGATGGCTTTCTTCTGGTCGGCGAGGATTTTCAGGAGGGTGCGGAGTTCGTGGCGGGCGCGCGGGTCGAGCCCCGCGGCCGGTTCGTCCATGATGAGCACCTTCGGGTTGTGGATCAGGGCGCGCGCGAGGCTGACGCGCTGCTTCATGCCCTTGGAGAGCGCGAAGAGGAACTTGTTGCGGAGTTCGCCGAGGTTGGTGAACTCCACGATGTCGTTCAGCGCGCGGGTGCGCTCCGCGCCCTTCAAACCGAAACTGCGTGCGAAGAAATCGAGATATTCCCAGACCTGGATGTCCTTGTAGCCGGGCAGGGAGTCGGGCATGTAGCCGACCACGCGGCGGACTGCCTCCGGGTAGAGCGTGGCGGACACGCCGTCGTAGAAGACGTCGCCTGAGGTGGCGAGGTCGAGCGTCGCCATGATGCGGATCGTGGTGGTCTTGCCCGCGCCGTTCGGCCCGATGAATCCGAAGATGTTGCCGTCTTCGAACGAGAAGGAGATATCATTGACGGCGACGGTCTTGCCGAACACGCGCGTGAGATTGCGGACTTCAGTTTTCATGTGGGCTTACTCCTGAAGGTTGAACGTGCCGACGACGAGGTGGCGGGCACGGAAGGAAACGGGGTTGCAGCCGGGCGAGTAGAAGAGCGGCCGGTCGGTCTCGACGACGTACATGCCGGGTTCGAGGCAGGCAGAGAACGGGGAAACGCCGCCTTTTTCCCGGACGACTGCGAGCGCATCGTGGCGGATGCTGATGGTCGAACCGTTGGAGAAATACCCGTTCGTTTCCGAGCGGGCATTGTTGCCCGCGCCGTTGCCGGTGCCGGGCTCCAGCAGATACGCGCAGACGGTGTAGAACAGCTGGTTGCGTCCGGGCGAGAAGGAGGAAGTTGCCTCCTTTGCGAAATCACTGTTCGAATCCGCGAACAGCGCTTTCAGGGCTGCGTCGGGCGCTTCTGTCCTTGTGTACGGCTTCAGCTCGGCGGAGACGCCCGGCTGAATCGTGTTGCCCGAGGGGAGCCAGAGCTGTCCGTCGGGGGTCTTCAAGGCGAGGACCTTCACAGGTGCGCCGAGTCCGTTTACGACGGTGAGCGTGCCGGAGGCGTTGCGGGAGACCTTGAGCTGTTCGAGGTGCTTTTCCGCGCGGGAGATGCCGTAGACCAGCGGGATGCGCGCTTTGTTCGCACCCGTCACGACCTGGTCGCGGCCGAGGGAAACGTACGCATTCTTCGCGCGGGCGAACGACACGGTGTCCGACGGGTCGAAGGTCAGCCTGCGGACGGGGAGCGGCGCGTACAGGCTGACCGCGGCGCGCGTGTACGCCATGCTTTCCTGCTGGTCGAGGAACGTCATGCCGACGGCGGAGGCGCGGGAGTACCAGCCTTCGAAGAGGGTGACGAAGACGATGACGATCCCGACGAAGACGAACGAGATCACCGGGACGGTCAGCAGGAGCAGCAGGATGCTTTTCTTGTGCCTGATGAGGTAGAAATAGTTGACCGGGCCCACGATGACGATGTACGCCAGCAGCGCGAGGATGACGATGGCGAACGACATGCTCGGGATGTCGACGCACGGCAGCATCTGGCACACCGTGGCGGGATTCACGATGAAAAGGTCGGCGTTTTTCAGGTAATCGACGACCGGCTGGATCATGCCGGAGATCGTTTCCCTCTCGTTTGCGTTGGGCCGGGGCGCGATGGCTTTTCCATTTTCGAAATGAGGATCGGACATGTCCGCGGCTTCCACCCGGAGCCCCGGAAAGGATGCGAAGAGGCGTTCCTCGATCACGATGGTCCGCCCGAAACCGCGCGGCACGATGACCGGCACGCCGGGGAAGACCGGCGCGGGGACCCAGTCGGGCGCGCGCGAGCCTTCGGGGACGAACAGCATTTCGGTGGCGCCCAGCATCACGGCGTCTCGGATGGAGCGTTCGGCGTCGGGCGTAAAGGTGTCGGTGGTCTTGCGGATGATGAGGTTCTTCGCCTGGTAGAACTGGGGGATGGCGGGCCACTGGACCGTGTCGGAATCGGAGAACGCGGCTTCCATGTCGTGCCAGCCGTAGGAACGGTATGTCTTCGTGAGGATCCCGTTGACGAGGAGTGTCAGGATCGGCTCCTCCGCGGCGAACGAGGACGGCGCGGCGTAATACTCCCGCTCCTGGCTGCCGATGTCGAAGATGCCGGGCGGCAGCGGCTTGAACAGCCTGCCGTCGACATATATCTTCGGATCGTAGACTTCCATGTTCTGGTCGTCGTCATCGAGGCTCGACGGGACGTAGACGGATATGGTCTGGATGGATTTCGCGGGGATCTTCCGCGAGGTCGTGACGGAACGGTCAAGCCTGTTGCCGCGCCAGCCGATCATATAGTTCATGACGATCCTGACGTCGATCGGCTTCGCGGAGTCGTTCTGCACGATGAACTCGCGGACGATCTGGTCGCCGATGGCGATGTTCTGGAAGGGGGCCGGCGCGACGGTGATCTTCACCGGACCGGATGCGGCGGACGGCGCGGTGGCCGTCTTGGCGTTTCCGTACGATGCCGGATTGTCGTCGGGGAGGATGCGCTGAGGATCGGATGTCCTGGCCGGAGCCGTGACCGGAAAATCGGCCGGGGCCTGGCTGGCCGCGAACGAAAACGCCGCCGCGGGCAGCAGCAGGAGAAGCGCGGACAGAAACGCGCGCCGGAATATCCTCACGAAACGGTGCGCCATGGTTCAATCCTTTCCGGGGTTGACACCCTGCGGCCATTCGATGCCGGCGGGATCGACTTTTTCGAGGAGGCGGGCGGAGAGCTCGACGGGTGTGATCTTGTCGAGCTTCGCCTGGTAGTTCAGGATGAGGCGGTGGTTCAGGACCGCGGGCGCCACGCTGCGGACGTCCTCGAACCCGACCGCGGGACGGCCGGCGATGAGCGCGGCGGCGCGGGAGGATTCGGCGAGGGCGATGGCGGCGCGGGGGGAGGGGCCGTAGGTCACGAAACGCGTCACGTCCGGGATGGCGGCGGGGTTGCCGGGGTGTCCGGCTGCCACGATGCGCGCGATGTAGTTTGCGACGGATTCGCTGAGGTAGATGCGGTCCATGGCGGCGAAGATCTCCTTCAGTTCCTCGGCGGAGAGCGTCCATTCCGGCTCCGGCGGTTCGCCGCGGCGGCGGTGCGCGATGATCTGCGTGAGGACGTCGGCGTCGACGCCCGCCACGTTGATCTTGAAGAGGAATCGGTCGAGCTGGGCCTCCGGGATCGGGTAGGTGCCTTCGAGCTCGATCGGGTTCTGCGACGCCAGCACGAAGAACGGATCGGGCAGGGGGCGCGTCTCGCCGAGGAGCGTCACGGCGTGTTCCTGCATGGCTTCGAGCATGGCGGACTGGGTTTTCGGCGACGCGCGGTTGATCTCGTCGGCGAGGAGGATGTTGGAGAAGATCGCGCCGGGCTGGAACTCCATTTTGCGGGAGCCGTCGGGCATGACCTGGAGGATGCTGCCGCCGAGGATGTCGCTGGGGAGCAGGTCGGGCGTGAACTGGATGCGCTTGAACTCGAGGCGCATGAGCTTGCCGAGCGCCTTCACGAGGGCTGTCTTGCCGACGCCGGGGAGGCCTTCGAGCAACACGTGGCCGCGGCTGAAGATGCCGATGAGGAGGAGTCTGTGGACCTCGTGCTGGCCGAGGAGGATATTGTCGAGTTCGTCGAGGAGGCGCGCCGCCAGGCTGCTGACGCGGTTGAGTTCTTCGGGAGTCATCAGGGAGGGTTGTTCGGTGTTCATCGCGGGGGCTGCTCCATGTGGATATGATAAATGATTTATGGTTGTTCCGGTGAGTTGTTGAAATAACGGCGGACGGATTCGCGGTGCGAGGGGAGGATGCGTGTTTCGGCGTGCTCCGCCGCCTGGCCGGAGCCGGAAAGCTGTCCGGCCCTGGCGCGTTCGGCGGTCTCGTCGCCGGGCGAGGTGGCGAACTCGAGGATGGAGACGCTTTGTCCGGGGGTGTTGTTCTCAAGCATGAGTTCGCGGCGTTCGTCGCCGATGTCCTGCGTCTGTCCTGTGAAGTTGAGGAGGGCGTCGCCGCGTCCGCGGGTGATGCCGCCCGCGCCGGGGACGTTGCCCTGGCCTTGTCCCTGTCCTTGCCCCTGACCCTGTCCGGCGGCATCGGAAAGCTCGGACGCGCCCGGAGCGTTCTCCTCCAGCCACTGCTGAAGCGCCTCGGCGCTGTTTTCGTAGTCGGAGTCGGTCGCGAGGCCGGTTCCGCCTTGTCCGCCGCCTTGTCCGTTGCCTTGTCCCTGACCTTGCCCCTGACCGTTCTGCTGCTGCATCTGGTCGTTGCGCATCTGCGCGAGTTTTTCGAGGCGTTCGCGCAAGTCCTGCGCGCCTCCGCCGAGCTGTTCGGCGAGCGACTGGAGCTGTTCGGGCGTCATGGATGCGGCGAGGTTGTCCCCGCTCTGTTTCAGGAACTCCGCCAGCGCGGCGTCGTCCGCGGCGAGCTGTTCGGCGAGCTCCTTGAGCTGTTCCAGCGCCTTGGTGCGGCCCGGCACGTCGGACGGCAGGTTCGCGAGCGCGGAGGCCGTCTGCGAAAGTTTCTCGAAATTCTCGGCGGAATGCTCCAGCGCGCGGGATGCGTTTGCGGCGAGCGAATCGGTCAGGTCGCGGAGCGCTTCAATGCCCTCGAACGTCTTTGCCGGGGACGTGCCGCTGCTGTTCTCCACGAGCTCTTCGAGCGCCTCCTTCGCCTCCTCGATCTCCTCCTGCGGGACCAGCGGTTCCTGTTCGAGGATTTCCAGCTTAGATTCCAGCTCCTCCTGTTCCTGATGTACGTCGAGCTTGCCCGGGCCGGCGGCGCCCAGTTGATCTGTCCTGACCAGAAACGCCCCCACGAAAAAGATTGCCGCGGTCAGGAGCGCGGTCAGGCGGGCGGCGGGAAACTCCATGCTCAGTTTCGGCGAACGGGGCGTTTTGATCTGTGACGCCCACGCCGAACAGTCCGTTTCCAGCGACGCGGCCAGGAATCCGCCGCAGTCCGAATGAGCGTCGAGCCAGACCATGAGCTTGCGTTTCGGCGGCGTCAGGCGGATCGCCCGGACCAGCGCGCCGATCAGCGCGGCGGCCACGAGCAGGGCGGACGAAAGGATCACGGCGTCGCGGGGCCATTCCGGGAACGCCATCCGCCAGGCGAGCACGACGCCGCCCGCCAGGAAGAGCGCCGCGGCGCAGAATGCCGCCGATTCGCGCAGGAACAGGCGGTTTCGGATGCCGTTGTACAGGGCGTCGACGGGCGCGCCGATCGCGCCGCCGGGATTTCCCGGAAACGGTGAAGTTGTGTCGGGCTGGTTCAAAATAGTCCTTTCTGTGCGGACGCGGTGTTTTTTTGCGTTCGGGATGCGGTTATGCGCCGAAATTCGTTTAATATATCTCGCGTGCGCGCTGTTTTCAAGCGGATGATAAAGAAAATGAACCATTTTCCCGAGGAAAAAACGGGTAGTCTTTTGCAGAAACTGTCGCATGCTTCCGAAATGCGCTTGAAAAATGTTCTGCCGGATGTATATTTTAAGATGCCCTCCGGCCGGACGATCCGGGAATCCGCGCCTCAAAAACAACGTTAACGGAGCAAAGATGTTCAACGGAAAAAAAGTCGTCGTGGTCATGCCGGCGTACAACGCGGAAAAGACCCTCGAAAAGACCTTTCGCGAGGCGGCCGCCCAGCCGTTCGTCGACCAGGTCGTGATCGTGGACGACGCCAGCAGCGACGATACATGGGCCGCCGTCTCCCGCATCGAAGGCGCCGTGACCCGCCGTCTGCCGCGCAACACGGGCTACGGCGGCAACCAGAAACAGTGCTACAGGCTTGCGCTCGAAAACGGTGCGGACATCGTGATCATGGTGCATCCGGACTACCAGTACACGCCGCTGCTGATCCCAGCCATGGCCGCGATGATCGGCAACGGCCTGTACCACTGCACGCTCGGTTCGCGCATCCTTGGCGGCTGCGCCCTGCGCGGCGGAATGCCCCTGTACAAATATATCTCCAACCGCATCCTCACGTTCGTGGAAAACGTGCTCATGGGGCAGAAGCTTTCCGAATACCACACCGGCTACCGCGGATTCTCCCGCGAGCTGCTCGAATCGCTCGACCTGGACGGAAATTCCGACGACTTCATCTTCGACAACGAAATGCTCGCGCAGATCGCCTGGACCGGAGCCGTGATCGCCGAGGTCTCGTGCCCGACCAAGTATTTCGAAGAGGCGTCCAGCATCTCATTCCGCCGGAGCGTGAAATACGGGTTCGGCTGCCTCGCGGTGGCATTGCGGTACTGCCTGGCGCGCACGGGACTGGTCAAATGGCGTCTGCTCGAACCCGCGAACCGCGGCCGATTCGCGCCGGACATGCTGAAAAAATAACTCTCACGCAACGAGTTGCGATATATTTTCAAAAAAACGGGATTTCGGGTTTGTATTTTCGTCGTTTGGAGTTATTTTAAGCCTGTAGTCATTTCAACCGGCGTTCTCCCCGCCGGGACAACGTTTCCAATCATATCCAACCCAACCCCTCATGCGTCTTCCGGCGCGTGAAAGAAAGGACCCCATCATGAAGTACGTTTGCCAGGTCTGCGGCTATGTCCACGAAGGCGACAATCCCCCCGAATTCTGCCCCCAGTGCAAGGCTCCCGCCTCCAAGTTCGTCGCCAAGGACGAAAAGGCCGATTCCATGGCTTTCGCCACGGTCCACAGCATCGGCGACGGCAAAGTCGACGACAAGGAGATCATGGACGGTCTCCACGCCAACTTCACGGGCGAATGCACCGAAGTCGGCATGTACCTCGCCATGAGCCGCGTAGCCGACCGCGAAGGCTATCCGGAAATCGCCGAAGCCTACAAACGCATCGCTTTCGAAGAGGCCGAACATGCCGCCAAGTTCGCCGAACTCCTCGGCGAAGTCGTCGATCCCTGCACGAAGACCAATCTGACCAAGCGCGTGGAAGCCGAACACGGCGCCTGCGCCGGCAAGTTCGAAATCGCGAAGAAGGCGAAGCAGCTCGGTTTCGACGCCATCCACGACACCGTGCATGAAATGGCCAAGGACGAAGCGCGCCACGGCGCCGCGTTCGCCGGTCTTCTGAAGCGCTATTTCAAAGACTGATTTTCGAACGGTTTTCCGTTCTTGCTGCCCGCATCCGAATGCGCGTTCCGCCCATGGATGCGGGATTTATTTTTTGAAAACCGAGTTTTTGCATGGCGATAATTGTTCGTCGTCCGGGAGATTTGTTCCCTGGGATGCTGGGCGTTTTTTCATAAAAGCACACGAAATGAGCGAAAAAAAAGAATCCGGACTTGATTTTCCGGAAAGATGATCTATATTATAAGACACGTTGAAACAGAAACCTTAATCCGACTGTTCGGATTCGGTGGGTCGCAAGATCCGCATGACCGCGGGGTTTTCTTTCATGCGCAGGGATTTCCGGCGTTTTGCCGTCTCGTTTTTTTCAGGATCCCGGCATGGCGCAGCGACGGGGAAGCGATGCTTCCGGCTGCGAAAAAAAAGGACTCGCGTTCAGCCGACTTCCGGGACCGCGGACAGGGATTTTGTGAGACATAAATAACCCCCTCAACCACGAACGGAAAGAACAGGACACCATGGAAGGAAACGCGAGAGACATCCGACTCTACAGCGGGACATCACATCCGAAACTCGCCGAATCGATCGCGCAGTGCCTGGGGCAGCAGCTCGGCCACGTGACAGTGCAGAGATTCCCGGACGGCGAAATTTTTGTCCAGTACAAGGATACCCTGAGGAATGCGGACACATTCATCATCCAATCCACGTCCAATCCGACGAACGAAAACCTGATGGAGCTTCTGATCATGCTGGACGCCGCCCGCCGCGCGTCCGCCGCCAGAATCACCGCTGTGATCCCGTTCTTCGGATACGCCCGCCAGGACCGCAAGGACAAGCCGCGCGTGCCGATCACCGCC